>JBFYZU010000091.1:0-15739 GCA_041309365.1 Myxococcota bacterium
GGGCCACGGAAAGACCACGACCCTCTACGCCAGCCTCAAGGCCATCAAGGACCGGCGGGCCGCCAACCTCAACATCGTGTCCATCGAGAACCCGGTGGAGTTCAAGCTGCCCTTCATCAACCAGACCCAGGTGAACGAGGACGTGGGGCTGAGCTTCTCGTCCGGCCTGCGCAGCCTCTTGCGCCAGGACCCCAACGTCATCATGGTGGGCGAGATCCGCGACCGCGAGACCGCGGAGATCGCCATGCACGCCGGCCTCACCGGCCACCTCATGCTCTCCACCATCCACGCGCAGAGCGTGGCCGGCGTGTTCACCAGGCTGCTCAACATGAACGTCGAGCCCTTCGTGCTGGCCTCCGCCGTGAGCGGCGTGCTGGGCCAGCGGCTCGTGCGCAAGCTCTGCCCGTTCTGCCGCGAGGAGACGAAGCCCGGCCCCCACGAGCTCTCGAAGCTCGCCCTGATGGGCGTGACGCTCGGCGAGGACGAAGGCCCCTTCTACAGGTCGCCGGGCTGCGACCGCTGCTTCAACATGGGAGTGCAGGGCCGCACCGGCATCTTCGAGCTCATGGTGGTGGACGACGTGATGCAGGAGGAGCTGGTCAAGGAGGTGCGCACGAACCAGCTCTACTCTCTGGCCCTCGAGCGGGGAATGGTGCCTCTCGTCGCGGACGGCATGGCCCGCGTGCGCGAGGGCGCGATAAGCCTCGACGAGATGCTCACGGTGCTCTCGGTGTCATGAACGTCGCACTGTCTTTGCCCCCGTGCGTCTTTCTGGCGGGCGCCACGGCCACGGGGAAGACCTCGCTGGCCGTCGAGCTCGCCCTCGAGCTCGGGGCCGAGGTGGTGAGCGCGGACTCCATGCTCGTGTACCGGCACATGGACGTGGGCACGGCGAAGCCCACGGTCGGGCAGAGGCGCGGCGTGGCCCACCACCTCATCGACGTGGTGGACCCCGACGGGCACTACGACGCGGCCACGTTCTGCGGGCAGGCCCTCGAGGCTCTCTCGGGCATGGCGGCCCGCGGCGTGCCCGCCGTGGTGGCGGGAGGCACCGGGCTCTACCTGCGCGCCCTGAGGCAGGGTCTGGCCGAGGCGCCGGCTGCCGACCCGGAGTTCCGGAGGCAGATCGAGAGCCAGGCCGTCGAGCACGGCACGGAGGCGCTGCACGCCCGGCTCGCTGCGGCGGATCCCGACACCGCGGCCGTGGTGCACAGAAACGACCTCGTGCGCATCGAGCGGGCTCTCGAGATCCTGCACGTCACGGGCCGGCCCGCGTCGCGGGTGAGGGCCGAGCACGGCTTCGCCACGAACCGGCTCGATGCCCTCTACCTCGTGCTCGACGTCGAGCCCGACGCGCTGCGAGAGCGCATCCGCGCCCGCGCCGGTCGCATGGTCGAGGCCGGGCTCCTCGACGAGGTGCGTGCGCTTCTCGGGATGGGCTACGGCCCGGCTCTCAGGCCCATGGAGGCGCTCAACTACAGGCACGCCGTGGCGCACCTCGACGGCCGGTACGACGTGCGCGAGATGCTCGAGCGCATGGTGAACGACACGTGGCACTTCGCGAAGCGCCAGATCCGGTGGTTTCGCACGGAGAAGGGCGCGCGCCTCGTGGCCCCGGACCTCTCGGCTTTGGCCCGCGAGAGCGCATCTTACCTGGGGCGCGGCCTGGGCCGATGATTTGCGTTCTCTCGCGTGCTCCCCTATAAGTTCGGCGAGAGCGCCATGGGCAAGGACTACTACGGGATCCTGGGCGTCGACAGGGGCGCCAGTAAAGAGCAGGTCAAGAAGGCCTACAAGGAGGCCGCCCTTCGCTACCACCCCGACCGCAACCCGGGCAACCCCGAGGCCGAGGAGAAGTTCAAGGAGCTGACCCAGGCCTACCACGTGCTCTCCGACGACGAGAAGCGCCAGCGCTACGACACGTTCGGCACGGACGACCCCAGGGGGTTCGATCCCGGGGCGGTGCAGCTCGATCTGGACGACGTGCTCGACGTGTTCTCGGGCGTGTTCGGGGTCGAGATGGGAGGCCGGCGCCGCAGGCAGAAGAGGCGCGGCGCGGACGTCCAGCTCTCGGTGCAGATCACGTTCGAGGAGTCGTACCTGGGAGGCCGCCGCAAGGTCACCTACCGCAGCAATGCCGTGTGCGAGACCTGTCAGGGGGTGGGCGCGAAGCCCGGCTCCGGGTACCGGTCGTGCCCCTCGTGCGGCGGGGAGGGCGACGTGCTCTACAACCAGGGCTTCTTGCACTTGAGGAGGCCGTGCTCGCGCTGCCGCGGCAGGGGCAAGGTGCCCGTGGACGTCTGCACGGACTGCGCCGGCACCGGCGGCCGCGACATGGAGCGCACGCTCGAGCTGGACACGCCTCCGGGCGTGATGGACAAGGCCATGGTCCGCATCCCGGGGCGCGGCGAGCCATCCTCTGGCGACGGCCCGCCAGGAGATCTCGTGGTGGTCTACCGCGTGGCCGCGGATCCGACCTTCCGCCGGGAGGGCGCGCACCTCGTCACGGACATCGACGTCCCGTTCTTCCGCGCGGCCCTGGGCGGCGAGGTCGACATCGCCCTGCCGGGCGGCCGCGTCGTCACCGTCAAGATCAAGCCGGGCACCCAGCACGGCACCATCGTCAAGGCCCGGGGCTGGGGCTTCGGCACGGGAGGCGGCCACCACGGCGATCTCCTCACCCGGATCGGCGTCACCATCCCGAAGGACCTGAGCGAGAAGCAGCGGTCGCTCCTCACGCTGTTCGCGTCCGAGCCCGACGCCGGCGACCCGTCTCTGTGGGACCGCGTCCGCGACGCCATCAAGAGCTGACCCGGCGATCCTTGCGCCATGAGGTCTCTGTGAGTATTCTACTTTCGGATCGGGAGGCGAAAGTGGGCCGTGCCATCGAGGCCGTTCCACCTCGGCTTTTGCCTGGGTGCCCGTGACGGGGCTTGGGTAGCTTCCGGAGATCTGCGCAAGGGTGTCCGTTCAACTGCAAGGGGGGGACCCATGAGCAAGGTAGTACAAGACGAGCCGGAGCTCGTCCGCCAGAACGAGGCTCTGCGCCTCGAGGTCGAGGCCCTCGAGGCCGAGGCGGAGCGCCTGAGGACGATCCTCGATAGGACCGCGCAGCAGGAGGCGCAAGGTGCGCTGCGCGCCAGCCTCGCGCGATACGAAGCCTTGCTGGCCTCCATACCGGACATCGTCATGGAGGTCGACGCCGACAGGGTCTACTCCTGGGCGAACCAGCCCGGCCTGGATTTCTTCGGGGACGACGTCGTCGGCAAAGAGGCGGCCTTCTACTTCGAGGGCGAGCAGGACACCTACGACAAGGTCCAGCCTCTCTTCGAGGGCGTGGAACAGGTCTTCTATGTCGAGAGCTGGCAGCGGCGCCGCGACGGGGCGAAGAGGCTTCTGGCCTGGTGGTGCCGGGTGCTCAAGGACGAGTCCGGGAACGTGACCGGCGCGCTCTCGACGGCCAGGGACGTCACCGAGGAGCGCCGCGTGGCAGCCGAGAACCGCGAGGCCCAGGAGAGGTTCAGGATCTTCTTCGACAACGCGCCGATCGGCAAGAGCATGACCGCGCCGGACGGCAAGCTCATGCGCGTCAACGGTGCATTCGCCGCAATGCTCGGCTACTCGGTCGAGGAGCTGCATTCCACCTCCTTTACCGCGATCACCCATCCGGACGATCTCCCGGAGAGCCAGGAGTGCATCCGGAGCTTGCTCGCGGGCGAGCGCGAGAGCTGGTCGATGGACAAGCGCTACATCGCCAGGGATGGGCACCTGGTGTGGACGCACGTGGTCACCCGCATGCAGCGCGATTCGCGGGACAGGCCTGTCTACCTGCTCACCCACATCCTGGACATCTCGGCCCGCAGGCGGGCCGAGGACATGGTGTCCATGCGTCTGCGGCTCCTCGACCTCTCGACGACCCACACGCTCGGCGAGCTGCTCCAGAAGGCCCTGGACGAGGTCGAGTCGATGACCGGCAGCAGTGTGGGGTTCTACCACTTCGTCAAGGAGGATCAACGCGCCCTGTCGCTGCAGGCCTGGTCCACCCGCACGGTCGAGCGGTTCTGCACCGCGAAAAGCGCGGGACCACACCACGACATCGAAGAAGCAGGCGTCTGGGTGGATTGCGTGCGCCAGCGCCGACCCGTCGTCCACAACGACTACGAGGCGCTGCCTCACAAGAAGGGGCTGCCCGAGGGCCATGTGCCGGTGGTGCGCGAGCTCGTCGTACCCATCATGCGCAACGGGAAGGTCGTGGCGATCCTGGGCGTGGGGAACAAGGCGACCGACTACACGCAGCAGGACGTGAGCACGGCCTCGTACCTGGCGGACGTCGCCTGGGAGATCGCCAGCCGCAAGCGGGTCGAGGAGGCGTTGCAGGAGAGCGAGGCCAGGTTCCGTGCGATCTACGAGAACATGGCGGCTGCCAGCTGCCTGGATGAGCTGGTCTACGAGGGCGGCAAGGTGGTCGACTACCGCATCCTGGAGGTCAACCCTTCCTACGAGAGGCTCATCGGCATCCCGCGCAGCCGGGCCGTGGGCGCCCTGGCCTCGGAGCTCTACGGAACGGGGACCGCGCCTTTCCTCGACACCTTCACGAAGGTGGTCGAGACGGGCGAGCCCGCCTCGTTCGAGGCCCATTTCGCGCCGATCCACAAGGACCTGTCCTTCACGGTCGGCTCTCCGAGCCCGGGGCGGTTCTCGGCAGTCTACCACGACATCACCGAGAAAAAACGCGCCGAAGAGGCGCTGAGGGCACAGGAGGAGAAGTACAGGCTGCTCGCCGAGAACACGGTGGACGTCATCTGGACCATGGGCCTCGACCTCGAGCTCAAGTACGTCAACCCGGCCATCACCCGATTGACCGGGCACACCCCAAAGGAGTGGATCGGCAGCAAGCTCTCCGAACGCTTCGAGCAGTCTTCCTTCGAAGGGATGGAGAAGATGCTCTCCGACGAGATGGCCAAGGGGGCGGACGGCGAGGACGTGGTGTTCGAGACGAGCCTTCGGAGAACCGACGGGCAGCTCGTACCCGTCGAGGTGCACGCGAAGGTCGTCCTCGACGGGAAGGGGACCCCGATCCTGGTCCAGGGGGTGACCCGCGACATCACGGAACGCCGGGAGCTTGCTGCCCAGCTCGCCCAGTCCGACCGGCTCAGGGCCATGGGGACGCTCGCGGCCGGCATCGCGCACGAGATCAACAACCCGCTCTCGTTCGTGCTCTACAACATCGACAGCCTCTCGCAGGACGTGCCGAGGATGGTCGAGGCCCTGCGACGGTGCCACGAAGCGCTGGGCTCGCGCTTCGGCGCGGATGCCGCCGCCGAGATGCTCGGGGGCAAGGAAACGTTCGACCCGGTGATGCTCGACGACGTCGTCGACCGGTTTCGCGATGCCCTCACGGGAACGGTCCGCATCAAGGACATCGTGCGGGGGCTGGGCACGTTCTCACATGTCGACAGGACCGAGGTGGCGCCGATCGGCCTGCATCACGCCGTGGAGCAGGCCATCAGCCTGGCGTCCAACGAGATCAGGTACCGGGCGCGGCTGGTCAAGGACCTCGGTCAGGTGCCCATGGTGCTCGGCTCGGACGGCAAGCTCGCGCAGGTGTTCTTGAACCTGCTCATCAACTCGGCGCAGGCCATCGACGAGGGTCACGTCGAGCGCAACGAGATCCGGGTGCGCACGTGGACCGAGAAAGGCCAGGTCTTCGCCGAGGTGAGCGACACGGGCAGGGGCATCGATCCGGAGCATCTGGGGAAGGTCTTCGAGCCGTTCTTCACGACCAAGGAGGTCGGCGTGGGGACGGGGCTCGGGCTCCCGATCTGCAAGAACATCATAGAGGGCTTCGGTGGCGAGATCGGCGTCGCGAGCGAGGTGGGCAAGGGGACGCGCTTTCTGGTCCGGCTGCCCTGCGTACCGGATGACTGGGAGTCGCAGGACCGGAAGGAGCCGAAGAAGGCTCCTGCCCGTGCCGGGCTCCGGGGAAGGATCCTCGTCGTCGACGACGAGCCGGCAATCCGGTCGATCATCGTGCGCATGCTGAGCCCCGATCACGAGCTGATCGCGGTCTCGTCCGGCGAGGAGGCGCAGGCCTTGCTCGAGAAGGACCGGCGCTTCGACCTCGTCTTTTGCGACCTGATGATGCCGCAGATGTCGGGGATGGAGCTGCACGCATGGATCGCGCAAAGGGAGCCGAGCCTGGCCGGGCAGGTCGTGTTCATCACCGGCGGCGCCTTCACCCCGGGAGCCTCGGAGTATCTGGGCAAGGTGGAAAACCTGCGGATCGAGAAGCCGTTCGATGCGGCGACCCTCGAGAGGACCGCCCAGGAGATGGTCCTGGCCTCGAGGGCGAAGCGGGGCGCATGAATGCTCGTAAGGACAGGCCCGGAGAAGCTCCTCGAGGATGCCCTCTCGCGCCCGGTTGACAGATGGGGCGCCCCGTCGGACAGTGCGAGGCAGGCATGGATCGCCCGACGCTCGAGAGGATGAAGCGCGCCCTGGCCTCGGCGCCGGCCATGATGGCCACGGGCCGCGTGCGCTCGTGCCTCGGGCTCACCCTCACGGCCACGGTGCCGGGGGTGCGCACCGGCGACGTGGTGAGGCTCGAGCCCAGGGGTGGGCAGGCCGTGGAGGCCGAGGTCATCGGTTTTCGCGACGAGGAGGTGATCCTCATGCCCCTGGGCCGCACGGAGGGAGTGAGCCCGGGCGATCCGGTGGTCTCGGACGGGAGGCGTCTTCTGGCGCCGTCGGGCGACGATCTCATGGGTCGCGTGCTCGACGGGTACGGCCGGCCCATGGATGGACGGCCCATGCCGCCGGATGTCGTGTGGCGCCCCGTGGACGCGGCCCCGCCCAACCCTCTCGAGCGACGCCCCATCGACCAGGCTCTTCCCATGGGCGTGCGCTGCATCGACGCGCTCTTGACCGTGGGCGTGGGGCAGAGGCTCGGGCTCTTCGCGGGATCCGGGGTTGGCAAGTCCACGCTTCTGGGGATGATAGCGAAGAACGCCCGCGCGGATCGCATCGTCATCGCCCTGGTGGGCGAGCGGGGCCGCGAGGTCAACGAGTTTCTCGAGGGCAACCTGGGCCGCGAGGGCAGGGCGCGATCCGTGGTCGTGTGCGCCACCAGCGACGCGCCCGCCGTGGCCAGGCTCAGGTCCGGCTTCGTGGCCACGTCCATCGCCGAGGGCTTCAGGGAGCGGGGGCTCTCCACGCTCCTTTTGCTCGACTCGGTGACGCGGCTCGCCCGCGCGCAGCGCGAGGTGGGGCTGGCAGCGGGAGAGCCGCCCGGGAGGCGGGGCTTCCCGCCATCGGTGTTCTCCATGCTGCCCGCGCTCATGGAGCGTGCCGGCAACAGCGCGCAGGGCACGCTCACGGCCATCTACACGGTGCTCGTGGAGGGGTCGGACATGGACGAGCCCATCAGCGACGAGGTGCGCTCCATCCTCGACGGCCACGTGGTGCTCGACCGGCGGGTGGCCCAGAGGGGGCGCTGGCCCGCGGTCGACCCTCTGGCCAGCGTGTCGAGGCTCGCGGACCGCCTGGCCACGGCCGAGGCGCGCAGCGCGGCAGCCTGGCTCAAAGCGACTCTGGCCACCTACGAGCAGCACCGCGACCTCATCACGGTGGGGGCGTACCGCAGGGGCACGGACGCGGCGCTCGATCGCGCCATCGGGGCCATGCCGGACATCGAGGTGTTCCTGGGGCAGGGCCGCGACGAGACGGCCCCGCTCGATCAATCGGTGCGCAGGCTCTGCGACCTGGCGCGCGCCCACGGCGGCTGAGAAGGGAGGACCGGATGGCGAGCACGGCCGAGGTGGTCGGGTTTCTCGACGAGACGTTGCGCGTGGCCGGCATCGAGGACGAGTCTCTCAACGGCCTGCAGGTGCAGGGCGCGAAGGAGGTGTCCAGGGTGGGCCTGGTCACGGACGCGGCCCTGGCCACGAGCCGTCGTGCGCGCGACGAGGGCTGTCAGATGATCGTGGCCCACCACGGCCTCCTGTGGAAGGGCCAGGAGCGGCGCGTGACTGGCCCCTGGCGCGAGCACCTGGGGCTTCTCTTCGAGGCGGGCATCAACCTCTACGGTGCGCACCTGCCCCTGGACCTGCACCCCGAGCTGGGAAACAACGCCCAGCTGGCGCGCATCGGCGGGCTCGCGGATCTGGCGCCGTTCGGAAGGTACCACGGGCTCGACATCGGCTTCGCCGGGACGCTCGGCAGGCCGGCCGGCGCATCCGACCTGGCAGAGGCCTTCGCCAGAGAGGTCGGCGGCGTGCCCGTGGTCATGCCCTTCGGCCCGGAGAGGATCCGCACCGTGGGCATCGTGTCCGGAGGCGGGGGCTTCGCCATGACCGAGGCCATCGAGCGAGGCCTCGACTGCTTCGTCACGGGCGAGGGCGAGCACCACCACCACCACATGGCCCTGGAGCACCGTCTGAACGTGATCCTGCTGGGCCACTACCACTCCGAGACGCCCGGCGTGAAGGCCGTGGGCGACCTGCTTCGTCACCGCTTCGGCGTCACCGCCGTCTTCATCGACGAGCCCACCCTCGTCTGATTGCCGTGCTCTCGAGGCCGATTTCCGGTCGTCTCACCCGTCGGGCATGCCTGCCCGCCGCTGCGCATCCTAGCGCACGGCCTGGTAGATGGCAGGACGATAGCGGGGCTGGGGAATCGGTTTGCCCTCCTTGCGGGCGGCATCCAGCCACGCCTCCCTGGCAATTTCCACCTCGGCGAGCGCTTCGGCCGGGGTTGCACCGATCGCCGAGCAGGCTTCCAGATCGGGGATGTCCGCGACGTAGGCGCCATCCTCCTCCGAGTAGAAGATGTTGATGTGGTAATCGGTCATCACTCGTCCTCCAGCTTCAGTGCATGTCGTTCCACCAGCTTCAGGAACTGGCGGATCTGGTATGGCTTGGCTTCCCCCTTGACGTCCTGGAGGTTGAGCAGCGCGGGCACAGAACGGTGAGCAAAGATGTGGTGGCTGCCGCTCACTCTCGACAGGCTGAAACCGAATCCCTCCACCAGGTTCCTGAGATCCGCGAAGGAGACGTTCTGCAGGGCTCCCTGCGAGAGACGTAGCAGAAGCTTCCTTCGATTCATGCAAGATGAGGATATCCCATGGAGTGGCCCACGGCAACTTTGACCCCCTGTCCGTGTTGGAATGGAGACGGCCAGAGTGCTTCTGCCACGCTCGCGCGGGATTTCACCGATTAAAGACTGTCAGTGGATCTTCAGGCCCGGCCTCCTGGTCAGAAGGGCGGCAAGGGCGCTGGGCGGCGGCCCGCCCTCGTCGTGGAGGTAGACGCACTCGAGGGATGCCACGTCGGCCAGCGTCCCGAGGTCCTGCAGGCCCGGGCTGCGAAGAAGACGCAGCACGCGCAGGGACTTCATGCCTGCGAGCAGGGAGAGATCCTCGATGCGGTTGCCGGAGACATCGAGGACCGAGAGCGCACCGAGCACGCGCAGGGGCGCGAGGTCCTCGATGGCGTTGTCCTGCAGTTCCAGGCGCTCGAGGGCGACGAGCGCCGAGAGGTCGTCCGGGAGCTTCGCGATGCGGTTTTCCGCCAGATCGAGATGGACGAGACAGGACAGGGAGGCCAGGGGATCGATGCGCTCTATCGCGTTCTGGCCGAGGAGCAGCGTCTCGAGGCTCGAGAGACCCTCGAGCGAGGAGACGTCGGCGATCAGGTTCTGGCGCGAGCACAGCTCGACGAGCCCGGACAGCTCGCCGATGGGGCCGAGGTCTGACGTGCCCGTGTCCACGAGGCCGAGGTGCTGAAGGTCCGAGAGCGTGGCGAGCCAGGCCGGATCCACGGGCGCCCGGTGGACGGTCAGAGCCTCGAGCCGGCCAAGGGAGGAGAGCCAGGCGAGCGCTCCTGCCTCGGCTGATCCGTAAAGCTCCAGCCGCCTCAGGGCGGGAAGCCCGGCGATGGCCGGGAGGCCCCTGCAGAGGAGCTCTCCACCTTCCGATGTCGCGCCGACGGACAGCTCTCGCAGATCTCCCAGCGCCCCGAGAAAGGAGAGGTCAATAAAGCCATGGTCGTACATTGCGAGGTGGACGAGACCCTCGAGGCCTTTGACGGGGCCAGGGTCGATGGGACCGGTGCCGTCGAAGACCAGGACCCGCAGGCAAGAGGCGCGCTCGAGCGGGGTCAGGTCGGTGATCGCCGGGGTGCCAAGGAACAGGGAATCGACCTCTTCGAGGTCGGCCCGGTCGAGGTCGTCCTGCCTCGACACGATCATGGACCTGGATGACAGGGCGCGGTCTTCGGATCCCGGGCCTTTCACTTCCTGCATGCGACGAACCTTCCGGCCAGGCGCACGGCGAGCAATATCGCGAAGGGCACGAGGGTCGCTGCCGCCGCGCCTGCGATGAGCTCCCCGGCCAGGACCACCCCGATGGCGGCGCCCGAAAGCCCGCCCAGCATCCACATCCTCGGCAGGATCTCGTCACGCCGCGGGGGCTCGCCCCTGCGGATCCGCGCCCGGTTCGCGGCCCTTCTCAGGGAGAGCTCGACGAGCGCACAGACGAAGCCTCCCGTGGCCCCGCCCGCTGCTCCGACCACCGCGCCGATGATCCGCTGCACGGCAGGCAGGATAGCATCCCGGGCAGGTCATGTCGAAGCGACCGCGAGCCGAAAGGAACGGCTGGCGCTCGGGTGGCCGGGCGTGGACAATGCGGGCATGGTCGGTCTCGGAAGGTTTCTCGTCGTCGCTCTCGTCGCCTCCATGGTCTGGGCCGTGGCGCTCGGGGCCCTGGGCCGCATGGTCGTTTCTCGCATGCGCCCGGGTGGCGATGGCGCGACCTCGCCGGGCTGGCGCAGGGGCATCGAGTGGTCCTGCATCGTGCCGGCGTTCGCGAAGGTGCCGGGAGGGCGGTTTTCGATCCTCGTGCACCACTACCCCGCGCTCGTTGGGCAGGCATCGGCCCTGGGGGCCGACCTGCACCTGGCCGGCGACACGCATGGAGGCCAGATCCGTCTGCCCCTGCTGGGTCCGCTCATCAGGATCCACAGGATGGGCATCTGGTACCCGGCCGGCCTTCACCGGGTGGAGAGCACCTGGCTCTACGTCAACCGGGGGATCGGCATGGAGGGGGGGCGCGTGCCTCGGGCCCGCTTCATGTGCAGGCCCGAGATCGCTGTCATCGATCTCGCGCCGCTCTGAGCTTCGAGTGGGGTATCAGGAGCAGCCCGACGTGGAGCCGCAGTTCTCGCACTTGTAGCACGACCCGTTGCGGGTCATGAGCGAGCCGCACTCGGAGCAGGGCGGCGAGTCGGCCCGCGGGTTGAACAGGGGGATCTGGTCGGGGTCCTCCACGGCCTGCTCGAAGGCGACGAACTCGGCGCTCGGCTCCTGGTCCGCGGCAGGTCCCTCCGCCGGCACCAGGAACTTCTGGGCCAGGTACTGGAAGATGTAGTCCATGATGGACTTTGCGAACGGGATGTCCTGGTTGTTGGTGTAGCCCGCGGGCTCGAAGCGGGTGTGCGTGAACTTCTCCACGAGCACGCTCAGGGGCACGCCGTACTGCAAAGTCATGCTGATGGCCAGCGCGAACGAGTCCATGAGCCCGGAGATGGTGGATCCCTCCTTGGCCATCTTGATGAAGATCTCGCCAGGCTCGCCGTTGGGGTACATGCCCACGGTGAGGTACCCGTCGTTGCCGCCCACGCTGAACTTGTGGGTGATGGACGGGCGCTCGTCGGGCAGGCGCCGCCTGAAGGGCCGCTTGGCAACGCGCGACTTCGCCTTGCGCTCTTCCCGGGTGCCCGTGTCGAGAGGCTGGGTGCGCTTGGACCCGTCGCGGTAGATGGCCAGAGCCTTGATGCCGGACCTCCACGCCTCCATGTAGACCTTCTCGATCTGCTCGGGCGTGGTCTCGTACGAGAGGTTCACGGTCTTGGAGATGGCGCCCGAGATGAAGGGCTGCACCGCGGCCATCATCTTGAGGTGGCCGTCCGGCTCGATGCAGCGGGTGCCTCCGGAGCTCTTGAGCGCGCAGTCGAACACGGGCAGGTGCTCGGGCTTGAGCTGCTTTTGGCCCTCGATGGTGTTCTTCGCGTCGATGTGGCGCGTGATCTCCTCGACCTGCTGATCCGTGTAGCCGAGCTTGTGCAGGGCCCTGGGCACGGTCTGGTTGACGATGCGCATGGTGCCGCCGCCGACGAGCTTCTTGTGCTTGATGAGGGCGATGTCCGGCTCGATGCCCGTCGTGTCGCAGTCCATCATGAACGCGATGGCGCCGGTGGGCGCCAGCACGCTGGCCTGGGCGTTGCGGAACCCGTGGTGCTCCCCTGCGGTGCGCGCCTCGGACCAGGAGGCCCTCGCCGCTGCCAGGATCTCCTGCGGGCCGTTGTCCTCGAGGGTGTCGAGCGCCTCGATGTGCTGATCGATGACGCGCAGCATGTGCGCCGCGTTGTCCTCGAAGCGCTCGAACGGGCCCAGGCTCTGGGCCAGCCTCGCGGACTGGGCATAGGCCTCGCCCGTGAGCAGGGCCGTGACCGCGGCCGCGTACGAGCGCCCCTGGTCGCTGTCGTAGGGCAACCCCTGCGCCATGAGCAGCGCGCCGAGGTTGGCGTACCCGATGCCGAGCGGGCGGTACCTGTGGCTCATCTCGGCGATCTGCTCGGTGGGGTAGCGGGCGTTGTCCACGATGATCTCCTGGGCGGTGATCACGATGTCGACGACGTGGCAGAAGGACTCCGTGTCGAACGATCCGTCCTCCTCGAGGAACCTGAGCAGGTTGAGCGAGGCGAGGTTGCAGGACGTGTTGTTGAGGAACATGAACTCGGAGCAGGGGTTCGAGGCCACGATCTGGCCGTCGTTCAGGCAGGTGTTCCAGCGGTTGATGGTGTCGTGGAACTGCAGGCCCGGATCCCCGCACATGTGGGCCGATCTGGCGATCTCGCCGAACAGGTGCCGGGCGTCGTACGTGTCCATGGGCTCGCCCGTGGTCACTGCGTGGGTCTGCCACTTGGCGTCCTGCTCGACCGCCCTCATGAACTCGTCGGTCACCCGCACCGAGTTGTTGGCGTTCTGGAAGAAGACCGACGAGTAGGCCTCGCCGTTGAGGCTGCCGTCGTACCCGGAGTCGATGAGCTTCCAGGCCTTCTGCTCCTCGTTGGCCTTGGAGTGGATGAACTCCTCGATGTCGGGGTGGTCGATGTCGAGGATCACCATCTTGGCGGCCCTGCGGGTCTTGCCACCGCTCTTGATCACGCCCGCGAACGCGTCGAAACCGCGCATGAAGGAGACCGGCCCGCTGGCCTTCCCGCCGCTGGCGAGGGGCTCCTTGCTGGACCTGAGGGTCGAGAAGTTGGTGCCCGTGCCGCTGCCTCCCTTGAACAGGGTGGCCTCCACCGATGCGAGGCGCATGATGGAGTCCATCGTGTCCTCGATCTCGTTGATGAAGCAGGCCGACGCCTGGGGATGGGCGTCGATGCCCACGTTGAACCAGACCGGGCTGTTGAAGGTGGCAAGCTGGTTGACCACGATGGCCTTGAGCTCGGCCTCGAAGGTGTCCGCGTCGTGGGCCGTCGCGAAAAGCCCGTCCTTTCGGCCCCAGTCCGCGATCGTGGCCACCACCCGCTCGATGACGCCGCGCACGGAGTGCTCCCTGTAGCCGTCCGTGTTCGGGCCGCGGAAGTACTTGGAGGAGACCACGTTCAGGGCCGTCTGCGACCACGTGGATGGGACCTCCACCTCTTCCTGCTTGAAGATGGTCTCGCCCTTGGAGCTCGTGATCGAGGCTTCCCTGAGATCCCACTGCACCTCGTCGAGCGGATCCACCCCCGGCCTCGTGAAAAACGGGGTGAATCGCATGCCGCGTCCGCTGGCCCGCCTCCTGTCCGTGCCCGTGCCCACCCTCTGTGTCCTCGTCCTGTGCGCTGATCTACCCGCCGCCATGACAAATCCTCCCCGCCCGCGCCCTTTGGTTCCCCCGAAGAAGGACCGCGCAGACTATCCTCGATACCTGTTGCGTAGCCCCGGTCCTGTCCTGCCGGGACAGTGGACGAACCTACCCCCACATGTTGTCGGGTGTCAAGATAAAACCACAAGATGTAGTGTGAGAGCCCGGTTTGGGTAACAATATGTAGGGGTTGCAGGCCGTTTTCCACAGCCGGGCGCCCACGTGTGCATCGGATCACGTCCTGGCCCGTGCCCTCCCCTTGGTTGCTTTTTTGCGGCCCCGCTCGCCGCTGTGTTATCGAAGGATCCATTCGTCGAAGACACGCTGGCCTTTTTCGGTGTGCACGAACGGAGGGTGTGGTGGAAATTTTCGCAGGCGACGTGCCCCTGATATCGGTGAAGAACATCTCGCGGACCTACCCCGGCTCGGTGACCCTGCTCACCCGCGCCAGCTTCGACGTCTGGTCGGGGGAGTTCGTCTACGTCACCGGCCCCAGCGGCTCGGGCAAGACGACGCTCCTCAAGATCCTCTACAGGGCCGAGGTCGTGGAGTCGGGGAGCATCTCGTTCTGCGGCCAGGACATCACGGATCTCGCGGACGGCGCCGTGCCATTTTTGCGCCGCAACATCGGGGTCGTGTTCCAGGACTTCAGGCTGGTGGACTGGCTCACGGTGGGCGAGAACGTGGCCATCCCCCTGGAGATCCTCTCGTGGCGGCCCCACGAGATCCAGGAGAGGGTGCGCGAGGTCCTCGACCGCGTGGGCCTGGCCGGCTACGAGAACGTGATCACGGGCAAGCTCTCGGGCGGCGAGCAGCAGCGGGTCGCCATGGCGCGCGCCGTGGCCTCGCGCCCGCCCGTGCTGCTGGCGGACGAGCCCACCGGCAACCTGGATCAGGCCAGCGCCGCGGCCGTGATGGCTCTCGTGGAGGGCATCAACGCCGACGGTACGGCCGTGGTGGTGGCCACCCACGACGAGCTTCTGCTCACGAGCCGGCCCCACCGCACCGTGGCGCTCATGGGCGGCCGGATCGTGGAGGTGGACTACAAGAACTCGGTCCGCCACCGCAGGGTGGTGGACGCACTGGCCTCGGAGGCGGCGTGATGGAGAGCGTGGGATACATCCTGAAGAAGCTCTGGCAGAACGTGAGGCACGACTCGGCCAGCTCGGCCGTGAACGTGCTCGTGCTCACCCTCACGTTCTTCACGGTGCTCGTGGTGGGCGTGGGCATCGTGAACGTGAACCGCCTCACGCGCTCCATCGAGGACCAGTACCAGATCACGGTGTACCTCGACGACGGCGTGGCCCCGGCGCGCGCGAAGGCCGTGGCCGAAGGTCTCTCGCAGGTGGACGGCGTGCGCAGCGCGACACTCATGGGTCCGGAGCAGTTCCGCGAGCGGTTCCTCGCCTCGAGCGGTGCGACCCTGGAAGGGGCCGGCGACGTGGCCGTGGACGTGTTCCCGTCGGTCGTCGAGGTCAATCTCGCGCCCGACTACCGCGACCGGATGGACCTGACGGCCCTGGCGTCCAGGATCGGCCGCATCGACGCGGTCGAGTCCGTGGAGACGCACGAGGGATGGCTGGCCAGGCTCAAGGGCCTGGCCGGGGTGCTGGGGATGGTGGCGCTCGTGTTCGGCGCGTCCATCCTTTTGGCCGCCGTGCTCATCGTGGCCAACACCGTGAAGCTCGCCTTCATCAAGCGGCAGCCCCTCGTCCAGGTCATGAAGCTGTTCGGCGCCACGCAGAGCTTCATCGAGGCGCCGGTGGTGCTCGAGGGCTTCCTGCAGGGCCTCACGGGCGCGGTCGCGTCCGTCATCCTGGCCTGGGG
>JBFYZU010000092.1:0-5034 GCA_041309365.1 Myxococcota bacterium
GGCCACCATCGAGTCGCACCTGCGCGAGCAGGGAAGCTCGAAGGTGTTCAACCCTCGCCGCATCCTGCGCGTCGTGACCGAGGTGGGCAGGCTGGGATGGACGCTCAGACGCACGTGAAGCGTCGGCCCGGTTCGTTGCATGATGGGACGATGATGCGGGCAGGCGTGCTGTCGTTTTTGCTGGCCGTGGCGGCCTGCGGCGGGCCCAAAGCGACAGGAGTCGGTGCGCGCACTCTGCCATCGAGAGGTGAACGTGCACGACAGGGGCAACCTGAAAAGCGCGCAGGAAAAGCACAAAGTGCGAAGCAGCCCGAACCAAATCCCTCTTCAGATCCCGTGGAACCCCGTGCCATCGAACCCCCGGATTGCTCCCCAGAGGCTCCCGCGGACCCGGACCCGAGCGCCAGGTACACCCGACTTGGACTCGATAATCGACACGAGAGACTCGGCCACAACGGCCTTTCGAGCCATTGCAGTTGACGTGAGTCACGGATGGTGGTAGTTATTGGCATATCACCCCATCAATGGAGGAAAAGACCATGAAGAACACGATGAAAGATCCCCCCCCCTTGACGTACTAAAGTACACATTCCCGGTGTTGCTCCTATTCGACTTCACGACGGCAGCTGCTGGCGAGAGCCAGGATCCCGGGCTCTTGGATCCCGCGACCTACGCGGATGAGGAAGGTCTCGTGGACCTCGCAGACGTCCGTGTGCCCGACTCTTGCCCTTCGAGAGACATGCAGGAGGTCACCCACTACGACATCTCTTACGATTCCTTCGTGACCGAGAAGGTCGAAGTGTGCCACTACGAGCCAGAGGAGAGCTCAACTTTCTGGGAGACCTCGAAGGGGGCACAGGGGATCGACGGCATCCTCGCCACGTGCCCTTCGCTCAAGACGGGGAGCGAGTACGCAGACCAGATATACTATGGCTCCTACTGCACGCTGTCCGGGACATGGACCTGCTCTCCGACGACGGCGATCATCTGCCAGAAGATAGGTCTTCTTGGCTGGAGCTGCTCCACGTGCACCACGATCGGGACGACGCTGGAGATACGGGGTCTTAAAGGAAGCGATACGCTGGGCATGCAGAAGGGCATCTTCAACCCCTACGGGGGGGTCGGCGTGGGCCAGATGACCTATTTCAGCGCCAACTCGCTCAGAAACGTCCGCTTCAAGATCTACGGCTGCCAGGACACCGACATGCTGCTCGGCTCGATCAACCCGGACATCCTGGTCGGTGGAGGCTACGGCGACTACATATTCGGCCGTCAGGGCGAGGATGCCTACGGGGAAGGCGATCTGCTCTGCGGAGACTACGCCGTGAACACGGCCACCCCGACGGATTGCGACCCTGACTTCAACGACTGCGTGGGTGGCGGTGGTGGATCCTGCGACAGGTCCACGTGGTGCGGCAAGCACGACGACGGATACGGAGCTGACGCCATCTGGGGCGACTGGTACGAATCCGGCGCCACGGCGCAGATGGATCGGATCCACGCGGGCCCCGGTGACGACTCCGTGTGCTCCGACAACGGCGACGCGAGCTTCGCATGCTACGACGACGAGGGTGAGGGCGACGTCGTGCGCGGCGACTCCGGCTGCGACACTCTGTACTGCGGCGACGGAGACGACGACGTGACGAGCGGCGAGGAGAGCACCCGAGACGACACGTGCGCCACGAAAAACAGGATCTACGGCCAGGATGGCGACGATTCGAACATCCACGGCGGCGACGTCGTGGACTGGATCTGGAGTGGAGACGGATCGGATGATCCAGACGGTGGCTACGGAAACGATGTGGTCTGCTCCGGAACCAATTACCCGTCAGGAAATGCCGACAACCCAAGCGGTGGACCTGACAACGATCAGGTTTTCGTCGTCGACCAGAATGCCACGAATGGAATAGCGAACGGACAGTATGGCAACGACAACATTTGCTGGTTCACATGCTCCGGATGTACCGAGGACATCTACATGGTCTTCCTGGGGGAAGATGCTCCTGGTACCGGATACGACTGCTGCTACCATGAGAACAACGATGACATCTCGGACGTAGAGTGCGATTCCAACACGGGATGCAACTGCACGATGCCCACTGGCTATACCTGTCCTTCGGTGTACGATTAATCATGGGCAGCGTGACAAAGTACCACGGCGCCAGTAAAGACAGTGGATCGCGTTCCAAGGACAGGCTACTACCATGGATCTTTACGGGTATGCTCATCCTGGTGGCACTGCCCGCGTGCGCCGGTTCCCACCTCAGAGGAACGCCTGACATCGGCGACACCGATGCCGATGGGTACGACACCGACAACTTCCTCGACGGAGACATTCCCATCGAAGTATCCGATTCGGCGTCCGATCCGGTCGAAGACACGATTTCGGAGGTCTGCCACGACATCGATGGTGATGGCTACTACGACATCTCATGCGGCGGAGACGACTGCGACGACGGCGATCCCGGAGTCCATCCGTACGCCGAGGAGATCTGCCTCGACGGCGTGGATCAGGACTGCGACGGTGTCATCGACGGACCCACTGCCCTCGATGCCGCGATCATCATCACCGGAGTGGATACCTGGCGGCATCACTTCGATATTGGTGCGAGGTCAAATGGTATCGCGATTGCCTGGACGTCCGAAGGCGAGGAGGCCCCAGAAGGGCTCTTCTTCAAGCACTTCGACATCGAGTCAGGCTCGTTCAGCGACACGACAACTATCGAGACAGGCACGAAGCCTTGCCACCCGGCAGTCGTATACGGAACGGACACATGGGGGTTGGCCTGGGACTCGGGTAACACGACGATGAAAACGTACTTTTCGACCCTGGACGATTCCGGCACTCCGGTCACGGCCAAGACACTGATCGACGAGTACTGCGGTGGGCCTTCCATGGAGTGGAGTGGAAGTGCATTCTTCATGACCTACACGCGTGTTCCCGCCTCGCCCCTTTCGCCATCACTCGTAGCCGTCGAAGTCGATGTCGGGGGCAACATTCTCTTCGACCCATTGACGCTGGAAGAACCTACTGCACATCCCTTTGCGCCATCAATCGAGTGGACCGGGAGCGTTTTCGGAGTCGCCTGGGATGGGGAAGAAATCTACGATCCAATCGAGTCCTTCTGGGCCATTCGCTTCTCGACAGTCGAGCCTGAAACCTGGTCGGCGAGTCCCATGATGCATGCAATCACCCAGGATGAGACCGACCTCGCTATCCTGCACCCGAGCCTGGCATGGAACGGACACGATTTCGGGACGACATGGATCGCGACCCGTATCGATGGAGGTGCATTCTTCACACGGTTGGACACTGAAGGCACTCAGCTCATGCCACCTATACTGGTGGCCCCTCAAGCCCGGAACGCACAGATCGTGTGGACCGGCTCGGAGTACGGCATGACCTGGACCAGGATCGATGAGAAGGAGTGCTTCTTCGCCACCATGGATACCTCGGGCATGTTCACGAGCGCGACCGTGGATCTCACACCTGCCGCGAGGTTCTGCGAGTCGAGGCTGGCCTGGACGGGCAGCGAGTTTGGGCTGCTGTGGCGAACCCAGATCGCTTCCGGAACCGTGCTGTACTTCAACCGGATCGGCTTCTGCGATTAGTCTCGAAGACCGTTGCCGGCCGCCCGGCCCAGGGCGGGGTGTGTAGTCCTGATGTCCTTGAAGCGGTCTCTTGGGGGGGGGGAGATGAGGCACCACTATCGGAGCTTTACTTGCAGTATCTGCGCGTTCACGGATTGCTAGTCGTCAGGTTGACAGTCAGAGACGGCAACGCCGCGAGAAGGACCTTCAAGCCGCCTTTTCGTGATCCCTCGATCCATCGGCCATCCGACCGACGCGCATTGCAGCCTCCGCGAGCCACCGCGAACCTCTCGATGTCCCCAACGATCCTACAGCCTGGACCACGAGCAGACCTGGTGGCCCCGCCTCTCGAAGACCTCGCGACCACCGTAAATCAGCCAGCCTCTCTCGCAGCCGGAGAGGCTGCGGTAGAAGTCGAGGTGGGTGAAGAAGTCGTCGGCCACGGTCTCGCCGGACTTGATCTCCACCGGCACGAGCTTGCCCCCGCGTTCGATGACCACGTCCACCTCGCGGCCCCTCGAGTCCCGCCAGAAGAACAGTGACGGCCTCAGCCCCTGGTTGGTGAAGGCCTTCCTCAGCTCACCCACCACGAACGTCTCGAAGATCGCGCCGCGCAGCGGATGGCTCCTCAGTTGCCCCCTGTTCGTGATTCCCAGCAGGTGACAGAGCAAGCCGCTATCGGCGAAGTAGAGCTTCGGGGTCTTCACGACCCGCTTTCGGAAGTTCTGATGATGAGGCTGAAGCAGCTCGACGATGTAGCTCGTTCGCAACAGCGACAGCCACCTCCGTGCGGTCTTCTGATCCACGCCTGCGTCGGCCCCGAGCGCCGCGAGGTTCAAAAGCTGTCCGCTTCGTCCCGCGCAGAGCTGCACGAACTTGGAGAACGTGTCGAGGTCGCCCACGTTGGTGAGGGTGCGCACGTCCCGCTCCACGTACGTTCGCACGTATCCGTCCAGCCAGACCTCCGGCTCCAGCCGAGCGTCGTGGATGCGCGGGTAGAGCCCGCTGAAAAGGATCCGGTCCAGCTCGTGTGCAGCCACCTCTTGCCCCGGCCGCGCCCTGACGTCGACGAGATCATCGGGATCGAGGGGCTCACGCCCCGCGAGCTCCGCGTACGAGAACGGGAGCAGCTCCAGGATCGCTGCCCGGCCCGCGAGGGACTGGCTGATCCGATCCGCGAGCAAGAAGTGCTGCGAGCCGGTGAGCACGAAAGGGCCGCCTCCCCCTTCATCCACGAATCCCTGCAGGTAGGAGAACAGATCGGGCGCCCGCTGTGCCTCGTCGATCACGACCCCCTTCGCTCCCCGGAACCTCTCCAGGAACCCCAGCGGATCCTCGAGGCACGCGTTCCTGGTCTGCAGGTCCTCCAGCGAAACGTACTCGTATTCTCCAAAGGTCGCCCGGACCAGCGTCGTCTTTCCCGACTGTCGTGGTCCTGTCAAA
>JBFYZU010000093.1:0-2592 GCA_041309365.1 Myxococcota bacterium
GGTCCAGCCCAGCGAGTCCGACACGGTCACGCTGGTGACCACCTGCGAGACGTTGGGGGAGACGGAATCGGGCGTCCTGCCCGCCTCCAGGTCACGGATCATCTCGGCCGAGGAGGGGGCATACTCGATGTCCACTCGCTTGCCCAGGCCGTTCTCGTACGCCGTGAGTACCCGTGGGCGGATCCCCCCCGTCAGATCCATGTACCGGTACGTCCCCGCATCGCCCCACAACAGATCCGGCGTGCCCGACCCGTCCACGTCCGCGAACCGCACCCTGTCCGTGAAGCCAGGGTGGGCCGGTGTCCTGTCGATGATGTGCCGCGACAGGAGCTCCTTGCCCCCCTCGTTGATCCACACGTCCACCGCGTCGAAGCGCACCTGCAGCACATCGCTCAGGCCGTCAGCGTTCACGTCGGACAGGTACACGTCGTGGATGGACGGACGCATCTCGGGGTAGATGCCATCGACGAGGGTCTCCCGGTCGTCTCCGTACGTCCCTGCGGGGCATGCCCCCCCGTCTCCCCACACGCCGTTTCCTCGCCCTGCCCAGTACGCCAGATCCCCGTCTCTTACGTGCACGATGTCCTGCAGGCCGTCGCCGTTCATGTCGGCCAGCCGCAGATCCCCGTCCGAGAACGTCTTGGGCAAGCCCCTGTGCAGCACGCACGAGTCCACCGATGCCGTCGTCCAGTCCACGCACGCCCCGTACTCGTCGTACACCGGCGTCCCGAACTTGCCCTCTCCGGTCTCCCCTGACGCCCGCACGCAGCGACCCAGGTTCATCCAGTGGCGCATGCGCGTGCCCGACGTCTTCACCACGTCCACCATGTGGTCGTTGTTCAGGTCCACCAGGCGGATCTCTGCCGCATCTCTCGAAAAATCGATCTCGGGATCCACCCCGGACGCCCCGAAGGGACCCTCCTTGTCCCAGTAGTAGCCCTCGTAGATGGAGTCCATGCCCCCCGTCCCGGGCTCCTGCTCGATCCGATAGTAGTCGTAGCTCATCAGGTGGGGCATGTGGAGAAACTCCACCACCCCGTCCGAGTCGATGTCCAGAGGATTGAGATTCGTGTTGTCCAGACTGAAGTCCGACCCCACCGGCAGAGCCCCGTACATCTTCACCGGCTGGTCCGTCTGCTGAAACCAGCACTCCCCGGACGAGTCACACATGTTGATGTACAGCCCATGACCGTGGTCGTACCCAACGGGATCCGTCACCAGCAAATCTGCAAACCCGTCATGGTTCGCATCGAACAGGTCGGCCATCCCCTCGTTGACGCTGTGAGGCGGGCTCACCGCGAACTCGTGGATGGTCCCGTCCACCCCACCGTACCCCGGGATCCCCCCCGTCACCCCACCGTCCACGTCCCTGCCCGTCACCTCCGAGTACTCGAAGGTCATGGCAGGCAGACTCAAGCCCCTGTCCCTCCCGAACAGCTGGATGGACGCCACCTGCGAGATCCGGCTCCCGGCATCGTACCCCACGTCGTAGTCGCGCGTGTGGGTCCAGCCCGTGCCGTCCAGAGACTGCGACTGTACCGTGACCCGCGAGAGCCTTAAGCCCGACTTGGCCAGAGAGACGATTGCGGCTGTCCCAGGCCCCGGCTAGTATTCAACCCATGCGATTCTTCAACGTGGCGGGACCCTGCGACCCCGCGATGCACTACATGCTCCCTCCGCTGGCCCGCCTTCCCGAGGCACGGGAACTCGTCGAACGGTCTTCTTACTTCGTGGTGCACGCTCCGCGCCAGACGGGCAAGACCACGACCCTGCGCGCCCTGGCTCGTATGCTCACGGCAGAGGGCAAGCTCGCCGCCCTGCACTTCTCCTGCGAGGCGGCCGAGGCCGCGGGCGAAGACATCGTCATGGCCCAGAAGGCGATACTGGGACGCATCAGCCGCCAAGCCGAGGATGACCTCGATCCGGAGCTGAGGCCTCCCTCTCCCTGGCCGATCGCCGATCCCGCTGGTCAACTCGACAACGGCCTCTCTTCATGGGCACGCTCCTGTCCACGCCCGCTCGTCCTGTTCTTCGACGAGATCGACGCCTTGCGAGGCAACAGCCTCATCGCGGTGCTGCGCCAGCTGCGCGCCGGCTACCCCAACCGCCCCTCGTCCTTTCCCGCCTGCGTGGTGCTGTGCGGGCTGCGCGACGTACGCGACTACAAGGCCGCCTCCGGCGGCGATCCTTCGCATCTGGGCACCTCCAGCCCCTTCAACATCAAGGTGGAGTCGCTGCGCCTGGGCAACTTCGACCAGCAGGACCTCCAGGACCTCTACGCCCAGCACACAGGGGAGACCGGACAGCCCTTCGACCCCGACGCCCTTTCTCTGGCCTGGGAGCTGACCCAGGGGCAGCCCTGGCTCGTCAACGCCCTCGCCCGAGAGGTCATCGACAAGATGCGTATCGCCCCGCCCACACCCATCACGGCCGCACACGTCGAGCAGGCCAAGGAGAACCTCATCCTCGCGCGGGCCACACACCTGGACTCGCTCGTCGCCCGGCTCACCGAGCCTCGGGTGAAGCGGGTCATGGAGCCCGTTCTCGCGGGAACCATGCATGGTGACATCACCTACGACGACGATGCTCAGT
>JBFYZU010000094.1:0-9567 GCA_041309365.1 Myxococcota bacterium
CTTGAACCTGGCCACCTCGCGCGAAAGGCTGCGCGTGAAGCCGATGATCCCGGCCTTGGTGGCCGAGTAGTTGGTCTGACCCGCGTTGCCCGTTCGACCCGCGATGCTCGTCATGTTGACGATGCGTCCGTGCTTTCGGCCGAGCATGGACGAGATGACCGTGCGTGTGACGTTGTACATGCCGTTGAGGTTCGTATCTACGACGTCTGCCCAGTCCTCGTTCTTCATCCAGGCCAGGATCCCGTCGCGGGCGATGCCGGCGTTGTTGACAAGCACGCACAGCGCCTGGCTCTGCCCGTCGAGGGACTCGAGGGCCGGGACCAGCGTATCCTTGACAGCCTCCATGTCGGCCACGTCGAACCCCATGAGACGGCACGAGGCTCCTCTATCCTTGACGAGGCTGGCCACGTCCTCGGCCGCTTCGCGGCCGGTCCGGTAGTTCAGCCAGATGCCGTATCCGTCGCTGGCGAGCCTCAGTGCCACGGCGCGGCCGATACCCCGGCTCGCTCCTGTCACGAGCGCTATCCGCTCGATGGGCGACCCGGTGCCGTTCTCGTTCATGATCGGTCCTCCACGACGAACCCCAGGCTGCCGCACGCCAGTGTGCACTGGTCCGTCCTCGCCTGTGCATGGTACACGAAGTAGTCCCCGAATCCACGCTGCTCCGTGGCCACCACAATCACGTCCTCTCCGGGCATCGGGGGACGGCCCAGGTCGAGACCGTCGATCCTCACGAGGTAGGCCGGACGCACCGGCGTGCCGCGAAGGAGCTCGACGTATCCCTTCAGGCATGCGGCGCTCTGGGCGAGCATCTCGACGACCAGCATCTGCGGTACCTGCCCGTCATCGAGGATCGGTGAGCCCAGCGGCACGCTGCAGCGACACCTCGTCTTCATCCCCGTCACATCCACGTCGAGAACCTCCTTCACCAGTACCATGGGCGGCCTGTGGGGCAGAAGATCGGACGGTGAGAAGGCCGGTTTCACGATCCGCCCCCGCCATCGAGGAGCACCACGGTGCAATGACCGTCCAGGTCCTTGCCGATGACGAGCACACTGGCCGCACCGTGAGCTATCATCCGGCAGGCCATGACGCAACGGATCACGCCCGAGGCAGGCACGTACCCGCACAGGTCGCCTTCCGTGGCGACCGGCGTGCCATGGCCGAACGTCTGGCGCACCACCTCGAGGATCGCTGCATCCGCCTTCCGGTCCAGGCCCGCGGGCACGATGATGACATCGGGGGCCGCGTGCTCGCGGCTGGCCGCGCCGATCACCTGGACCGGGTCTGCCCCCGCCAGCGCCTCGCGAACGACGGCGATGGTGCGCGCACCACGCTCGCGAGCCCTTTTCTCCACCTCCATGACGACGAACCCGCAGGCTTCGTCCGTGGCGATGATCCCGCCGGACTCCTGGCCACGGGCTGTCTCGCGAGGAGCCTCCTCGCCCTCACGCCAGCAGGGAGAGAACACGGACGGGCAGGACTCGTCGCCCGACCCCACGACGAACGCCCCTGCCCCGGGATCAGAGAGCATGGATGACGCCTCGACCAGGGCCTGCTCGCCCGAGAGAGTGGAGTCGGAGATGGACAGCGAGGGCCCCCTGAGGCCGCCGAAAATGCTCAGGTATCCCAGCGAAGCGTTGTGCACGCTGTTGTGGAAGGCGGTGGGGCTGATACCAGGCCCGAGCCCGTTCTCGAAGATCTGGCAGGCCACGGCTATCTCGCCGTAGGCCGTGCCCAGCACGGAGCCGACATGGGCCCTGTGGTCGTCCGTGATGCCCGCGTCGTCCAGGGCCGCGAGCGCGCCGCTCACGACCATGGTCCCGAAGTGAGTCATGCGCCTGAGCATGCGTTTCGGGATGCGCTTCGAGAGGTACTCCTGGGCCGCGCAAGTCTCGTCAGCCGGATCCGTGCCAGCACGGATTACGAGCCCACCCGCGCCAGGG
The DNA here is from genome assembly GCA_041309365.1 of Myxococcota bacterium. Lineage (GTDB taxonomy): Bacteria > Myxococcota_A > Polyangia > DRWM01 > DRWM01 > JAFDER01. Next base: position 1,947 of record JBFYZU010000094.1, read on the forward strand.
AAGGCAGGTGCCACGACGGACAGCCCGGTTATGGCCGCCACCGTCATACCGAGGCCTCCATCCGGCCGAGCACGATACAGCAGTTGTTGCCGCCGAAGCCGAACGAGCTGGAGAGCACGGCCTCGAGATCGCAGGACCGGGAGGAGCCGGTCACTATGTCGATGTCGAGCCGCGGATCCACGCTCTCGACGCCCAGGGTCGCTGGCACGGTCCCGCCTTCCAGCGCGAGCACGCAGAACAGGGCCTCCAGTGCGCCCGCGGCTCCCAGGGTGTGGCCCGTGTAGGACTTGGTCGATGATACGACCGCCCCGTGTCCGAACACTCGCCCTATGACCATCCCCTCCACCAGGTCGTTCTGGGGCGTTCCCGTGCCGTGGGCGTTGACGTGCCCGACCGAACGTGGGGTCAGACCGGAGCGCAGGAGGGCCGCCCGGATGCAGGTCTCGATGCCATGGCCCTGGGGATCCGGCTGGGTGATGTGGTGTCCGTCGACGTTTCGGGCCCATCCCATGACCGAAGCCCGCATCCTCGCCTTCCGGGCCCGTGCACGGTCGCGGTGCTCGAGCACGACGCAGGCCGCTCCCTCGCCCAGCGTGAGTCCCTGGCGATGGGCATCGAAGGGGCTACAGGGACAAGGCGAGATGAGGCCCAGCGAACCGAACCCGAAGTAGGTCATCCGCGTCATCGAGTCCACTCCCAGCACCAGCGCCGTGGGGAAGCGTCCCTGCTCGATGCCGGTCGCGGCCTGGGCCAGCGCGCTGGCGCTCGACGAGCAGGCCGTGGAGATGGTCACGCGCGGCCCGCGGATCCCACGGACCCTGGCAATGGCCCGCCCCAGGGCGCCGGCCACGTACTGGTCGTCGAAGTGACGGTAGTCCGGCCTCGGATCGCCTGGCCCGACACCCTCGAAGGCCCGCTCCCCCTCCAGGATTCCCGATGACGTGGTCCCGGTGAAGATGGCCGTCGAGGAGTGGTCCGCAAACGCCAGTCCGGCATCCTCGAGGGCCTCGTCCACGACTGCCAGGGCCATGCAGAATGCCCTGGACCCCACTGCCTCGTGCCCTTCAGGCACGGCGGGAACCAGCCCCGCAGGGACCTCGGCCACGGGCCCCGCTCCGCAGGAATCGAACAGCGTGGGAAGCGTCATGAAGCGTTGCCCCTGCGAGAGGCACGAGGCGTGCCTCTTCACGCCGCGTCCAAGCGCCGATAGCGCGCCGAGCCCCGTTATGACCGTGTCGGACGACATCGATCGATGGGAGGTCCTAGGAGTTCCGAGCGATGTGGGTCGCGAGGGTTTCCACGGAGAACATGACCTTCTGGCCCAGCTCCTCGTTGCGGATCTTGACCCCCCAGCGCTTCTCGATGGCGAGCGCGAGTTCGAGCGCATCGATGGAGTCCAACCCGAGCCCCTCCACGAAGAGGGGACCCGAGTCCTCGATCTCCTCCGGGGTGACGTCATCGAGGGCCAGAACCTCGACGATCATCGCCTTGATCTCCATCTTGAGCATATCGGCATCAGCCACCGCGCAACCTCTCGCCTTGAGCCACTGCAACGGCCTCTCGATTGCAGTCGGGCGAATATAGCTTCACCACGCTCCCGAGGCAAGGTCATTGGGACCGGGTCATTGGGACCGGGGGGCGGTGACGCGATGGTGTTTTTTGGGTAGGGATCAGCCTCCCGAAGGGGGGACGGGCGATGGCTCGGCCGGGGCAGACACCGTGTCCGGTGCTGGTATCAGGTTCGCACCGGACAGGGCCAGGCCCGACAGCACGCTCTGGTGGATGCCCTCGCCCTGGACCGCGATCTGTTCGGGCGTCTTCTCCACCACGACCTTGCGGATGTAGCGGCCGATGTTGTTGGCCCTGTTGAGCACGCCCCGCGGTATGAGCACACCGCCCTCGTGGCTCTTCTCCCAGTTGGTGACCGGATCGATCTGCACCTCGCCTGTAGGCAGCACCTGTATGTCGAAGGAGCACCAGTGACCCGAGCCGAGATCCACCTGCCCCGTGACGATCCGGCCCGCCGAGGCATCGACCTCGGCGAACGGGTAGTGGTACGCATTCACTGCGATGAGAGCGGAGTAGAATGCCTGCTGGGGGTCGGTGGTCCCCACGAAGATCGTCGACTTGTACACCCACCTGAAGCCGCACGACGCGCAGGTCGCTGACGCTGAGATGGCTACCAGGACGACCAGGGCAGGGACGACGGTCCGCCTCGAGTTTCTCGTCGATATCATGGCACCGTATCCTTTCTTTCCATCCTCGATGTCGCCTGTCCATCTAGCAAACCGGATGCCATCGCAACCTATCACGGTGAAGACCCATCTGGCCATGTTTTCTGCACCCACCGTCCGCGCTGCCATGGCCCCGTGAACATGTGTTCACACCGCCCGTGCCCTCCAGGGCACAGCGTGGCTCCGGGATCGCTGCCGGGGCGCCCATGTGCTAGACTGCTGACCTCGATGATGGAGAACGCCATGATGATCCACACGTTCGAGGTGTCCCCCTCTCTTCCCGCGAGGCTCGAGAAGCTGCGGGATCTGGCCCAGAACCTGTATTTCTCGTGGACGCCCTCGGCGATAACGCTGTTCACCAGGCTCGATCCCGATCTCTGGGAGCAGGTGCAGCACAACCCGGTGGCTTTCCTGGGAAGGGTCTCGCAGAAGAGGCTCGAGGAGGCCGAGAAGGACGAGGGGTACCTGGCCACGCTGGACCGCTCCCACGAGGAGTTCCGCCGTGCCGTGGAGGGGACCAGGACATGGTACGCCTCGGGCGACACCCGGCCACCCGACATGATGGTGGCCTATTTCGCCATGGAGTACGGGCTGCACGAGTGCCTCCCTTTGTACTCGGGCGGTCTGGGCATGCTCTCGGGAGATCACCTCAAGAGCGCCAGCGAGCTCGGGGTCCCTCTGGTGGGCCTGGGACTTCTCTACCAGAAGGGCTACTTCCGCCAGCATCTCAACCTCGAGGGCTACCAGAAGGAGAGTTACGTGGAGAACGACTTCTCCACGATGCCCATGAGGATCGTGCGCGACGAGCAGGGCAAACCCAGGATCGTGCACATCGCGCTCGCGGGGCGCGATCTGGCGCTGCAGATCTGGCGGCTGGACGTGGGGCGTACGAGGTTGTTTCTCCTGGATACCAACCTGCCTTCCAACGATCGTGCCGACCAGGATCTCACGGACTTCCTGTACGGCGGGGACGCGGAGACGCGCATCCTGCAGGAGATCATCCTCGGCATCGGCGGAGTGCGCGCCCTGGCCGTCATGGGGATGAAGCCATCCGTCCATCACATGAACGAGGGGCACGCAGCCTTCATGGGTCTCGAGCTCATCCGCGAGATGATGGTCGCCGACAAAGTCGACTTCGGAACGGCGCGGGAGATCACCACGTCGTCGAGCTGCTTCACGACCCACACGCCCGTGCCGGCGGGCACTGACGAGTTCGAGGTGAAGCTCGTCGAGAAGTACTTCAAGGATTACTACCCGGCGCTGGGCCTCGACCTCTCGGGCTTCATGGATCTGGGCCGCCTCGAGCCCGGCCAGAAGGATGCGCCCCTGAACATGACCGTGCTGGCCATGCGGCTGAGCCAGCAACGCAACGGCGTGGCGCGCCTTCACGGCGAGGTGGCACGTTCCATGTGGCAGAGCCTCTGGCCCGGAATGAGAACCGACGAGGTGCCCATCACACACATCACGAACGGCGTGTACCACAAGACGTGGCTCTCGCCGGAGATGCGTCAGCTCTTCGACCGCTACCTCGGGCCGCGCTGGAGGCAGGATCCCGCGAACCCGGCCACATGGGATAGGGTTGACCAGATACCAGCACTGGAGCTGTGGAGGACACACGAGCGACGCCGCGAGAGGCTCGTGGCCTTCACGAGGCGACGCCTGGCCGAGCAGCTCTCGAGGCGCAACGCCCCGCGAGCCGAGGTCAGGGCCGCCAACGAGGTCATGAACCCCGAGGCGCTCACCATAGGCTTCGCCCGCAGGTTCGCGGCGTACAAGCGGGCCACTCTCATGTTCAGGGATCCCGATCGGCTGGCGCGGCTCGTCAACGACCTGGACCGGCCCGTCCAGGTCATCCTCGCAGGCAAGGCCCATCCGCGAGACGAGGCCGGAAAAGATCTCATCCGTCGCATCGTGGGAACGGCTCGCGAGGAGCGGTTCCGCTTCAAGGTCGTGTTCCTGGAGAACTACGACATGGAAGTCGCCCGTTACATGGTGCAGGGAGTGGACGTCTGGCTCAACACGCCCCGCAGGCCCAACGAGGCGTCCGGGACCTCGGGAATGAAGGCCGCCGTGAACGGCGCCATCCACATGAGCGTTCTGGACGGATGGTGGGACGAGGCCTACGAGCCCGAGGTGGGATGGGCCATCGGAAGCGGGGAGACCTACGAGGACCTCGAGATGCAGGACGAGATCGAATCGAGGGCCATCATGGATCTGCTCGAGAAAGAGGTCGTGCCCCTGTTCTACGAGCGGGGCCCCGATGGTGTGCCCAGGGGCTGGACCGAGCTCATGAAGGCCTCCCTGCAGAGGCTCTGCCCGATGTTCACGTCCAACCGGATGGTGCAGGAGTACACGGACAGGTTCTACCTCAAGGCGCACAGGCGCCGGGGATCGCTGCGTGCCGAGGAGGGGCGCCGGGCAAACAACCTGGCTCTCTGGAAGAACAAGATACGGGAAGGCTGGCCAGAGGTGAAGGTCCTCGACATCCATGCCGACACGCGTGGATTGAAGGTGGGCGACAACCTCAAGATCACGGCAGTGGTCCACCTGGGGAAGCTCGATCCCTCGGACGTGGTCGTGCTCGTTCACAGGGGCCCACTGGACCAGCACGGAACGATCGTCAACGGGATAACGTTGACCATGTCACCGTGCGACAGGACCGAGGATGGTGCTGTCATGTGCTCCTCGGACGCTCCGCTGCGCTACTCCGGACGCCAGGGTTACACCGTCAGGGTGGTGCCTCGACATGACGATCTCCAGGATCTCGTCGATCTCCCTCTCGTGGCATGGGGATGAACGCCCCGGCTCCCCCCCCCTTCGGAGAGGCATACTGGGTCGTTCCTGGAATGCTCATGGCCGGCCCGCACCCGGGAGGCAAGACCGCCGAGGAGACGGTGCTTCGCGTGCAGGCCATGCTGCGCGCTGGCATCAGGTGCACGGTGAACCTCACCCTTTCGGAGGAGGAGAAGCCCGAGCAGCGCTACGACGCCATCATCCGGGCCCTGGCAGAGACAGAGGCCCTGGACGTCAGGACGGTCCGGTTCGCGCTCTTCGACGGGAGCTGCCCCGGCGAGGCGGCGATCAGGGAACTGCTCGACATCGTGGACGACTGCATCGCACAGGGCCGGCCCGTGTACGTGCACTGCATGATGGGGCTCGGCCGGACAGGAGTCATGGTGGGATGCCACCTCGTGCGACACGGCGCAGCGAAACCCCGTGCCGCCATCAGGCACATGCGCGGCTTGAGGAGCCGCACGACCAACGCGAAGTTCCCTTCCCCGCTGACAGAGGAGCAGGAGAAGCGCATCAGGGCATGGAAGCCGGGACTGTGACGCCGTGACTGAAACGACGCTGATCGTCTTCGACCTCGACGGCACGCTCGTGGACACCAGCGGCGACATCTCCCGCGTGGTCAACGCCGTGCGCGCGGAGAGAGGGCTGCCCGCGATGGAGCACGGCGAGGTGATGAGGCACGTGGGCCACGGCACCTTGCACCTGATGGCCAGGGTGCTCGGTCGAGACTTTGCCCACGAGGAGGTCGTCCTTGCCCACGAGCGATTCGTCGAGCTCTATGCACAAGACCCGGCGTCGAGCTCCAGCCTCTACCAGGGGACCAGGGAGACCCTGGACAGGCTCGTGCAGGATCACGCCCTGGCCGTGGTCTCCAACAAGGCCGGCCGCCTGGTGCGGGCCACGCTCGGGGCCTTGGACCTGGCAAGGTACTTCGATCCCGCACTTGGCGGGGACGAAGCACCGGCTCTCAAGCCCGCCGGCCATGGCCTCCTCGTGGCCATGAAGGCCCGCTGTGCTGCTCCCCAACGCACGGTCATGGTGGGCGACATGGATCTGGACATGAGCGCGGGCCGCGCTGCCGGCGCGCACACGGTGTTCGCCACATGGGGCTTCGGAGGGATCCCGGAATGCGATCCGCGCGTAGATGCCAGGATCGGGGAGCTGCCTGAGATCCTCGATGTCATCGACAAGATCGTGGGCGAGGTCCGGGGCAGAGGGACGGGCGCTACTCCTCGCGGATGAGGAAGCGCTTGGTGAACATCTCGTCCTCGAGGCCCTTGTTGTACTCGCACTCGACCTGGACCAGCGTGGTGGAGTGCTTCTTGGCGTGGTCGGTCATGACCATGACCTCGGTGATCCAGCGGCCGCCCTTCTTCTTGAAGCTCTTGCGCACCTCGGTCTTCTTCTTCTTGCCCTGCTCGTTCTGATACTCGATGTTGACGGCTGCCCAGTGATTCACCTTGTCCACCGTGAGCTTGAGGATGGGCCATGCCTTGTCCTCGCTTGCCTTCTGCTCGAGCAGCAGCACGGCCTTCTCCGAGTCCTCCTCGAGGATCTTCGGGTCGTAGAACTTGTGCAGGTTGAAGGTGGCCATCTCGTCGGTGGAGTAGTCCATGCCGAACATGGTCTGCTTCTTGGCGTGGTTGGCGATCTTGCGGACCTTGTTCAGCTCGGGCTCGTAGATGTAGACCGTGGACATGTCCTTGACGAGCAGCGCCATGCCCTTGAGCTCGGGCGGGTCGTTGAACAGGATGAGGCGCTTCATCCCCTTCTCCCACATCTCCCAGATCATCTCCTTCTTCTCACCGTCCTTGTCCTTGGAGATGACCTTGATGGTGCGATGCGAGTCGTCGTAGCCGTAGTGGAAATCGTCGCTCTTCTTGAGGATCTCCATCGCCGTGAGCGATCCGGGTGCCTTGTCGTCGGCAGCGTCGGCCATGAGGCCCGCCAGTGCGGGGACCGCCAGGGCGAGGCCGGCCGCGATGACATAGGTCGGTCGTTGCTGGGTAATCTTCATCGTCCTTCCTCCTGCCGGCCAGGAATAGACCTGTCCGGCCCACTCGTGAGCTCTAGAATGCACTGACGGAGGTACTGCCCGCAATGTTCACAGAGGTCCGACCTCGTGCGATATCGCACCGGGGCAGGGATGGGCCAGAGCACGTGAATGACACGCACGAACAGGTGGTCGGGGGCCGTGGGGGACGCAGCCGGTCGAGGCGTCAGTCCATGAGTCCCAGGTACCGGAGCCGATGCGTGGCGACCGGAATGGGGCTCGCCTCGATGGCCTCGGAGAGCCTGCGCCTCAGGCCCGATGCCTCTGCAGGGTGTGTCCTGAGGAAATGAGGCACGGCCGAGATGTCATAGCCGAACTCCACCCTGTCGAAGCCGAGCCTGGCACCCAGCGCCGGGAACCCGGGAGCCTCCGAGATGTTGCCTGGCACCATCGTGAAGTGGGCCACCAGGACCAGCGGCGAAGAGAGCCGTGATCGGGCATCCCTGACGCGATCGATGGAGCGCAGCACGCGGCTCATGCGTGAGCCCCTGGAGATTCGCTCGTGGGTCCGGGGATCTACGCCGTTTATGGAAAAGTAGAG
>JBFYZU010000095.1:0-6003 GCA_041309365.1 Myxococcota bacterium
GTCAACTACGTGAAGGGCGCCAACATCGGCGGCTTCATCAAGGTCGCCGACTCCATGCTCGACCAGGGCATCGTCTAGCCCTGCAGCGCATCTCCGTCCACCTCATCATCTTCTCTCGACAATCACCCGGCAAGGCGAGGCACCACGTCGAAACCCTCTTTCGCCGCGGCCCTCGCGAGCCTCCTGTCGAACGTCGCGAGGACCAGACCTGCGGGCCGGCCGTCCGCCCAGACGAGCGCGGCGCCGAGCTGCAAGGCATCCGCCGCTCTCAGATCGTGCATCCTGAGGAGCCTGCAGGCGATCTCCTTCACCTCGTCCACGGCGTACACGATGTGTGAGCGCTGCACCCATCGACGCACCAGAGGCTCGGCCCGCGACGCGACCTTCTCGTCGAGGCGTCCTTCCCGCACGAGCCTCCACAGGGCGGATGCCACCTCGATCTCCGCGAGCGTCCAGAGCACCATGGAACCGTCCTGGGCGATCCACGACTCGGCATCCCTGCTCGATGGCTGGGTGACGACGAGAGGGACCAGTGCCGAGCTGTCCCAGAACCTCATCGACCGTCCTCGCGCTCGTGGAGAAGGGCCTCGACGACGTCGGCATCCGCGACCGGCCTGTCGCCCAGCAGGGTGTGCACGGCCGATGGCCGGCCGCGCCGGACCAGGCCCCCGCGCTCGAGCCGGTCGAGCCAGTCCTCATCGTCCGAAGGCCTGGCGTTGCGATCCCCGGCAGGCTCGATGCGGGCCACCACGCGATCCCTGTCCCTGATCAGGATGGACTTGCCCTTGCGGACCATCCCCAGGTACCTGGAGAGGTTGTTTCGCAGCTCTGACACGTTGACGGATATCATGTCCATATGATGGCGTCATGATATGTACGTGTCAAGTACACTAACGGCCGGCGCAAATCCCTTTGGAGGTACGGGCAACAGGTGATACACTTTTGTGGCATTCCATCATGATGGGGCAACAGGAGGACCGCATGAGGTCATCTTCCCGGAGAGTCGTACTCGGTTTTCTCGCCACGGTCGTCGCCCTGGCCTGGGTCTCGGGCTGCGGCGCCGACAAGCCTCCTCCCTGGATGAGCCCGGACTCGTCCACCGACGCGACCGGCGACACGGCCATGGCGGACACCCCTTCGGACTACTCGTACGAGCCGCCGCCCGACGGAGTGTACGATCCGTTCGACGACACGATCGCCGACCCGACCGGCGAGCCCCTGCCTCCGGACGCCGACGACGACGGTTTGCCCGACGACGTCGAGGTGACCCTCGGGACGGATCCCCACGACCCGGACACGGACGACGACGGGTACACGGACGGCGTGGAGGCCCTGGCCGGCACGAACCCGCGCGACCCCTGGTCGAAGATCCCGGAAACGGACTACTACGTGATCTTGCCCTACATGGGCGCGCCCGACACGCGCGAGCTGGACTTCACGGCCAGGCTCGGCAAGGGCGACGTCTTCTTCCTCGTGGACACCACGGGCAGCATGATCACGGCCATCAACAACGTCCGAAACTCGCTCGCCACGGTCATCGTGCCTGCCGTGTCCGGCGCCATCGCGGACGTTGTCATGGGCGTGGGCGATTTTCGCGACTTCCCCAACGGCGTGTACGGCGACATGGGCGACTGGCCCTACCAGCTGCGCCAGCCCATGACCGCGGACATCGCCGCGGTGCAGACCGCGCTCAACAACCTGCACGCCGGCGGCGGCGCGGACGAGCCCGAGTCCATGCTCGAGGGGTTTCACGGCGCGGTCACGGGCGGGAGCTGCCCGGCCGGGATGTTCGGGACGGCCTGCTTTCGCGAGGACAGCCACCCCATCATCGTGGCCGTGACCGACGCCACGTGCCACAACTGCACGGACACGCTCGGCTGGTACGACGGCTCGGTGTCGGCGCACACGTGGACCGAGACCATGGACGCGCTCAACGCCCGCAACGTGAAGATCCTGGGCGCGGCGGTCAAGATCCTCGCGTTCATCCCGGCAGCAGGGAGGCCCGACCTCGTGGCCGCGGCCGAGGACACGGGCTCCTACACCTCGGCAGGCGTCCCGACCGTGTACGACTCCATGGGCGGCGACGTGAGCGCCGTGGTGGTGGACGGCATCGTGGACCTCGTCGGTGCTGCCACGCAGGACGTGTCGGCCAGGAGCGAGGACGACCCGACCGACTCGGTGGACGCGCGCCAGTTCATCAAGTCCATCCGCCCGGTGTGGGCCAGCTCGGCCACGTCGTGGGACCTGACCACCTTCTACGGGGTGTCGGGCGGCACCACGGTGCGCTTCTCCATCACGTTTCTCAACGACTTCTTGCCGCAGGGCTACCACGTACAGCTCTTCCGCGCCCAGATCGTGGTGCACGACGTCCCTGGCATGACCACCCTGGACGTGCGCAACGTCTACATCGTCGTGCCTGCCATCGGCGGCGCCCTCATCTGATTCTCCATGCCCATGGAATCCCTGGCCTGCGTGGGTGTTGTGCAGGAAGCCATGGCACGGGAGGCCACTTGAGACGGTCGTTTCGCGGCGCGTCCTCGACGCGGGCGCTTCTATGTGCGACCCTCGTGGCCGTCTCCTGCGGCCGCTCCCTCGACGCCGGGCCGGCGGGCAAGGCAAAGGACGCCTTCGACCTGGCCCATCCCACGGTCTCGATCGAGATCCTCGGCATCGGCCTGGACAGCCACATCGCCGCCTCCGGCCCTGTCGTGCTTCGCTACAGGATCGCGAACCACGGCCCCGAGACCTCGGTCTCGCTCTCGTTCGAGGAGACGGACACCGGGGCGCAGCCTCCCTTCCAGGGCTTCATGGAGAGAAACTCGATCGTCCCCAGGACCCTTGGCCTCTTTAACGGTGATGAGCGGGAAGGCCGCTGGATCCTCCAGGGGTTTGCCAAGCACTGGGGGGCGAAGACCAGGGTCTGGCTCCTGGCGCGCGACGCAACGGGCAGGCTCCTGGGCGCGACGCTCGTCCCGGATCCGATCGCCACGAGCCCCGTCGCCATCATCGCGCCGGACGCGGCCGCAGCCGTCGAGGTGCAGCAGAGGCTCGACTGGTCGTCGTCCGGCCGCACGAGCCTGTACATGCCCAGGCCCGAGTGGGCCGCCGTCGTGGGCCGGCCGCCGACCCTGTGGTACGAGTACCTTCCAGCGCTCTTCGTGGTGCTCGCGACCCCCCTGGGGTCGCTGTCCGGGGACGCGCAGGCTGCGCTGCGCCGCTGGACGGCCCTGGGCGGGGACCTCGTGATCCTGGCCGACCTGTGCCCGGACTGGCAGGCCGGGCCCTGGGCCGGCCTCTCGACGTCGTCCTCGACTCCGGCGAAGCTGGGAGCCGGCCGCGTGCACCTCGCGCCCGTCGCGTCGGGGCAGTCCGGGCTCTCCGGATGGCTCCTCGAGCAGGGCCTCCTCTCGTGGAGCACGCCCCTCCCCGGCACCGATCGCGTCAACTCGGCCTTCATGAAGCGAAGCTGGATCATGCCCGACACGTGGGTGCTCGTGGGCGCCGTGCTCGTCATCATCCTCGTGGTGGGGCCGCTCATCCACCTGGGCCTGGCGCGCCTGCGCAGGCGCGAGTGGGCGTGGGTCATGGTCCCTGCGGCCAGCGTCGTCCTGTCCATCGGGATGTACGCGCTCGCCACGGGGGTCAAGGGCGTCGGATCGGGCCTCGAGGTCCACCACGTGGTCTTCGGCACGGGCGGTTCGCCCGAATCCCTGGTGAGCACCACCGTGAGGCTGATGTCGCCCGAAAGGCGGTCCTTCGCACTTCGCGTGAGAGCCACCCAGCCCATGTTGGCCCCCTCGTACGGGCTCGCGGCCTCGGGCTTCTCCGGCGCGCCGCCCCCTGCCACCGTCATCCGTCCCGACGGCCTCGAGGTGAGGGGGATCGCCATGCAACGCTACAGCCTCGATGACCACGGCACGAGCTCGCTGGCCCCGGCCGTGCCCCTCTCGGTGGAATGGCTCGAGGACGGCACCGGCATCGTCGTCGCCAACACGGCAAAAACCCCCATCACGGACGTCTTCGTGCTCGCAGCCAGCGGATGGATCGCGGCCGGGGCCGGGATCGATCCTGGCGAGAGCATCCGTGTCGGAGGCATCGACGCCGGCGTGGCCATCGGCGAGCTCGAGGCCCCCTTCATCTCGCCCGCCGACCTCGAGTGGACGCGCAGGGTGCTCCAGTCGTTGCCCTACCTGTACCAGGGAGAGCAGGGCGCCGGCGACCTGACGATCGTCGCGGGCTGCGCCGCGCCCGGCATGCCCCGGGTCACCGTGACGCCCGAGCCGGACAGCACGCTCGTGCGCACGACCTGCGTGTGGAGGATCGCCGGCGACGCGCCGGCAGGGCAGGGGGCCGTGCCGTGAACGCCTCGATCGCACCCGTGGTCGAGGCCACGGGCCTCGGCGTGCGCTTCGGCCGCTTCGCGGCCCTCTCGGACGTGAGCGTCACCCGCGCCGGGGGGACGGGCACGGGGCGCGTCGGCCCCAACGGCGCGGGCAAGACCACGCTCGTGCGCATCCTGGCCACGCTGCTCGTGCCCACCTCGGGGCGTGCGGTCGTGTCCGGTCACGACGTGGTGTCGCGCCCCGCCATGGTGCGCCGGGCCATCGGGTACTTGCCCGACTTCGCGGGCATCTACATGGACATGCGCGTCACGGAGTACCTGCGCTTCTTCGCCGACGCCCACGGCCTCGACCGGTCGGCCAGGGCGCGCTTCGTCGAGAAGGCGCTCTCGCTCTCGGGCCTGGCCGGCCGCGGGGAGTCGTTCGTGGAGGAGCTCTCCAGGGGCATGAGGTCGCGCCTCTCGTTCGTGAGGGCCCTGGCCGGAGACCCGCGGCTCCTCCTTCTGGACGAGCCCCTCTCGAACCTCGACCCCGTGGCTCGCGGCGACATGCTGGAGATCCTCGGCCGCCTGCGCGCCGGGGGCACCACCATCCTCGTGTCCTCCCACATCCTCACCGACCTCGAGAAGATCTGCGACGGGGTGCTGTTTCTGGACCGCGGGCGCATCGTGACGGAGGCGCTGCCCGGCACGGGCAATGCCGCCGGCGCGACCTACTGCCTCGGCCTGGCAGAGCCCGCGCCCGACGACATGCTCTCTTTCGCCGGCAGCATCCCGGGCGTCGTGTCCGTGACGCCCGTCCAGGGGGCAAAGGTCTTCACGGTCACGCTCCGTGACGCCGGGATCGCGCCTGCCGCGCTTCGCGCCCTCGTCGGCAAGGGCCTCGACATCGTCAGGTGGCACGAGGTCACGAGCACTCTCGAGGATCGGCTCGTGCGCGCCGTGCGCGGCGGAGGTGACCGATGACGCTCGCGCAGCTTCTCCATAACCCCATCCTCTCCAGGGAGGTGGACCACAGGATGCGGGACAACCGCACCTACTTCATCCCCATGGTCTACATCCTCGTGCTCGGCATCGTCTCTCTGGGCGCCTACCTCGCCATGACCGAGCTGGGAAAGAGCGCCTACGCGCCCGTGGAGGGCTGGGTCATCGGCAAGGTCATCTTCCACCTCGTGGCCTTCACCCAGATGACGCTCATCCTCCTGATCGTCCCGTCCGTCAGCGCCGGCGCCATCACGTCCGAGCGCGACCACGGCACGCTGTCCATGCTGCTCGTCACGCCCATGCCGCGCTCCCGCATCACCGTGGGCAAGCTCGTCGCCCCCATCCTGTACGTGCTGCTCCTCGTGAGCACGTCCATCCCGTTCGCGGCGCTGAGCTTCGGCTTCGGCGGCACGGACATGGGCCTTCTTCTCGCCACCTACGCCTGCCTGGCGTGCACGACGCTGTTTATCGCGGCCCTGGGCCTGTGCGTGTCGACCGTCATGCAGCGCACCGTGCCCGCGGTGCTCCTCGCCTACGGCCTCGTCGCCGCGATCTTCGCCGGCTCGCTCGTGGGGGAGCTGGCTCTGCACGTCTTCATCCCCGACCTCGCGCAGATCTTCTTCGCCTACCTGAACCCCTACGCCCCGCTGTATTTCACCATGATCCCCGTCATGGACCCC
>JBFYZU010000096.1:0-23082 GCA_041309365.1 Myxococcota bacterium
ACCAAGACCGATCATCCTTCTCAGCAACGACGACGGGGTCATGGCACCGGGCATCGAGGCGGCGGCCGAGGCGCTGCGCCCCCTGGGCGATCTGTGGATCTGCGCGCCGGACTCGGAGCGCTCCTCCTGCAGCCACGCCATGACCCTCAAGGCGCCCGTGTTCGTCCGCAAGCTCGACACGAAAAAGTACGCCGTGAGCGGGACTCCGGGCGACGCGGCCTTCATCGCGTTCGCCAACATCCTGCCCACCAGGCCGTCGCTCGTGGTCTCGGGCATCAACTACGGCCCCAACCTGGGCAAGGACGCGTTCTACTCCGGCACCGTGGCCGCAGCCCGCGAGGGCGCCTTCAGGGGTGTGCGCTCCCTGGCCATCTCGCTGGTGCAGGGCAACGACTTCACGCACGCCTCGCGATTTCTGGGCAGGCTGGCCAAGGTGCTCCTCGGCAGGACGACTCCCTTCCCGATGAACGACATGGGAGGCTTCCTGCTCAACGTGAACGTGCCGCCCGGCAAGCCTTGCGGCGCGAGCTGGACCAGGCTGGGCAAGCGCGAGTACGGCGACCACGTGATCAAGCGCAAGAGCCCCCGCCACCAGACCTACTACTGGATCGACGGCGGCCCCCTCGACCTGCCGGCCGCGAAGGACACCGACGTGGGCGTCGTGAAGCAGGGCCGCGTGTCCATCACGCCGCTCGTCGTGGATCTCACCGACGAGGACGCATTCTTCTACCTCAGGGACGTCTTCTCGAAGGCCTTCGCGAGCCTTGGCTGACGCCCGGTTTTTGTGCGGATGATGGAGGTCGGATGTCGTTTCCCCGCATCCTCGTGAGCCGCCTCATCGAGACCACCCGGGAGCTACGCGCGAGCCTCATGTTCTGATATGTTCTTCTCCGTGCGCCCTGCCACCGTCGCCATCCTGTACGCGGCTCTCGCCTCCGGCTGCGGTCGCGGCCCGGCCGGGGACGTCTTTTCCTGCGAGATCCCGTACGCGCCCGTGCTCTGCCCGGTGCACGAGGGCGCCAGGCTCGTCTTCGCGACGCCTTCCGGGTTCGACATCGAGGTGGGCACGTCCACCCACGAGGGCGCCACTGCGCCGGAGTCGTGGCAGGGCTCGTCGGAGGTGGTGCTGCCTTCCGGCTGCTCGCCCTGCCTCGTCAAGGTCTTCGCCCGCTCGTCGGACCCGGACTGCGGGCCCTCGGACGTGTTCGCGCACGTCTACGACGTGCGCGACGGCTACCCCCCGGCCGCCGGTCTCGAAGGCTCGACAGCGGTGTCCATGGACGACTTGTCCATCGTGGCCTGGGCCACGGGCTGGGACGACCCCGTGGAGTACGGCCGGGACGTCACCACAACGTGGCGAACGCCGGAACGCGCGCTCGGGCCGGCGGAGGGCACGTCAGCGGGCGTGGTCAGCCTGGGCGAGGGAGGCCGCATCGTCGTGACCTTCGATGCGCCCATCGCCGACGGCGATGGCTTCGACCTCGTCGTGTTCGAGAACGGCCTGAACGCCTCGTTCCTGGAGCTGGCGTTCGTCGAGGTGAGCACCGACGGCGACACGTTCGCCCGCTTCGGGAGCGCCTACCTCGGATCGGATCTCGTGGGCACCTACGGATCGGTCGACACGACCCTGGTGGGCCAGATCGCCGGCAAGTACGAGCAGGGGTGGGGCACGCCGTTCGACCTCGCGGATCTCGGCGCCCACCCCCTGGTGCAGTCGGGCGACGTGGCGCTGGACAGCATCCTGTTCGTGCGCATACAGGACATCGAGGGGGACGGGAGCGTCACCGACGACTTCGGGGAGCCGATCTACGATCCGTGGCCCACAACCGACAGCGCGGGCTTCGACCTGGACGCGGTCGGCGCCATCCACCTCGCCCCATGAGCCTCATCAGGGCAGGCACGCCGAGAACGGCGCCATCCCCACAAAGACCTTGCCGAGCGAGACGCCCGTCACCGCGTCCACGACGTGCAGGCCCGGATCGTCGAGGTCCCTGTCCACCACGAGGAGCCTTCCGTCCTGCGTGAGATCGAGATCGAGCAGCGTGAACCCTTCCCCCTCGATGACCGGATCGGGATCCGCCTCGCCCGTGGACGGGTCGAAGCGCACGAGCCTGTCCTCGAGATCCGCGGTGCCGATGGTGGCGAAGCCCACCGAGGAGGTGACCACCACCACGTCCGTGATGTCGCCGCCCAGCGCCTCCTCGGTCACCAGCGTGGCGATCGAGGTCATCGTCGAGACGTCCACCGCTTCCACCCCTCCGTCCAGGGCGCCGTAGAACCCGGTGGTGGGCACGATGAGCAGGCCATCGTGCCACCCCAGGTCTGCATACGGCGACGGGTTTGCGTGGGAAAGCTCGATGGCATCGAGCCCCGGTGCGACCGCGTCCGCGTCGACGACCTCGAGTGTGACCGGATCGACGAGCACGACCCAGCCCGGCCCGGTGGGGTCCCACGTGGCCGAGGTCCGGTCCAGCCTCTGCAGGGTCACGGCCACCAGGTCTTCTGCCCACGCGATGTGGCAGGCCTCGGGCGTGCCGTCCGCGTCCGAGGCCCAGGCGAGGTCGATGCGCGCAGTCTCCTCGCCCGTGTCGGGATCCACCACGAGCAGGTAGTCGCGCTCCAGAAGGGTCACCATCGCGTCGCCCGACGGCAGGAGCACGAGGTTCTGGGGGTTCGCGCCGCTGCCCAGCGAGTGCTGGGCCGTCACCGCGAACGGCGCCTCGGGCTGGACCACGGTGAGGGTGTCTGCCCCCTTGCGCTCGAGGACCATGATCCTGCCCCCGGCGCAGGCGGCCACCGAGTCCGCGAACACGGGCAACGCGTCGGGCAGGACATCGAGGGTGTCCAGATCGACGATGGAGTAGGACCCGGACGAGTAGTCGAACGCCGCGTTGACCGTGAAGGCCATGTGGCCGGGCGTGTCGAACTGCACCGGCCCGGGGTCCGGCCCGCAGGCAGGCAGAACGAGGAGACAGATGGCGAAAAGCAAACTCATGGGGGCACCTCCCGTACCGTGTCGGTGGCGCCCAGGTCTCCTGGCTGCCGGATCTCCCGGTCCACCGCGCCTTCCCGGGCCGTCCCAGTGGCGAAAATGCGGTGGCCGTCCCCGGTCACAGTGGCGGGGGCCGCGCCGGTCTCTCACCGGCTTCCCTCGACGCCCGGACAAGTCATAAGGGCTTGTCGCCCACGAGTCAAGGCGAACGCCGGATCAGCCGACCTGCGAGCAGATGGTCCCGTACTCGGGGCTCACCACGTAGGCGAGCATCTCCCCCAGGAAGGGGACCGAGCGCGACACCTCCCATGTCTCGGCGGATCCGGGCGCGGGAAGGGGCACCCCTGCCATCGCGTGGAGCGCCATGCGGACCGTCGACGGATCCGCGCACGCGATGATCCCGCCGCGCACGGACGTGACGGCCGCTCCGGCCTGCCATCCGGACAGGTCCGGCGGCGCGGTCGCGTACTCGCGCGCCGCGTTGCCCAGGCTGCGTCTGCCCATGAAGCCGAGGACCTTGGCCACCCGCGAGACCATGACGGGGTCGCCCATGCCCGTGAACTGCTGGCCCGCCATGGCGTCCATGAGCGCCTTCATCTGGTCTGCGCCCAGGAACAGGGCCAGGGCGCTGCCCGTGGCCAGCGGCGCGAAGACCCGCCCCAGATGGAAGCGTAAAAGGGGCTCGGGCGACGTGAGCAGCGACTCTCCCAGGATGACCGATGGCCTCTCGTCCACCACGAACGACGCGGTCACGCCGTGCGTGCTCGTGTAGTAGAGGTTGTAGCGCTCCACCCCGAACAGGCGCGCGACCGAGTCCACGAGCAGGCTCAGGTCGTTGCCCCTGGGCACTGGCTCCAGCGGCCCGTGGTCGGGCTGCGGGTAGAGCGAGCCCAGCTTGAGCCCCCCCTGCACCAGGAGCTCCAGCGCCGTTGCCGGTTCCGCAGGGGACAGGACCCAGGAGATGATCTGGTGGCGCAGCAGCCTCCTGTCTCCCCTCGGAGGCCTGGCCGGGCTGGCCCCGGTGCTGAACGCCCCCATGGCGATGAGCACCTGCCCGGCGCGGCCGCCCATGTCGGCGAACCTGGGATCGCGCTCGCCCATGCGCACCATGGTCTCGTAGATCCCCTGCCGGAAGGGATCGATGCGCAGCGCCTCCATGAGGGCTCCGTGCGCGTCGTCCATGCTGGACGCGGTCCGTCCCAGCAGGACCCAGGCATCCGCGTCGCCCGGCGTCAGGTCGAGCGCCGCCCTCACCTCGGCCTCGGCCGCGGCCATCTTCTGGTCCGCCGCGAGCAGCTCCGCCACGAGCAACCTCATGGGGCCGCTCCCGGAGAGCCTGTCCGCGGGCGCGTGGTAGAGGACCTCCTTGAGCATGTGCGCCGCGTCCGGGGCCTCGAGCTCCATGGCGAGCGCCCGCACCGACTCGAAGCCGGCGGGAGCGTCGAGCGACAAAGTGGCCGCGCGCTCGAAGCACGTGGCCAGCTTCTGCGGATCGTTGCGGGCCCTGGCGACCCTGCAGGCCTCCACCCACAGGCCCACGGCCTCCTCCGGCTCCGCTGTCCTGACCAGGCTCCCCAGCACCTCCTCGACCCCTGCCCAGTTGCGCGCGCCCCTGCGGACCCGGGCCAGAAGGCCCAGCATCTCGCGGTCCCCGGGGCTCTGTGCGAGGGCGTCCGCGAGGAGGGACTCGGCCTCGCCGTGCAGCCCGAGCTTCTCCGACGTCACCTGGGCCCTGCGCAGCCTGGCGTGCCGCCACTGGCCCGTGCCGCGATCGAAGCTGTCCTCGGCGCTCCTCAATGCCTGCACCGACTTCTGCCACGATCCGGACGCGAAGTAGATGTCGCCCAGCATGAGCAGCGCCTCTGCGTGGGCGGGCTCGATCTTGAGCAGCTGCTCGAGCGTGGTGGCGGCCTCGCCCGGCGACTGCAACCGGTCGCGAAGCACTCCGGCGCGCTGCATGAGAACGGTCGTCCTGTGCTGCTTCGGCACAGCGGCCGCGTGCTTGCCGAGCACGTCCGCCAGAGCGCGCCATTGCTCGTGCTCCGCGAGCAGCCTCCCCAGATCCCGCACCACGCCCTGGTCCGAGGGCATGATGGCGAAGGCGGACTCCAGGTCGGATCGCGATCGGGCCGCATCGCCCCGCCTCTCCATGGACAGCGCCGCAGCGTAGGACAAAGCCTCGACCCTGGCCCGGGGGCTGCACGTGACGTCGGCGCGCCCCTCGGCCTGCAAGAGCTCCATGGCCCTGGTCCAGTCGCCCCTCTCGATGGCCGCATCGCGGGCCGCGCGAACCGCCGGCAGGTGGCCGGAAAGCTCGGCGAGGGCCTGATCGAGGAGCCCTACCCAGGTGGACGTGCCCATCTGGCGCTCGATCGCGGCGAGCCCCGTCAAGAGGTGGGCCCTCTCGTGCGGGTCGTTGCTGCGAGCGAGCCAGCCTCTTGTGACCCTGGCCCTGATCTCGGGTGGCAGCCGGACGGGGTCGAGCATCTCGAGCACCTCCCGGTCCGTGGGAGCGGCCTCGAGCGCTGCGAGAAGCGGGGCCAGGCCGTCCTCGTCGAGCCTCGATGCGCGGATGCACGACTCCTCCTCGCGCAGCGCCGCGGCCACGGCCGGATCGTCCTGGTTCGCGGCGAGCCTGGCCAGGCCGTCGGCCGTGGCCTTCCACCGGGCATCGGCCGTGTCGAGCACGATCCCGAATCGCAGGGCCCACCCGTCGGACGGATTCGCGAGCAGGATCTCCTCGATCAGGGCGCGCGCCTCCTCGTGCTTGTTGACCCTGACCCCGAGCACGACGGCCAGCTTCCGGAGCCACGGCAGCCTGTTTTCTGGCAGCTCCAGCGCTGCCAGGGCCTGCCGGTATGTCTCCACGAGCCCGTCCCAGCCTCCTGTCCGAAGCCCCACCCGCTCGAGCCCTGCCAGGGCCGGCAGATGATCGGGCCTGTCGCGCAGCGCCTGCCCGTAAACGGCCGCGGCCAGGGACGGGTCGTCCAGGTGCTCGGCCATGAGATCGGCCTGCCTCGTGCGAAGCGCGGCGCGACGCGCCGGGTCCTTTTCGGCCACGGCCGAAAGCTCCATCACCCTGGCGAGCTCGGCCCATCGTCCGTGCTTCTCGTGCAAAGTTCTCAGGTAGAGGAGTGCCACGGGGTGGCCCGGCGCGAGCTCGAGCGCCTTCTCGCACCGTGTCACGGCCTCGTCGTCGTCTCCCATGACCTCCGACGCGAAGCGCGCCGAGCGCACGAGAAGCTCTGCCTGCTCCGCGTCCGGCAGGCCAGCGAGCCCCCTGTCCACGTTCTTCATGTACTCGAGCCAGTCGCCGCACTCCTCGGCCATCCTCACCAGCGCATCGAGCGAAGGCCTGTGGCCCGGGCACGACCGCAACGCCTCCTCGAGCGCATCGATGGCCGCGGGTATGTCTCCCTTGCGTCGCTCCGCCACGACGGCGCAGCGCCACATGAGCTCCGCCCGGACCTCGGGGTCGGTGACGACCAGGGCCTCTGCCCTGAGCGCGTCGGCGTGTGCCTCGTGCCGTCCGGCCTGGGCGTGAAGCCTCTGCAGATCCCACAGCACGGGCCTGTTCCCCGTCTCGGTGCCGGGAAGGCCGAGCAGGCCCTCGAGCGCGGCGATGCTCGCCTCCGGCTCGCCCAGCCGTTCCTCGCTCACGGACGCGAGCCGGGCGTAGAGTGCCCGCTTCTCCACGGGATCGGTCGCGACCTCGATCCTTCGCGCGAGCAGATCGGCGAGCTCCTTGTGCTGCCCGGCGCGCTCGAAGAGCCCCCTGAGCGCCTCGAAAGCGGGCCGGTGCCCGGGAAGGGCCGCGAGCGCCCTGGTGTAGGCGCCCACGGCCAGCGCCCTGCCTTCCTCCAGCGTCTCGCACGTGGTGCCGGCCACGTACATGGCCGCGGCCCTGCGCACGGGATCCTCGATCCTCTCCGCTGCCAAGAGCTCGAGCTTCACGCGCTCGGCGTGACGGCCGGCCGATGCCAGAAGCCTGCACAAGAGCGTGCGCAGCCCCGCGTTGGTGGGATCCGCCTCCAGCGCCGAGGCGCACAGGTCGATCGCGTCGCCGGGCCGATCGAGCCTCTCTGCCATCACGGTGGCCCTGGTGAGCGCCACCGTCAAGGCCTCTATCGTGCCCGCCGTCATGGTGGAGCGCAGCGCGAGCATGCGCTCGTACCCCTCCCAGTCCCCCGACCTGCGCATCAGGTCCGCCCGGGCGTCCACCGGAGCCGGGTCTCGTGGATCCACCTCGGACGCGAGAGCGAAGAGCCGGATGGCCCTCTCCGGATCGTCCAGCCTCTCGGCGGCCAGCGTGCCGGCTCTCGTGTACGCCCCCATCTTCACGCCGGCGAGCCTCGTGGCGTCGGCCTGCCTCTCGACGATCTCCAGGAGCTCGTCGTACTTGCCCGACCGGCCGTGATTCCGCTCGGCCGCGGCAACGGCCAGGGCGTCGTCCGGCTTGCCAGCCAGGACGGCCGCGTGGAGCCCCGCGGCCGCTCCGGCCTGATCGAGCAGGTGCTCGCGCACCAAAGCCGCGTCCGCGCGAAGCTCGTGGGCCCTCGCGCCCGTGCACGAGCCCGCCGCCCGCTCCAGCGTCCTGGCCAGCTCCTCCCAGTCGCCGCCTGCCATGTGCATCGACCTCAGGGCTTCCACGGCCGAGGCCGACGCAGGATCCAGCGCCAGCGCCTTCGCGAAATCCAGGGCGCCATCCTTGCTGCGCAAAGTGTCCCTCGCGTACCTCCCCCTGAGCACGCACAGGCCGGCCCTCGATCTGGGATCCCGCACCACGGAAAGCTCCTGGTCCATGCTCCGGATCACGTCCTCTGCCCGGCCGGCTGCCCTGAGGTGACGCCTGTGCTCCCTGTGCACGAAGGCGAGCTCGGGGCACGCCTGCACCGCTCTCAGGCTCCTCTCGATGAGCCTCTCCACGGGCTCCCCGGCCTCGTCCATGAGCCTTGCTACTTCGAGGTGCAAAAGCGCCAGCCTCCTGCGGTCCCGGGGATCCACGCTGGAGATCTCCTGGTCCAGAAACTCGATCCCCTCGCGCACAGGGTCCGCAGGCGCCCGGGGCTCCTTGACGGGCGGCGGGGGGGGAGGCGTTCCTTGAGGCAGCGTGCTCTGTCTCGCCCGCCCTCCGGGAGGCGGCGGTGGAGGTACGGATCTGCGCGTTGGCTTCGTCTTCTGGTCCCGTCCCATCTTGTCTCCCTGATCTTCGGTGGCATCGTACCACGAAGTCCGGGTCGAGTTGCACCCGGTACCGGAGGAGGCTTGATTTTCGGGCCGGATGAGGCACCATGTCGGGGCCATGAGAGAAGACGATGCGAGAACGGGTATCCTGCAGAGGGACAAGAAGTCCTACGCCATCGTGCCCAGGCTGCCGGTCGGTGTGGTCACGCCCGACATGCTCGAGGCGGTGGCCCGGGTGGCGCGAGCGCACGGGCTCACCGTCAAGATCACGAGCGGCCAGAGGCTGGCGCTCATCGGCATGACCGAGGATCAGGTCCCGGCCGTGTGGGAAGAGCTCGGCGCCCGGGCGGGCCACCCCGTCGGCCTGTGCGTGCACTACGTGCAGGCCTGCCCCGGGATCGACTTCTGCCGTTACGGGTTGCAGGGCTCCCTGGCGATGGGCACGAGGCTGGAGCAGATCCACGCGGGGGTCGACCTGCCCGCAAAGACCAAGATCGGCGTGTCGGGCTGCCCGCTCAACTGCGCCGAGGCCTGGGTGCGCGACGTCGGCCTCTTCGGGACCAAGAAGGGCTGGAAGGTGGTGGTGGGAGGCAACTCGGGCAACAAGCCGCGCATCGGCGATCTCGTCGCTTCGGGCCTGGGCGACGACGAGGCCGTGTCGCTCGTCCAGAAGATCTTCGAGGTCTTCCGCCAGGGGGCGAAGAGCAAGGAACGCATGCCGAGGTTCGTGGAGCGCATCGGCATCGACGAGCTCGGCAGGCTCGCGCTCGGCGATGCGGCCGCAACGACGGCGGACGAGGAGTCATGAGCGACAAACTCAGAAAGCTCGTCGGGGACGTCCCCGACTTCCCGATGAAGGGGATCGTCTTCAAGGACATCACGCCCGTGCTGGCGGACCCGGACGGGCTCGACGAGGCCGTGGAGGCCATGGCCGCGCCGTGGCGCGGCGCGGGAGCGACCAGGGTCGTGTGCATCGAGTCCAGGGGGTTCATCTTCGGGATCCCCATCGCCCGGGAGCTCGGCGTGGGCGCAGTGCTCGTGCGCAAGCCCGGCAAGCTGCCGCGAAGGACCAGGAGCCTGGAGTACGCCCTGGAATACGGCACGGACCGCATCGAGATGCACGAAGATGACCTGGGTCCCGGGGACCACGTGATCGTCATCGACGATCTGCTCGCCACGGGCGGTACCATGGCCGCCGCCGTGAAGCTGGCGAAAAGCTCGGGAGCCGAGGTGCTGGGCGTGGGTTTTTTCATCGAGCTGGGTTTCCTCGATGGTCGCGCGAAGCTCGGCGACGTCGCTCGCATCGAGGCAGTCTTGAAATACTGAGCGCCCGGTGTAAGCTCTCCCACATGGATCGGACACTCATCGCGTGCGTGCTTGCGGCTCTCGCGACGGCGTGCATCCCGGACAGGCTGTGCGACACCGTCGAGAAGGACAACCGCTGCGACTCGGATGGCGACTGCGTGGTGGTGTTCTGCGCCGCAAACTGCGACAACTGCCGCGTCGTGGTCTCCCGGAAGCAGGCCGACCGGGCCTACTGCCTGGTCATCGACGGCGACGAGGTGC
This sequence comes from Myxococcota bacterium, assembly GCA_041309365.1. GTDB lineage: Bacteria > Myxococcota_A > Polyangia > DRWM01 > DRWM01 > JAFDER01. Next base: position 9,743 of record JBFYZU010000096.1, read on the forward strand.
CGGACCGCTGTCGCGAGGCCTACGAGGAGCTGAGCTGCTCGTCGCTCCCGCCCATCTGCCCGCCGCCCGGTACGCCACGGTGCTCCGAAGGCAAGTGCGTGCCCGTCGTCGAGTGAAGCCGCCTTGCTGCGCATCCTGCACGTCGCCGCCCTGCCCTTCCCCACCCGCCAGGGCACGCAGGTGTACATCGGCCAGATGTGCGAGCAGCAGGCGCGACGAGGCCACGAGGTGCACCTTCTGACCTACGCCCACGGCGACGGGTCCAACGGGCACGCGCGCACGTTCGTGCACCACAGGATCCCTGACTTCCCGAGGGCGCGATCCCTGCGCTCGGGCCCCTCGTGGCAGAAACCCCTGCTGGACGCCAGCATGGCGGCCGCGATACGGAGGCTCTCGGCCGGGCTCGCGCCCGATCTGGTTCACGCGCACCACTACGAGGGGCTCGCCGCCTCGCTGGCGGCACGGCGAGCGGGCGTGCCGGTGGTGTACCACGCCCATACCCTGCTCGAGCCCGAGCTCCCGTGCTACTTCCGGCGAAAGACGGTCATGAGCGGCGCATCGCTCCTCGGCCTCGCCGCGGATCGCACCCTGCCCAGGCTCGCGGACCACTGCCTCGCGATCTCGCCGTACCTGGCCGAGGCCCTCGTGGGCCACGGCCTGCGCGAAAAGAACGTCACGTACGTGCCTCCCGCCCTGGAGCCGGAGACCGGTGCCGCGCCCCGGGCCCCGGGTGCTGTCGCCTCGGGCGCTCCGGTGCTCCTCTACCTGGGAAACCTCGACCGCTACCAGGGCATCGGCTTCATGCTGCGCGGGTTCGCGGGCGTGCTCGAGAGGCATCCTCGGGCCACGCTGCGCATCATCACGGCCTCCGACGCATCCCGTTGCATCGACCGGGCAATGGCGCTGGGCATCCGGCACAGGCTCGAGGTGGAGCCCCACGGGCCGTTTTCGGCCGTGTTCCCGGCCGTGCTCTCGGCCAGCGTGGGGCTGGTCCCGCGCCGGATCCCTGGAGGCTTCCCCATCAAGCTGCTCAACTACCTGCACGCAGGACTCCCCGTGGTGGCCTCCACCCACGGGTCGGGCGGCCTGCGCCACGGCGAGGAGGCCATGGTCTTTTCCGGCTGCGACGAGCTCGTGCGCAACGCCTGCCGGCTCGTGGAGGACGCGGACCTCTCCACGCGCATCGGTGCCCAAGGACGCGCGTTCGCCCGCCAGAACTTCTGCTGGGCCCCTGCCCTGGACCGCATCGACGCCGTCTACGACGGGTGCCTCCGGGGCCGGGGGTGAACCCGGGGCTTGCCCGTCGCCCGGGGTCTATCGATCCGGGCGTTTGCGGTTGCGTCCCTTGGCGCGGAAGCTCAGGCGGATGGGAACGCCCGTGAAGTCCCACGTCTGGCGCATGCGGTTCTCGAGGAATCGCCTGAAGGGCGCGGTGACGCCTTCGGGGTGGTTGCAGAACACGGCGAAGGTGGGCGGCGCATCGGCCACCTGCGTGATGTACTTCAGCGTCAGTGGCCTGCGGTTGACCGCGGGAGGCTGGTGGTCGCGCAGCGCCAGCTCGAGGAAACGGTTGAGCTCGCTCGTCGACAGCCGGCGGCTCCGCGCCGCGGCCACGCGTTCCACGGTCGAGAACACCTCGTCGAGGTTCCAGCCTTCCTTTCCGGAGAGGCGGAGCACCGGGATGTATTCGAGGGTGCCCACGTTCGTGAAGGGACGGGCGAGCACGAGATCGGGCTTCTCTGCGGGCATGTCCCACTTGTTGAGGCACACCACGAGGCCCCTGCCCCTCTTGATGGCGAGGTTCGCGATCCTGAGGTCCTGGTCGGATATCTCGGCCGAGACGTCCACTAAAAGCAGCACCACGTCGGCCAGCGTCATGGCCTTGACCGCGTGCAGCACGGCGAGCTCCTCGGTGATCCTGCCGATGGAGCGCGGCCGCCTCATGCCCGCCGTGTCGATGAGCACGTAGCGCTTCCCCGCCCGTTCGAGCCTGTGCTGCACCGCGTCGCGGGTGGTCCCTGGCTCTGCGTCCACGATCATGCGCTCCTGGCCCAGCAGGGTGTTGACCAGGGTGGACTTGCCCGCGTTGGGCCGTCCCATGATCGCCAGGCGGATGCCATCCGACGCAGCCGGAGCGTCGTTTCCGGGGGCGTCGGGGATCGGGAGAAGGTCCAAGATGGCGTCCACCAGCTCTCCTATCCCGTCGCCCTGGGCGGCGCTCACGGGCAGGATGTGCTCGATGCCCAGCTCGTGGTACTCGAGCGCGACCTGCTTGGCGGCTCTTCCCTCCGTCTTGTTGGCGACGTAGAGCACGGGCCTCGCGCTGCGCCTCAGGCGGGCGACCACCTCCACGTCGAGTGCGGACGGCGGGGAGGCCCCGTCGAACAGGCACACGATCACGTCGGCCTCCTCGACGGCCACCATGAGCTGCTCGCGGATGGCCTCCACGAGCGGGCTCGCCGGATCGATGTCGAAGCCTCCCGTGTCCACGAGGATCGCGGGCCGGTCGCGCAGCCTGGCCTTCGCGTAGACCCTGTCGCGGGTCATGCCGGGCTCGTCGGCCACGATGGCCACGCGCCTGCGGGCGAGCCGGTTGACCAGGGTGGACTTGCCCACGTTGGGCCGGCCCACCACGGCCACGATGGGCGCTGGTCCGGGGGGATCTGCGGGCATGCCCAGAGGATCGGCCTGGCGTGAGCTCCTCATGGGTTCTCGATGAGCCTCTCCACCTCTCGGGGGTCCTCGCTCCAGCGGCTCCTGACCACGACCCTGAGCCCGAGGTGCATGCGGCGGCCCAGGAGCTTCTGGATGCGCTGTCTCGCCTCGATGCCGATCTGCTTGATCATGGCCCCTCCCTTGCCCACCACGATGCTCTTCTGCGACTCGTGCTCCACGAAGATGCGGGCCTCCACCGCGAGCCGGGGAGGCTCGTCGATCCAGTGCTCGATGGACACCGCGACAGCGTAGGGCACCTCCTCGCGCAGAAGATGGAACGTCGTCTCGCGCACGATCTCGGCCGCCAGGAATCGCTCGGGCCTGTCGGTGTACTGGTCGTCGGGAAACAGGTGCTCTCCCGAAGGGAGCATTTCCGAGAGCGTGTCCAAGAGGTGGTCGACGTTCAGGCCGGTCTTCGCCGATATGGGCACGATGGCATCGAAGGGCATGATGGCGCTCACGGCCTCGATGACGGGCAGCACGTGGCCGCGCCTCGAGAGGCTGTCCACCTTGTTGATGGCCACGACGACGCGGCCCGCTCCGTCGTCCATAAGCTTCCGGGCGATCTTCCGGTCGAGGGGGTGCACGTAGGCGCCCTCGGGGCCCCTGGTCTCGATGGCCCTGCGCAGCGCCGGGAACACGTCCGTCACGAACAGCACCAGGTCGGCGCCCGACAGGGCGTCCACGATACGCTGCAGCATGGCGCGGCTCAGAGCCTGCGCGCGCTGGTCGAATCCTGGGGTGTCCACGAACACGAGCTGGTCAATGCCGTGGCCGGCGATCCCCCGCACCTGCACCCGGGTGGTCTGCGGCCTGGGCGAAACGATGCTCAGGTGGGCGCCGCACGCCCTGTTGACCAGCGTGGACTTTCCCACGTTGGGCCTTCCCACCACGGCTATGGTCCCGCATCTCGTCACTTCCGGCCAATATAGGCACGCCATGGCCCCCGGGGCAACACGCAACGCCAGGCTCCACAGGGCACGCAGGGTCGTGTATACAGACCACCGTGGGCAGAGCTCCTCACGACGTCGTGATCGTTGGCGCCGGGCTGGCCGGATGCGAGGCGTCCTTCCAGCTCGCGCGAAGGGGCGTGCGCGTGAGGCTTCTGGACATGAAGCCCGGCCGGCGCACACCCGCGCACTCGACACCGGGTTTCGCCGAGCTGGTCTGCTCGAACTCCCTGGGCAACGACGGGGACACCACGGCGGCCGGGCTGCTCAAGGCCGAGCTGCGGGCTGCGGGATCCATCGTGATGCAGGTGGCAAGCGGGTGCGCCGTGCCCGCGGGCGGGGCGCTGGCCGTGGACCGCGAGCGGTTCTCGGACGCGATGACCAGGGCGATCCGGTCTCTGGACGGGATCGAGGTGGCAGAAAAAGCAGTCGACGAGGTGCCCGGCGATCCCCTGGTGATCGTGGCCACTGGCCCGATGACCGCGCCTCCTCTTTCGGTGAGCCTCCTTCGCGCCCTGGACGCGGCCGGCAGCGGCGACGGGCTGCACTACTGGGACGCCATCGCACCCATCGTGGAGGCCGACAGCGTGGACCTCGACCTGAGCTTTCGCGCAGACCGCTGGAAGATGGACGCAGGCGGCGACTACGTGAACTGCCCCATGGACGAGCCCACCTACATGGCCTTCGTGCAGGCCATCCTGGACGCCGACAGGGTCGGGCTCGAGCAGTTCGAGGAGCCGGCCTACTACGAGGGCTGCCTGCCCATCGAGGTGCTCGCCTCGCGCGGTCCTGCGACGCTGGCCTTCGGGCCGCTCAGGCCGGCCGGGCTCGTGGACCCCCGCACGGGCACGAGGCCCCACGCCGTGCTCCAGCTCAGGAGCGAGGACGCCCGTGGGTACGCTTTGAACCTCGTGGGCTGCCAGACCCGCATGACGCGTCCGGCCCAGCAGCGCGTGCTTCGCATGGTACCCGCGCTCCACTCGGCCCGGTTCCTGCGCTTCGGCCAGGTGCACCGCAACACGTTCGTCGATGCGCCGCGGCTCCTGGGTCCCTTCGGCGAGTCGCTGGCTCGTCCGGGGCTGTTCGTGACGGGACAGCTGTGCGGCGTGGAGGGCTACATGGAGAGCACGGCCGCGGGTCTTCTGACGGCCCTGGCCGTGGCACGCAGGGTGAAGGGGGAGCCCGCTCCTCACCTCCCGCCCCCCACGACCGCCTGCGGGGGCCTCCTCGGGCACGTGTCGGGCCGGCCCGAGGTGTCCTTCCAGCCTTCCGGGATGAACTGGTCGCTCGTCCGGATGCCGGCCCTGCAGAGGGGACAGAAGAAGCACCTGGCCCGCAAGAAGGCGTTCTGGACGGGGATCGAGGCCATGAGGGCCTGGCTCGAACAGGAGAGACTCGCATGACGACACGCACGGATGGCACTCGCGACCTCGCGCGCATGCTCCTGGCCTGCGCCGTTCTGGCAGCCGGCTGCGGGAGGCTGCCGGCGTCACGCACCCACGACGCGGACGTGAAGGATGCCGCGCCGGACGGAGCGCTGGTCTCGGGCTCGGGGCTGACCTTGTCTCGCATCTTCGACGATCCGCCCCTCGACGGCGTGAGCATCCGCAGCCCGGCCTGGTCCGGCGACGGGAGCAAGCTCGGCTGGCTGCGATCTGCCCCCGACAACCGCGACGTGCTGGAGCTGTGGGCCTGGGAGGCGGGCAAGGCCGAGCCCGGATTGCTCGTCCGCGCGGCGGACCTCGTCGACCCGGGACGAGAGGCGCTCTCGGATGCGCAGGTCCTGGCGCTGGAACGCAAACGCATCACCGAGCGGGGCATCACGAGCTTCACGTGGTCGCCGGACGGCTCGTCCGTGCTCTTGCCGCTGGGCGGCAGCCTCCACGTCTTCGACGTGGCGACTCGCAAGTCCCTCGTGCTCGACGACGGCACCCGGGGCGTGCCCATGGACCCCCGCTTCAGCCCCGACGGCAGCATGGTGGCGTTCGTCCGCGAGGGTGACCTGTGGGTCGCCAGCGCGGCCGGAGGCGAAGAGAGGCAGCTCACCCGGGGCGCCACGGACACCTTGACCCACGGCCTCGCCGAGTTCGTGGCGCAGGAGGAGATGGGGCGCTACCGGGGTTTCTGGTGGAGCCCGGACTCCACGCGCATCGCGTTTCTCGAGGTGGACGAGTCCGGTGTGGAGGTGTGGAGGCGCGCGAGCTACGGCGCCGGCGAGTCCTTCGTGACGGAGCAGCGCTACCCCGGAGCGGGCCGGCCCAACGCGGTCGTCAGGCCGGGCATCCTGACCGTCGAGACGGGCAAGGTCACATGGGTGGACCTCGCTGGCGACGAGCAGTACGTGGCGCGCGTGGACTGGGCTCCCGACGGGAGCGCCATCGCCCTCGAGCTTCAGCCCAGGAGCCAGAAGAGGCTCGATCTGGTCATGGTGGACGCCGAGGACGCCACCACGAGGGTCGTCCTCTCCGAGACCTCCGACACCTTCGTGAACCTGCACGACGACCTGCACCTCTTGGCCGACGGCCGCTTCGTGTGGTCGTCGGAGAAGACCGGCACGCGCCAGGTGTACCTCCACGAGGCCGACGGCTCCCAGGTCGCGCAGCTGACCAGCCTCGAGCTTCCCGTGATGGCCGTGCACGCCGTGGACGAGAAGTCCGGCACGGTGCTGTTCTCGGCCGCGGTCAACCGCGGCCTGGAGTGCCAGGTGTTCTCGGTTCCCCTGTCCGGAGGGGATGTCACGGCCCTCGGCACGGAGCCCGGGTGGCACTCGATCGAGGCCTCGCCGGACGGCCGGCACTACCTGGACTCTCACTCCACGGCCATGGACCCGCCTCGAAGCGCCGTTCACGACGCAACGGGCACGAAGATCGCGGTCATCGAGCCCAACCCGACGGAGGAGCTCTCGACCCTGCTCACGACCCGGCCCGAGCTCACGACGGTCACGGCTGCGGACGGCGTCACCGAGCTTTCGGCCATGTACATCAAGCCCCCCGACTTCGACCCGAAGAAGCGCTACCCGGTCGTGATCTACGGCTACGGAGGGCCCCACGGCCACCTCGTGGCCGACAGGTGGACGAGGTCGAGCCTGTTCTCCCACTACCTGGCCCAGCAGGGCTTCGTCGTGTTCTCCGTGGATCCGCGTGGCGCAGCCGCGAGGGGCAAGGCCTTCGAGGACGAGATCCACCAGCGATTCGGCGTGGTCGAGGTCCAGGATCACGCCGAGGCCGCCCGTCACCTGGCGCGCCTTTCGTGGGTGGACCCCGAGCGCATCGGGATATGGGGATGGAGCTACGGCGGGTACCTCACCATCATGTCCCTCGTGCAGACCAGCGACCTGTACCGCTGCGGCATCGCCGTGGCCCCCGTGACGGACTGGCACTTCTACGACAGCCACTACACGGAGCGCTACATGGGCATGCCCGACACGAGCGCCGCCGCCTACGAGAAAGGCTCGGTTCTCCTGGCTGATCCCGCCGGCCTGACCGAGGACCTGCTCATCGTGCACGGCATGGCGGACGACAACGTGTTCTTGCGCCACAGCCTCTCTTTCGTGGAGAGGCTGCAGGACGCGGGAGTCCAGTTCGACCTCATGCTCTACCCCGGCAAGACCCACCTCATCGCGGGCAAGGGCACCCGCAAGCATCTCTACACCATGATGTACGAGTTCTGGGTGCGTCACATGGGGTCGGACGACGCCCGGTGAGCCACCTTGCCCTGTCCCGGATCGGCCTTGCCTGTGTCGATACGACGGCAAGGGCTCGGCCCTGGCCCTGCCTCGGACCTGGGCTGATCCGCGTTTTTGTACGCCCGCGCCCGTCCATGCTAGATATGCCTACTTGTAGTGTTCAAGTACGTTTCCAGGCGTATCCTGCAGATGGTCCCCACCCTGTTCGGGATCACCCTGATCACGTTCGTGCTCGTGCACCTGGCCCCGGGCACTCCGGTGACGGCGGGCTACGGAGCCTCGATCTCCGGCGGCAACATGGAGGACGAGCGGGAGCAGTACGCGCGGCGCTACTTCTTGCACCTGCCCCTGTTCGTGAACCTCGACGTCCAGGACGCGGAGAGCATGGCGGACGACCTCATGGTCGCGGCCCAGGATCCCGACCGCCGGCCATTCGTGCGCAGGCAGGTGGCGGCGCTCGGCGGCGCCATCGTGCCCTACGTGGTGCCCCATCTGGGAGACCTGGACCCGGAGGCGCGCGAGGCCGTCCTCGACGGCCTGGATCGCGTGGCCGTGCGCATGGAGATCACCGACGATCCGGGCGCCGTGACGGACCGCGAGAGGTTCTGGCAGGAGTACTGGGACTACTACAAGATGGACTACCGGCCCGCGCGCGCGCGCAGGCTCGTGCTCAGGCTCGTGAGCGAGAAGAACGACCTGGCAGGCAGGGAGATCGTCCGGCTCAACACGTACTGCCTGCCGGCCATCTTCGAGGTGCTCCGCAAGGAAGGCCTCGACTCCCGCACGCTGCCGCTCTTGCCGCTGCTCAGGCGCATCACGGGCATCGAGCGGGCAGGAGGCCCGGGCGAGCCGCCACGCGTGAACCGCGAGTCGTTCGATGCCTGGCAGAGCTGGTGGCGCTACCAGGCCGACCAGTACACGACCTGCGACTCGCTGTGCCGCGTCACGGGCGTGGTGACCGAGACCCAGTACGCCCGCTGGCTCGTGAGGCTCGTCACCCTCGACTTCGGGGAGTCCACCACGGACGGGCGCCCGGTGCTCGACAAGCTCCTCCAGCGGCTCCCGGTGACCATGCTTCTGAGCCTGCTGGCGCTCCTGGCGGCCTACGTGGTGGCCATCCCCGTGGGGACGTACTCGGCCATGTACCCGGCGTCCGTCACCGACCGGGTGGTGACCTTCGCGCTGTTCGTTTTGTACTCGCTGCCCAGCTTCTGGCTCGCCATCATGCTCATCAGGATGCTGTGCGGCGTGGGCATGCTGGACATCTTCCCCTTGCGGGGGCTGTCCTCGGTGGGGGCCGAGGGCTGGTCCTGGCCCGGCCGGGTAGCGGACATGGCCCATCACCTGGTTCTGCCCGTGTTCTGCCTGTCGTACGTGTCGTTCGCGACGCTGTCGCGCTACCAGCGCAGCGGCATGATGGATGTGATCAGGCAGGACTACATCCGCACGGCCAGGGCCAAGGGTCTGGGCGAGCTCACGGTGATCTTTGGCCATGCGATGCGCAACGCCGTGATCCCCATCCTCACGCTGCTCGGCCTGCAGATCCCCTACCTCATCGGCGGATCCGTGATCATCGAGCGCGTGTTCGGCATAGAGGGAATGGGGCTCGAGACGTTCGAGGCCATCCGCAACCGGGACTACAACTGGATCCTCGCGGTGTCGTTCTTGACGGCGATCATGACGCTTTGCGGGATCCTATTATCCGACGTGCTCTACGCCATCGTGGATCCCCGCATCACCTACGAGCGCAAGAGGGCCTGAGATGGACACCATCGTACCGCCTCCGGCAGAACGCGCGAGCAGGGTCCTGAGGCCCTACGGGCGGTCGCCCTGGCGCAGGGCCCTCTCGGTGTTCATGGGCAGCCACGTCAACCGCGCTGCCGGCGTGACCGTCCTTCTGCTCTTCGTCATGGGCGCCCTGGCCGACCTGCTCGCGGCGGACCTGCCCCTTTTCCTGCGGTTCGAGGGAAAGAGCTACCTCTTCCCGAACATCACGCGGCCGGCCGGGCTGGAAGGCCTGGACAACTCCGACCTCCTGGATCTGATGGTCGAGGACGAGGACTGGGCCATCTTCCCACCCGTGCCCTACGCCCCGTCGCAGTCCAAGATCCGCGGCGAGATCGAGGCGCTCAGGCCGCCGAGCCTCAAGCACGTCATGGGCACGGACGACCGCGGCCGCGACGTGTTCGCACGCGTGATCCACGGGTGCCGCCTGTCTCTGGCCATCGGCATCGTGTCCGTGATCATCTACGTCGTCATCGGCGTCTTTCTGGGGGCGGGAGCCGCCTACTTCGGCGGGCTCGTGGATGCGTCCGTCACGCGCCTCGTCGAGGTCATGATGAGCTTCCCGGCCTTCTTCTTCATCCTCGCGATCCAGGGCCTGCTCGAGCGCACGTCCATCCTGCAGCTCATGATCATCATCGGTTTGACCCGGTGGACCGACGTGGCCAGGCTCGTCAGGGGGGAGATCCTGCGCATCAAGAACGAGGCGTACATCGTGGCGGCGCGCAGCGCGGGGCTTTCGAGGATGCGCCTGCTCGTCCGCCACATCCTGCCCAACGCCATGGGCCCGGTCTGGGTGTCGGCTTCGTTCGGCGTCGCCGGCTCGGTGCTCATCGAGGCCGCCCTGAGCTTTCTGGGATTCGGGACCCCCCCTCCCGCCCCATCGTGGGGAGAGCTCTTGACCCAGGCCTACATGCACACGGACTGCTGGTGGCTCATGGCCTTCCCAGGGCTGGCCCTGTTTGTGACCGTGTTCTCGTTCAACCTCACCGGCGAGGGCCTGCGCGACGCGGTGGATCCCAGGTTGCTGTACGAGTAGCCCGGCCGATGGCGGGATAATCTCCGTATTCCAGACAAAAACACTCGACTTTTCCGGGTAAAAATACGATGGATCCCTCTTTGCCGGCCGCTCGGGCCCGGACGACCATCGAGAGGAGAGACATGAGCAAGGTCATCGTGAAGCACCACGTCGCGCTCGTGGCCGCGGCCCTTCTGGCCCTGCCCCTGTGCGCCTGCGACGAGAAGTCGACGAACGGACTGCCGGACACGACCACGGACTCGGGTTCGGACGTGCCCGGGGACACGACGATGGAGGACAGCTCTCAGGACCAGGCCACGGAGCCTCTCGAGGACACGCTGGAGGAGGAGGCCGTGGATCCGTGCACCATCTACCCGTGCACGACCTACGGCACGGCCCTGGGCAACGTCGTGCCCGACCTGGGCTTCACGCCGGGCAACGCGCGGTCGCAGGAGCTCGCGGGCACCGACGGGACGTTCGATCTGCACGATCTGTGGGCCCTGAGCGAGACCAACGGCGGGGATCTGACCGGCCTGTTCATCTTCCTCACCGCGGGCTGGTGCCCCTGGTGCAGCACCGAGGCCACGCAGCTCGAGGCCATCTACGAGGCCCTGAGCTCGCAGGGCATCATGTTCGTCGCGGTGGTGTCCGAGACCAACTCGCCCGGCACGCCCGCGGACGCCACCTTCGCGAGCTCCTACGCCACGAGCTACGGCTTCACGTTCCCCACCGTGGCAGGCGATCTGGAGGGCGGGTTCTGGGAGCCCGACGTGCCCGCGGCCGAGAGGGGCATCCCGCTGCACGTGTTCATCGACCTTCGCAGCATGAGGCTGTACGGCCGCTACTCGGGATCCATGAGCGGCGCCGTCAAGATCGTCCGGTACGCCTGCGAGGAGATCGCCACGGATCCCAGGTGGGTCACGGACGGCGTGCGCGACATCGACTTCGACTGCGCCCCGGGTACGGGCACCGAGAACGAGCCCAACAGCCTGGCGGACATACCGGAGGTCGGCACGCCGCTGCCCTTCGGCATGGACGCCGTGTTCTGTCCGCCCGCGGTGGCCGACGGCGTCATCGCCGATGAGGACGTCATCGACCTCGGCACCCTGACCGCCGGGACGGTCATCGACGTGACCATGGACGCCATATCGACCGGCGACGTGTACCCGTCCTTCCAGGCGGTCATGCTCGATTCCGCGGGGACCACCATCACGTGGTCCACCATCGGCCCGGTGCGAGTCGACGGCGGCACGGCACGCCGCCAGTGGGTCATCGACACAACGGGTCACTACCTCATCGCCGGCATCGACGGGAGGATGATGTCGGGCTTCCACTACGGCGACGCGGTTCCTCCCGGCGCGGACGCCTGCTGCGAGGGCGGCCCGGACTTCGCCTACTCTGTGGACGTGACGAGCACGACGCTCGCGGCCAACGAGACGGCACCTGTCATCGGCACCCCGTCGGCAGGAGCCTTCGCGCTCCCCGGCGACCTGCGGGTCTACCCGCTGGACGTGACCACGGGCACCCATTACTCGGTCACCATGACCGCAGGAACCTACGACAACCTCGACCCGTACCTCGTGGTGGTCAACGCCGGCGACGGCTCCATCATCGGCTTCAACGACGACATCAACTACTCCGGCGGCAACTACAACTCGAACGTGGCCTGGACCTCGACCTTCGACGGCCAGGTCCTGATCGCGGCCAGCTACTGGTTCGTGGCCTTCAACGGGACCCCTTCATTCACCCTCTCGGTCACCAACTGACGTCCCGATGAATCAGGCCTGGGAATCGCTCCAGTAGGGGCTGATGGCGCGCAGCGCCTCCACGATCCCGGGGAACTTCTCGATGACGAGGTCCACCTGGCTGTCGTCGTTGTAGCGGGAGAAGCTGAAGCGCACGGACCCGTGGATCATGGTGAAGGGCACGCCCATGGCGCGCAGCACGTGCGACGGCTCCAGGGATCCGGAGGTGCAGGCCGAGCCCGACGAGGCGGCGATCTTGAGCTCGTTCATGCGCAAAAGGATGGCCTCGCCCTCGATGAACTCGAAGCTGATGTTCGTGGTGTTGGGGAGGCGCTGGTCGCGGTTGCCGTTGACCTTGGTGCGGGGGATCGCGTCGAGCAGGCTCTTCTCGAGCCTGTCGCGCATGGCCTTGACCCTGGTGTTCTCGTCCGTCATGTGCTCCATGGCGAGGGCGGCCGCCCTGCCCAGGCCCACGATCCCTGGCACGTTCTCCGTGCCCGGGCGGCGACCGCGCTCCTGGTGCCCGCCATAGATCAGCGGGCGGATGCGCGTCCCGCGACGGATGGTGATGGCGCCGATCCCCTTGGGGCCGTGCAGCTTGTGCCCCGAGAGTGAAAGGAGGTCGATGGCGCTCTTGCCGAGGTCGATGGGTATCTTTCCCACTGCCTGCACGGCGTCCGTGTGGAACGTGATGCCTCGCGCGCTCGCGATGCGGGCCATCTCCTCGACGGGGAAGATGACGCCCGTCTCGTTGTTGGCCCACATGACGCTGACGATGGCCGTGTCCTCGCGCAGGCTCGCCCGGTACCTGTCCATGTCCAGGTTGCCGTCGCCGTCCACCTCCAGCTCCGTGACGTCGTACCCGTGACGCTTCAGGTGGCGGCACAGGTTCAAGACGCCGGGGTGCTCCACGCGCGTGGTCACGATGTGCTTCTTGTCGGGGTTGGCGTCGAGCACCCCCCTGATGGCGAAGTTGTCGGACTCCGTCCCACCGGAGGTGAACACGACCTCCGACGGCTCCGCTCCGAGGATCTGCGCCACGCTCTCCCTGGACTGGTCCAGGAGCTTGGCGACCACTCCCCCGCAGGTGTGCATGCTCGACGGGTTGCCGAACTGGTTGCGGAAAAATGGCCTCATGGCCTCGAACACCTCGCTCGCCACCTGGGTCGTGGCGTTGTTGTCGAGGTAGATGAAGCACGGCGTGACGAAGGCGCTCATGGGTTCTCCTGCGGTGGCGGCGACGGTCAGCCCTGGTCGACCACGACGGACAGCTCGGGGGAGACGTACTCGCGCAACCTCTCCTGGATGTAGCCGATGGTCAGGGGAGCCGACATGCAGCCGGTGCACATGCCGCGCAGGCTCACCACGACGTTGTTCCCGTCGATGTCCACCAGCTCGATGTCGCCCCCGTCGTTCTTGAGGCGGGGTTTTATCTCCTCGTTGAC
>JBFYZU010000097.1:0-5969 GCA_041309365.1 Myxococcota bacterium
ACTGAAGAAGCGCTTCTGGCGGCTCACCTACCCCACGGCCGACATCTCGTTCCTCATGTACAACCAGGATAACCCCCTGTTCGCGTCCGAGAAGGTCCGTCAGGCCATGACCATGCTCCTCGACCGCGACAGGATCCGTTGCTCGGTGCACGGATGCCTGGCCCGCGTCATCTCCGGGCCCTTCCCCCTGGGACACCCGGCCAACGACCCCGAGGTGAAGCCCTGGCCCTACGACCCGGCAGCCGCTGACAGGCTGCTCGCCTCGCAGGGGTTTGAGGACACGGACGGCGACACGGTCCTGGATCGCGACGGCAGGCCGTTTCGCTTCACCTTCATCATCCCCACACAGTCGGACTCCATCCAGCGCATGGGCACCATCTACCAGGAGGAGCTCGCCTCCCACGGCATCGCGATGGACATCAAGCTGCTCGACTGGAGCACCTACATCGAAAGGTGCCGCGCCCACGACTTCGACATGGGCGCCATGAGCTACCAGATGGAGTGGGACAACGACCTGACCGCCATCTTCCACACGAGATCGATCGACGGAGGACAGAACTTCATCTCCATGAAGGACGACGGCGTCGACTACATCCTCGACAGGGTGCGAAGGAGCATGGACGAGGACGAGCGCAACGCCCTTCTTCGCGACCTGCACGACATCCTGCACCGCCAGCAGCCCTACACGTTCTGCTTCTCGCCCATGGAGACAACCCTCGTGAGCCGCTCCTTCGGCGGCCCCGGCCTCGTCCCGTCCCTCAGGTGGTTCCAGGAAAGCGCCGTCTTTGCAAGGTGACGCCGAGTGACTTGACCAATCTAACTAGTCATGATACTGGTTAGATATGAAAGACAATGAAATCGGCATGTTCGATGCCAAAACGCACCTGTCGGATATCATCAGGGAGGTCATGGCTGGCAAGAGGTTCTTCATCACCAGGAGGGGCAAGAGGGTGGCGGAGATCCGCCCGATCCCCGAGGATAAAAAGGACCTCGTCCGCGGCTGCGCCAGCAATCCCGGTTACAGGATGTCGGACGACTTCGACGCGCCGATCGAGGGCATGGAGGATCTCTCGTGAGCCGGGTGCTCGTGGACACCCACGCGCTCCTCTGGTTCGTGTTCGACGACGCCAGGCTATCCGCCATGGCCGCCGGCGTGCTCTCCGACAGGTCCGTTGCCAAGCTCGTGAGCGTCGTGGGCCTCTGGGAGATCGTGATCAAGAACCAGATCGGCAGGCTGGACCTCGGGATGGACGTTTCCACGTTCCTCGCGGAGCACGTCGCGGGCCGCATCCTCGATATCGTGCCCGTGCAGATCGATCATCTCGTGGAGTACGGCGCGCTGCCGCTCCATCACCGCGATCCCTTCGACAGGCTCATCGCGGCCCAGGCGCGGGTCCTGGGCACTCCTGTCGTGACGTCGGATCCCATCTTCGGCGCCTACGGCGTCGAGACGATCTGGTGAGACGGCCGGAGCCTCGAGCCGTGCCTCGCCGGAAGCTCGCGACGCTCGAGTCGAAGGGCCGACAGCCGCGCATTTGCCCTGCTGTCCGGGCCTTTTGGGTCAAGATGCGCCATGGTCGCAAGGGCAAGCGCATCAATGGTGGCGGCCGTCTTGCAGTATTTACGGTTCTGGTATATGGTAGTGCCATATGAAGACGACCATCGACCTGGATCGCGATCTTCTGGCCGAGGCGAAGAGCCGGGCTGCGGCCAGGGGGCTCAGCCTGAAGGCGTTCGTGGAGGATGCCCTGCGGGCGTGCATGCTCCTGAAGCCCGCGCGCCACCCCAGGTTTTGCATGCGCTTTCCCGTCGTGGAGGACACCGCCCCACCTGCGGTGGATCCGGCTGACCGAAGCCGCCTCTACGATCTCATGGAGGGCCGGTCCTGATCGCCGTCGACACCAGCTTCCTCGTGTACGCGCACAGGTCCGGCTTCCCGCTCCACCGCCGGGCGAACGATCGCCTGAGGGAGCTGATCGAGGGTGACGTGCCGTGGGGTCTTCCGGTGTTCTGCATCGGCGAGTTCTGCCGTGTGGTCACACATCCGCGCATCCTGAGCCCGCCGACGTCGCTGCCGGTCGCGCTCGACTCGATCGACGGGATCCTCGAAAGCCCGTCGGTACGCCTGCTGTCCCCGGGGCCCAGGTTCCATGCACTGTTCCGCAGGGTCAGCGAGGCCTCCGATGCGAGGGGCAACCTCGCCTTCGACGCTCAGATCGTGGCCGTGTGCCTCGAGCACGGTGCCACCAGGCTCCTCACGTTCGACCGGGACTTCTCGCGCTTCCCGGGCATCGAGACTGTGGAGCTGTGACTTGTCCATCCTCGATATCCATCGACCTTGAAGAATGGGGCACTTACGCTGTTCATCAGACCCGCCCAGCATTCCTCGTCGGCACCCTCTGGATCGCCTACCACCACGAGGACCGATGACGCGACCATGGGATGCCATCCAACGAGATCATGCACCATCATGCGGCGTAACTCCTTTTCAGAACCTTAGCACCGCATGATTGCGCCCGTAAACGC
Source organism: Myxococcota bacterium (assembly GCA_041309365.1). Taxonomy (GTDB): domain Bacteria; phylum Myxococcota_A; class Polyangia; order DRWM01; family DRWM01; genus JAFDER01. The sequence goes on from JBFYZU010000097.1 coordinate 2,527, forward strand.
CACTCACGGCGCAAAGATCCCACTTCGCGCTGCAGCGCTGCGCGAGGCGAGGTCTGCAACCTCGCACGTGGGCGGGGGCAGCTCGTGAAAGTCGAGAGCCGCCATCCGGACCGCGCACGTGCACGCCGTCCAGGGCCAGGGTGTGAGGGTTCCCGGCAAGCTTCGTCCCGAGACCCTCGCTCTACTGCGCCTCATCGGCAGTAGTCTTTGGCGATCATAGGTCAGACTCCACGCTCGCGTTGACCGCGAGCTTCCAACGTTCGGCCCGCGGCGCGCCCTTCATCGGCTTGGCGCGCACCAACGGCGCAAGCGTCGCCCCTTGCGTGCGCACGTGGTCGGCGAGAACGCTCGCGAGCCCGGTGTGGTTCGTCATCTCGAGCAGGTAGCCGAGGCGTTGCGACCAGACGACCGGGCAGAGCCGCGCGGCATCCAGGAGTCTAGGAGCGTTCAAGGACTCGACGAGCTCGGACAGGACAGAGGCGACGTTGTCCAGCCCACCGCACTGGTCGGCGTAGCCGACGAACTCGAACGCCGTGGCTTCTGGAGAAGACACGCGCATCCTGCCGCGTGGCGTGTTCATCTCCACCACCGGCGTGCGCTCGAGGTCATGCCGGGCAACGAACTGGACTCGAACCTCGCCGCACTCGATCGGTCGCCGGTTCTTCAAAACCATGACCTGAAAGCGTTGTGGCCGGTGGTGAGCCGCACCGTGCAACTCGGCTGCGCTGAGGAGGGCCACGTAGTACGGCTCTTCGAGGTGCTTCATCAGGTGCGGGATGAACTGCTCGGGCGGCAGGCACCGAAGCCTCCGGTACTCGGGAGGCACGACCACGAAGAACCCGCGGTGGGGCGAGGCGACCTCGCCACGCTGGCTCGCCCGGCGAAGGGCAGCGCGTACCGCCACCATCGATCCGCCGAGCGCGGCCATGGCCTCGGACATCGTGAAGTAGTGCCGACCGCTGGCGGACAGGTTGTTGAAGTAGTCTCTCGCGGAGGTCATCGCCTTGGTCACCTCTTGCGTAAGATAACATCTGCCGTTGTCTTTTGCAAGAATTGACCATGGTAGCGTAGGCAATTCACGCGCAAAGTAACGTCTGCTGTTACCTTGCGCGAGCAGCGACTATCCAGCACCCGAACCCCGATCTCCACGCACACCACGAGGACCGTTGCCATCTCGGGCTGGACAAAGACGCACCCGACAAGCGGCCGGTGACGACGAAGCAGTCGCCGACATCGAAGATCATTGCCCTGCCGCGTGTCGGTGGGCTGCACCATCGGCTGGCCGACGCATTTTGAGGATGGACAACACCGCGACGAGGCAGGACCTCTCGCCATCTGTTCTAGAACTCGAACCCCAGCCGCACGAGGATGTCCATGTCGAACAGGGCAGGCCTCCACTGGCCGAAGGGCACCAGGATCCGCATGCGGACGGGCTCCACCACCAGGTAGAGGGCCGACACCAGCGCGATCCTGAGAGATGCCGACAGGCCCAGCTCGAACATGGCCAGACCGCCGCCCGAGACGAAGCCGTCGGTCAGATCGATGCGGGCCGTGGAAGGGAGGCTGCCCGGTGGGGAGAGCACCGCGATGCCCAGCGGCAGCGAAAGCTCCAGGCCGATCCTCTCGTGGAGGTTGAACTGGTAGGCCGGGACCGCGAGGATGTGCGCCATGACGGCGGACCATCTCGCCCTCTCGCCGCTTTCGAGAGTGCACGCGAGATTGTAGGAACGGACGTCCAGCCGCAGCCCGAGCGCCAGGCCCGTGTCCACCATGTGGCCGAACCTGTACGCGACGGCCAGCGTGAAGTCCCCTCCCGCCTCGAACCCCACGTCCGGGTAGGGGAACAGCGAGACGCCTCCACCCAGATCCACCGCCAGCCCCACCCTGGGAAAGCCCAGGGCGACCTCGTGCTTCTCGGGCTTGGCGCTCGTGTCCACCACCTGCACGTCGACATCGTCCGATCCCAGGGTGATGACGAGGTTAAAGGGCTTGCCGTAGCCCGTCTCCATGGTGATCTGCTTCTTCTCGAACCCCTCCTTGACGATGACGAAGGTGAACTCGCCCGCTTCGGCCCTGTACTCGAAGGGCGTCGTGCCGAGGGTCGACTCGGTCCCGTCCAGAAGGACCTGGCGTACCTCGGCGCCGGCAGGCTCCGAGTCGAACTTCAACGTGGAAGGCTTGAGCCTGAGCTCCTCGATGAGCTTGGCCACCTTCTTGGGCTTCTTGGGCTGGGGCGAGTCGAGATACTCCTCGTAGTAGTCCACCGCGACGTGGAACAGGCCCAGGGCCTCGTAGCACTTGCCCAGGTTGAACAGGGTCTCGTCCGGGGCTCCCCTGGTCCTGGCCTCCTCGAAGTAGGAGATGGCCTCCTCGTAGCTGCCCTCCTTGGCGAGAGCCACGCCCTTGTCGTAGAGCTTCTTGGCCTCCTTCTCCTGCGCGCCGGCCAAGGACACGGCGGGCATCGTGAGCACGACGAGCGCGAGAATCGCGGTTGCCCTTTTCCTCATCGGTCCTCTCTGCCACGAAGGCGGGCCATGGCCATCCCTGTCACGGCGTGAAGAGCATCTCCCACTCTCCGTCCTTTTCCTTCTCCGGGGGTTCCTTCTCCGGGGGTTCCTGTTCCTCGCCCTTCTTCTTCTTCTTCTTCACGCCCGCGCCCTCTTCCTCCCCGGCTGGTATGGGAGAAGGGGTGGATTTCGACTTCTTCACGGCCGGCTGGTCGGCCTCCGGCCCCTTCTCGACCCGCTTGGAAGGCCTCTCCTCCGTCTTCACGACACTGGCCGGCATGGCAGGCTCGACGCGCGGGGCAGGCGTCGCAGGAGCGGCCGCCGGCAGAGGCGCAGGTGGCGCGGCGGTGACCGGCACGGTGGTCGCAGACCCGTTTGCGCTCGAGACGGGAAGCGAAGGATCGACCGCGTGAGGCTTCCCGACTCCACCTTCCATGAGCTTCCAGGCCAGGAGCACGCCACCCGCGCCTGCCACGATCGAGAACAGGCCGATGACGGCGAAGACGAGGGCACGCCTCTTCTTGCGGGGCTCCTGCCTCATGGGCTCGGGCGTGGCGCGATCCGGAGATGTGAAGTCGATGGCGGCCACGGGGACCAGATCCTCTGCCTCGACGACATCGGCCTGGATCGGCGCGACACCTTCGACATCCGCCTCGACGAGATCGCCTCGGGACAGGGCAGGCGTCGGGATCGGTCCTTGCGGCTGCGGGGGAATGAAAGGCAGCACGCTCACGTCGTCGTCATCGTCATCGTCGTCCGGCTCGATCTCCGAGAGGGGGTCCTCGGACTTCTCCAGCTCCGGAGGCAGGCTGGGGAGCTTCCTGGCGGGATCGTCTCCGGAAGATCCGGGGCCCGCGCTGGCCAGGCCGGCCATCTCGCCTTGGCCCAGGATCTCCTCGATGGAGATATCCCCGGAGATGCCGATCATTACCGGCG
>JBFYZU010000098.1:0-15712 GCA_041309365.1 Myxococcota bacterium
GGGGGGGGTGCCACACAAGGGCTCGTTACCGCGACAAGGCCTCCAGCGTCGCGCGGTAGTTCCAAGGCGTCCAGTCGTCGGGAGCGTCGGTGACCTTACCTTCTCCTGGGGCTCTCAGCGCGACGTGAAGATGACGGCGGCGGTGGAGCCGAGAGTGACCGTGAGGTGGCCGCTGGCGACGGTGGCCGTGCCGGTTCCGGACGCGCCGAGGTCGTGGCGATCGAATACGGCGCCGTCGGAGACCCCGAGCGACGCGACCGGGATCGACAGGGATTCCGTGGATCCCTCCCGCTTCAGGACCACGATCACGGTCTCGTCGGTGCTCGTCCTGGCCCACGCCAGGATGTTGGACCACGACACCAGCGAATCGGACCACCCGCCGGTGCGCAGCGCGGGGTGTGCGGCCCGAAGCGTACCGAGCTGCTGGACGAACTCGAGCATCCCGGTCTCGAAGAAGGCCAGGTCCGTATCGAAGCGCATCATCCTGCGGTTGTCCGGGTCCCCCGCGCCCGGCATCCCGAACTCGTCGCCATAGTAGATGTAGGGCATGCCGGGGGTGGTCATGATGTAGGTGATCGCCAGGCGCAGTCCCCCGTATCCCGCCACCGTGTCCGGGGCGTCTGGTGGGTCGAGCCACCCCTGGGCCTGGACGCTGTAGATGTCCCAGACGCCGCAGAACAGATCCCCCGCCGATAGACTCGCGAAGCGAGGCAGGTTGCGGTCGCCCACGAACGGAGACATGAGCGCGTCGCCGTACTCCACCCGGCCTGCGCGCACGGTACTGTCGAACGCATCTAGCCCCATCGTGGGTACCCCGAACGTCGATGAGAGGGCCATGTTCAGGGGGTAGTCGAGCATGCCGTCGAGCATGCCGGTCCCGGTCAGCGCGGCGACATCCGTGCGCGAGCCCGTGAACCGGGTGCCCATGAGCAAGAACGGGATACCCGTGGGCTCCAGCCGGTCGGTAGCACGCGTGCGCAGACCCGTGATGATGGCGGGGTCCACGTACGCGGCGAGGTCCAGGTGCACGCCGTCGATGCCCTTGTCCAGGGCCCAGGTGACGATGCGATCGGCGATGTCGGCCACGGCCGCCGGCTCGGAGAAGTCCAGGTCGGCGAGGTACGGCGCGAACCAGCAGGACTGGTCATAGCCCACGTCCGCGCACAGGTGAGAGCCCCCCTCGCCGGGCCAGTTGAACCACCCGGCGTGGTCGGTGTACAGCAGGGACGAGCTGTGGACGTGGTTAATGGGGATGTCCACGACGACCCTAATCCCCCTCTCGTGCGCGGCGCGCACCAGGGCGAGAAACTGCTCGTCTGTGCCGAGCCTCGGCTCGATTGTGCCGTGGGACACGGGCCAGGTGCCGTCGTATCCCGTGTAGTCGACCGCCACCGTGGCGGCCGTGGACGGGTCGAGCACACACGTCGTCTCGTCGAAGCGGACGCCCTGCTCGTGGCCGTCGTAGCTGTCGAAGGGCGAGGAGATCAGGATGGCGCCCACCCCGAGCTCCCCGAAGTAGCCGGACTCGATGACTTCCTTTACGCCGGCGAGGTCCCCACCCTGCCAGTTCACCCTTGAGTCGGCACCGGTAACGGAGGAGTCGTTGGTGACGTCTCCGTTATCGAACCGGTCGAGGAGCAACGCATAGACGACGCAGTCGCGCCAGTCGGTGGACACCCCGAGATGGAACTTGAGCACTGACGTATCGGCCACGAGCCCCCCGACGCATCCCGCCGATACACGGACATCGTGGATCCCCGTGGCGACGCCCGAGAGGTGTATCTCGATGTCGTTTCCCGTGAGGGTCCATCCCGTCACGTCGACCTCCTCGCCATCGAGCCAGACAACGATCTCGTCCACGTCCGGGATCGCTCCGGTGGGTCCCACCCGCAGCCTCGCGTCAATCAGCCCGCCGACGTCGGTGGCCGAGTGGTCCACGAGCTCGAGCGTGCACTCGGCGGGCAACTCCGCATCGGATTCGTGCTCGACGTCGGTCTCCGTATCGGGATCGGGGAGAGCGTCCAGGGGCACGTCCAGCGCATCCGTGTCGGGTGAGCCCGGATCCTCCTCGGTCGGGTCGCCGGCCAAGTCCTCGTCCAGCGGGTCCGCGTACGTGTCCTCGCCATCTGCATCGCCGTCGTGCGTGCCGCCCGGCTCGTTGCAGGCCGCGAGTGCCAGGAATAGTAGGGTGCAGTGGATCGCGATCGTCGTGCGCAATGGAGGCCTCTTTCCCTCGCCGCCACGGCGGATGTTGAGAATATACCAGACTCGCCCCATCCCGCTCAATGAGTTCCTGACGTCCCCGGTGTCAACGTCGGCGAATGATGTGGACAATCCGTATTTCATACCGGGACTTCCCATATGGGCTTGCCCACGTCATCATCGCCCTCTATCCACCATGTACTACTATCCATTCTGTACCGCATCTTGTTACCTCTATATTGCCTGTCTCGTATCGATGCCTCGATCGGCTCGGAAGCGTCTGGACCAGCCGAGCGACGCTGCGTCTTCGCGATGCCGGTGCACACCATTCTGTCGCTTGGCATCCTCTTTTTTCGCAAAAGGGGCGTTGCTGCCATCATCGCGCGGGCATCAAGAGGCTCGTCCGCTACCCTCATGGAGGCCGGTGAGACGCTCGATGCAGGGCTCCGCGATGCACATGGCATCGACAGTGGCTTCTCCCCGCCCATGCTCGCCTGGGTCCTGCGCGAGTTCAGGGTGCAAGAGGCTGACTCTGCGGGCGGGCTCCCCGCGGCCGAGGTCGCGAGTCTCGCACTGTTCATGGATGACCTCGTCGAGAAGCTCGTGGCCGCCTCCCGCCCAGAACAGAGGACATCGACCGCGCACGGGCATCGTTCGCCCGAAGGCTGACCGCGAACGGATCGATTGCATCAGAGAAGACCCGTGGTATCCTTTTTCACGGGATATGACGGGGTTCGCAGGACCACGACAGGGCTGCTGGCGGGCATCGAGGGGCGCTGACAGATCAGTGGATCGCGAAAAAGGCGGGTCATCTGTCCTGTTCGCTCCTGTTCGCAAAAGGAGGGGATGTGAAAAAGTCCGGATGTCTATCCGCGGCCGTCATCGTCATGGCCGCAATCGGATCGTCTTCCTGTCGGTCCGACCAGTGTCCCGACAGGGAGCCCCTGATCTGCGACGCCCTATACCTACCCTACGTGGTGTTCTCTTTCGTCGACGTCGAATCCGGTGACGAGTACTGCGGTCCGGCGACCATTAGGGCCACCTCGAAGCGATGCGACTGGGCGGAGACCACCACGTGCAACTGCGACGCGGGGGTCATGGTTGGTGAAGGAAGCTTGGGAAGCATGGGATGTCACATCAATCCGCCGGAAGGAGAGAGGACCGACATCACGGTCTCGGTGATCGGGTACGAGGACTTCGAGACGGACGTGTCGCTCGCCTACGAGTGCCAGCCGAGAGAGTACGTCGAGGTGCTACTGTCTCGGCCATGACCAGCGACATCCAGGCCAGATCCACCAGATGACATCTGCGACACGAGAGCCTGGCCTCACTCGCGAATGTGGCTATTTTTGCCTGGCAGGGGGAAGTGATCAATGGCGCATGATGATCATCGGACAGACCCACCCATCGCGGAAGTGACCTTTCATGCGATCCCACGAGCGGCAATACTCGCCATCCTGCTCGTCTCCTGCGGGAGTCGCTCGTGGTACGAGGACGCCGGCGTCGAAGCCGTGCAGGACTCCATCCTCGATCAGGGCGACGAAGACACGGGATCGGTCCAGGATGTCATGGACGACGAGGACATGCAGGACGTGGTCTGGCAGGAGTGCACAACTTTTGGAGTGCTCGACACGGACTTCACGGGACCTGGCTCCTACGCGGATTTCGATGTGACCATCGACGCGACCGGCACGGTATCGGCCATCTCCGTGGACTGGGAGGGCCGCTGGACGCTGGACGTGGACTTCTCCGCCGCGGACCCCGACATCGGCACGGTCTCCTTCACGCTGCCGCCCGGTGTCGGTGACGCCATTGACCTTGCCGTGGACGACGCGATCAGCGTCGTCTACCACTTGGCCCTACCAGAAATCCCATCTGGGGATCATGACGCACATCATCGACGTGTCGAGGCGGTCGAGGAAAACAGAGTCGACTGCTTGGAGGATGAGAGGATGGCCGAGTCGGACGCGGGCGGCCGGTACACCGCGCATGATCTGGCCGTGGAGCATGGTCGGGGCAACACAACGCTCGTCCGTCCAGAAGCTACTTCTCCTTCAGCAGCTGGCGGGCCGCGACGGCGTGGAATTCCTTGAGCGGGGAAGTGTCCGAGAGGGCCTCGCGAACGCGCTCCAGGTCCAGCGCCGTGTAGACGTGTACGAGCAAGTTTCTCAGACCTGCCCAGCGGCCAAGCGCTCCGGCCAGCTCCGGGGAGATGAGCCCGTCACGGGCCAGCAGAAAGAACGCCTCCCGATAGCTCTGCGGCACGGCCAGGCCACGCTTCGATACGAGAACGAGAGCAAGGTCTATGGCGCACTGGGAGGCGACCTCCAGCGCGGCCTTGACCTTGAGCCAGGTCTCCAGATCCGACTCCATCTGCTGGGTGGAGATCGTCTCGGAATACCGGTCCAGAAGCACGAGCACCTGCAGAAGCAGGTTCAGGTGACGCTCACCCACCGGACGACCTCTCGAGCATCTCGCGTCGCATGCGCTCCCAGACCGGCTTGTAGTCGAGCCAGACGGACAGGGCGTGCGCCTCGAACCGTACGCGGTCGTCGGGGCTGGCCTCGTAGAGGCACTTGCCCCCGGTGAGGACCTCGCCGAGGAGCACGGGGTTGGCGCCGTCGAGGATGCGGACGTCGAAACGATCGGCGTCGATGCCGGTGAGGGCGGACAGCTCCTCGCAGATCGCATCGAGCTGCAACCCGTCCCCGGGTAAGAAGAGGGCGGAGAGACCTATGTCGATGTCGCGGCCGGTGCTTCCCGGCCTGGCGAGTGAGCCGTAGATGTAGGCGGCACCTACCCACGACCGCCCTGAAAGGGCCTTGCGCACCGCGGATTCGAGCCGGGCGCGGGCCTGATCGTCGAGAGCTAGCCAGACGATGCGGTCGTCTGCTGGAAGGTCGGCAACCATTCATCATAGGGTAGCGGTGGAGCTTCTTTCGTGCAAGGGACGCTCGGCACCGGGCCTGAGGATCAGCGACACTCCCTGCCAGAAATCCCATCTGGGGGTCATGACGCACATCATCGACGTGTCGAGGCGGTCGAGGAAAACAGAGTCGACTGCTTGGAGGATGAGAGGATGGCCGAGTCGGACGCGGGCGGCCGGTCTCGCTCTCGAGGACGGGGCACCAGAAGGCTCGAACCGGGTGAACCGTGGCGGCTCCTGGAACAACAACGCCAGGAACGCCCGGGTCGCGAACCAGAACGACAACGACCCTGGCAACCGCAACAACAACATCGGGCTGCGCCTCGCGAGTTCGCCGCATCTGCAGGTACTGTCGCAGGGTGGGCCGGTCGTGATGCCTCGAGCGGCGACGGGTCCACTCGCCATCGGGCGCGGGCTCACGCTCCGCGGGGAAAAGGCCGGTGCAGTGGATGGGCTCGTCCGGGTCCTCGTTCGAAGGCGGCCGAGACCAGGTTCTCGATCTCGGGGGAGATCTTCCAGTCCGCGAAAAGCTTGCAGAGGGCCTCGTCCCGGGTCATGGCGTGTCACCTGTCGTGGGCTTGGCGGCGATGGGAGGGACCTTGCCGGGGTTTCGGCCGTGGGCTATCTTGAAGATGGGCCGTCCGGGGAGCGGGGATCCTCCGGGAGCTCCGGAAGGGGAACCGCGGACGGCCGATGAAGGAGCGGTTCGATGGACGCGCACGAGGAGCTCTGGGAACGGTTGAAGACGATTTCCGACGAGGAATGGTTGAGTCTTCGAAGCAGACGAGACGGGCTCGCAAGGAAACGTCGCAAGAAGCCCTCCGCAGCGGACTTTGCAGGACGCATCTCGGAGGAGGACCTCGACATCATGGAGAGGGAGATCGAGGAGCACTGCGAGAGGATCGACCCAGATGGCTGGAGGTAATGTCGCGGTAGATACGAGCGTCGTGATCGCCGTACTTCGTGACGATAGTCGTGTCATCTCCGCTTTCGACGACTGCGAGAGCGTGCTGGTGCCATTCGTCGTCAGGGGCGAGCTTCTGTACGGGGCGATGCGATCGATAAGAACATCGGAGAGCTGGAAGCATTCTTTACAAGGTATGCCGCGATAGAATCGAGCGATGCCGTGACCGGTAAGTACGCAGAGATCAAGACGGACCTCGCCTCCCGCGGCCGAATGATCCCGGACAACGACATCTGGATCGCGGCGTGCGCGCTCGCGGAGTCCATCCCGCTCGCCTCTCGAGACCGGCACTTCTCCAGCATCGCGGGACTCGAGGTTTTGGACTGGTGAGCGGGCGGTGAGGCGCCTGCGACGCGTCTTGCGCGAGTACCTCGACAACTACTATCACCCGTCTTGAACGCACATCTCGCTCGGCAAGGACTCGCCGATCCCGAGACCCGTGCAGCCGCCGCAGATGGGCGAGGTCGTCTCGTTCCCAGTCCTCGGCGGGTTGCATCATCGATACGAACGCCGAGCGGCGTGAACGTCCGCAAGGGCTCGTCGTCCCCGACGATCCGCTCGAGGCAGGCGCGCGGGATTTCTGGTAGGGACAACCACCCTGCCCGGCCGTTGAGGGATCAATCGCTCCTGCTTGCCCTGCGCCGGTCGATGGCGCCCGTCACGGCCCGAAACACGAGGAGCGCGAGAAAGGCCACCGCGCCCACACCGGCGAACACGTACCAGATGTAGTGGGCGTGCTGGTAGGCCGTGGCCATCTGCCCCGGCTCGAGGGTGGCCGGGTCCGGACAGAAGGCCTCGAGCAGGTAACCCGAGATCGCGAAGCCGAACAGCCAGGCGAAGAAGGTCGTGAGGTGCGAGTAGCCCATGTAGAGGCCCACCTCGCCGGGAGGAGCCTGGCGCGACGCGTACTCCAAAAACTTGGGGGAGAGGAAGCACTCGGACAGGCCCTGCAGCGCGATGCCGATGCAGACCATGATCGTGATCGGGTGCATGCCGAGGCCGAACGGCAGGCCCACCTCGACGCCCGTGACGGCCTGCAGGACCGGGCTGAGGCTGATGACCAGGGCGGAGAAGGGGATGAGACCCAGCGCGATGGCGATGGAGCTCACCGGCATGAGCCTCCTGACGAGGTGGGTGATGGGGATCACCAGGATCACGACCACCAGGGGGTTGATGTTGGCGAGCCACTCGGGCGCTGCGTCCGCTCCCACCATGCGAAGGACGTACTTGGGCATGGTCGCGTAGAGCTGCCCCTGGATGGCCCAGAACCCGGCGACGATGAGGATGAGCGCCATGAACCGGATGTTCTTGAGCACCTTGCCGAGCTGGCGCAGGGTGTCCGCCATGCTCTTGCCCTGCCCCTTCGCGTCGGGGTCGTGGTAGGTGGCGAGGATGAGGAAGAAGGCGAGAAGCGCCATGATGGCGGAGTAGTAGTTGATGTACTCGAGGCCCAGCTCCGTGCGCAGAGGCTTGGCAAAGGTCTTGCCCGTGAAGGAGCCGATGTTCACCATCTGGTAGAAGATCGAGAACGCCCTGGCCCTGTTCAGCTCGTCGGAGCACTTGGCCACGGTCCCGGTGATGACCGGCTTGATGAAAGAGCCGCCGGCCAGGATCACCCCGAGGGAGACCACGGCCATGACCTTCGTGGGCCAGGTTCCCAGCGAGGCATAGCCCACGGCCAGAAGCCCGAAGGCCAAAAGCAGCGAGAGGCGGAAGCCCAGCTTGTCGGCCAGCGCGCCGGAAAAGGTGGGCGCCAGGTAGAGTCCCGCCGCGAAGAACGCGGTCAGCCATCCGGTCTCCACGTCCGTGAAGCCGACCTCGTCCGTGAGATACAGGGTGAGCACGATGAACGTGCCGTAGTAGGCCGCCCTCTCGAAGAGCTCCGACAGGTTCGCGATCCAGAAGACGCGCGGGAACCGCCAGGTGGGCCTGTCCCCAGTCATGAGAACTCGGGCGCGATCTCGGGATCGGGGGCCTGGGCCTTGATCTCGCCGAACCGCGCCTCGTACCTGTCCACGTTCTCCGAGAGCGCCTTGAGCATGCGCTTCGCGTTCTCGGGCCTGACCACGACGCGAGCCGTGACGGTTCCCTGGGGCGGGAACATCGAGACGAAGTCCAGGACGAACTCCCTCTCGGTGTGCATGACCATGAGGCTGTTGGCGTACGCTCCCCTGAGCACCTCGTCGGATATCTTGATGGGGAGCCGTCTGGGTTTCTTGTTCTCTGCCATCCCTGTCACCGCACCATGGAGCAGCCGCAGCCGCTGTCTCCGTAGTAGTCGTAGCCCTCGGGCCTCTCCGGATCGGTCCAGGAGTCCGGGTTTGTCCCCCCGCACCCCGGGTCCGGGAGCTCTCCCGTGTACCTTCCGAGGATCTCGTAGAAGCCGCCCGTGTAGCCGTTGCTTCGGTCCGAGAAGTCCATGGTGATGGGCTGGCCCCTCAGCGTGATCGGGAACGGGATCGGCACGATCGCCCAGTCCATTCCCCACTCGGTCCAGCTCTCCCCCGCGTTGCTCGTGTAGAACAGGCTCGACGTGACCTGATCCTCTCCCGTGGCCACGATGAGCCATCCCTCGCAGCGGTCGAAGAACTCCACGTCCCAGAGATCGTTCACGGGCCCCTCTGTGTAGGTGGGGACGTCGAGCCTCGTCCAGGTGGCGCCGCCGTCCGCCGTCTTCTCGAACGTGGGACCGCTCGCGGACACGGAGACGAGCCATCCCTCGTACGGGTTGATGAAGCTCACGGCCTGGATGCCGCGCGCCTCGCCGCTGAACATCACGTCCCAGGTCAGGCCGCCGTCCGTGGTCCTCAGGAGCGCCCCGTCGCTGTAGACCCCCGTGTCGCCGTCGTAGCTGTTGCCCAGCAGCCAGCCGTGGGTCTCGTCGAGAAACCAGACCTTCGCCAGGGGGTCCGAGATGGGGTTGTCCACCGCCGCCCAGCTGGCTCCTCCCGTGTCCGAGCGGAAGATGGCTCCGCTCGAGGTCACGGCCACCACCAGGTTCTCGCCGTAGCCGCCCACGCCGCTGACCATGGTGAGCGCACCCGCATCCCCCGTCTGCGTCCAGCCCAGCCCGCCGTCGGTGGTGATGAAGATGTAGCGCATGGACCCCACGTACGCCTTGGTCGGCGTGGGTGCGAACACGCTGACGTACATGGCCATGGGGCTCGTGGAGGGGCTTTTCATGTCCCACGACCCGCCGCCGTTCGTCGTCACCCAGATGGTGGCCTGGTCGCCCGAGCCGGTGTCGTGGATACCCACCGCGTAGCACGCGCTGGGATCCGGAGTGGACAGGTCGAAGATGCCCTTGGTCTGGCCGATGCCGCTGTTCGTGAGGGTCCACCCGGCCAGGGCAGGCTTCGACGAGAGCGCCACCGCAAGAAGCGAGGCGCATGCGACAACGAGGCGCGCGTCCCTCATCATCTTTTTCACCTCTTCTTCCTCTTCACCGGGTGCTCCGAGGCGGGTCTGGCCGCGGCTGCGTCCAGGTCGATCCCTCCGTCCTTGATGGAGTACCGCTTGATCATGTGGCCCACCACGCCCGAGAGCAGCCACAGCGATACGATGTTGGGCAGGGCCATGAGCGCGTTGAAGATGTCCGCCATGGTCCAGACGATGTTGAGCGCGACCACGGCGCCGGTGAAGTTCATGGCCACGAAGAGGATCCTGTACGGCATGACCGCCCTGGCCCCGAAAAGGAACGTGACGGCCCTGTCGCCGTAGTAGGACCACGTGATGCACGTGGAGTAGCCGAAGAGCACGATCCCGATGATCACGATGATCTTTCCCAGAAACCCGAGGTGCTTCTCGAAGGCCTGGGACGTGAGCACGGCGCCCGTCTGGCAGAAGTAGCCGGACACGCTGATGGCGCCCATCTCCCCGGCGGACAGCATCCTCTTTCTGGACTGCAGCCCGGCAGGCGCCTTGTCGTCCTCCCGCGAGATCTGGGCCTTGACGGGCTTGCCTTTCTCGAAGTCCACCAGGCCCGTGAACGCCGCTCCGGAAAGCGACAGCTTGGGTGCTTCCACCACGCTGCGCTCGTGGAACACCAGAAAGCCCCCCCTGGCCAGACCCTCTTCGTAGGACACGGGGCCGGAGAACAGGTTCGCCTCGTTGGCTGCGTCCTCGTGCGACTCGATGGGGTTCTTCATGACCTGCACCGAGGTCAGCGGGAGCTCGCCCTTCGACTTCTCCTTCCACGCGCCCGTGGACAGGATGACCAGGGCGGTGAGGGTGCAGATGACCAGCGTGTCGATGAACGGCTCGAGCAGGGCCACGTAGCCCTCCCGGATGGGGGGGTCGCTCTTCGCAGCCGCGTGGGCGATGGGCGCGGATCCCTGCCCTGCCTCGTTGGAGAAGGTCCCCCGGGCTATTCCGAAGCGGATGGCCGACGTCACGGCGACGCCCACGAAACCGCCCATTGCGGACGTGGGGGTGAAGGCGCACTCGAAGATGAGCCTGAACGCCGCCGGCAGCTGGGTCAGGTTCATGGCCAGGATGACGATGGACCCGGCGAAGTAGAAGATGGCCATGATGGGGACGAGCTTGCCGGCCACGGCGCCGATGCGCTTTATCCCACCCAGGATGACCACGGCCACCAGGGACGAGATCACGAGCCCGACCACCCAGCGGGGCACTCCGAAGGCCTCGTTGATCTGCACCGCGATGGTGTTGGCCTGCACCGCGTTGCCCGCGCCGAAGGCCGCGCTGATGGCGCAGAACACCGCGAAGACGTAGGCGAGAGGCTTCCATCTCGGGAGCGCGTTCTTGATGGTGTACATGGGGCCGCCGGCCACCGAGCCGTCCGGCAGGATGTCCCGGTACTTCACGGCCAGGGCACAGCACGTCATCTTGGTGGCCATGCCCAGAAAGCCGCTCACCCACAGCCAGAAGACAGCCCCTGGCCCGCCCAGGTGGATGGCCGTTGCGACTCCCGCGATGTTGCCGATCCCCACGGTGGCCGACAGGGCCGCGGCCAGCGCCTGGAAGTGGGAGACCTCACCCGCGTCCTCTTTCTTGTCGTGCCTGCCGGAAACCAGGGCGATGGCGTGCGCGAAGTAGCGAAACTGCGGGAACACGAACCTGAGGGTCAGATACAGGCCCGTGCCCACCAGGATGGCGACCATGAAGTACGGGTGCCATACCCAGCTATCGACGAGCTCGAGGTAGTATTGCGCCCTGTCCAACGATTCTCCCATGATCCCGCTCCCGGATGTGGGGCATGCTAGCGACCGGCCGTCACAATATCAAGCAGCCCTTCTCGATCGTGAATTTTCCATCAGCTCGCCCAGCCGGCCGATGGCCACCCCGGCAACGATGAGCACGAGGCCCACCACGGTGGCAGGCAGGATCTTCTCCTTCAGCACGGCCCCTATGAGCACCAGCGACAGAAATGGCGATAAGTACACCAGGATGCTCACCTGCGCCGTCGTCCTTGAAAGCTCGAGCGCCCCGAGCCACAGCACGAACGTGACACCCATCTCGAAGAGACCCACGTACGCGGCCCCTGCCAGCGCCTGCCAGGGAGGGATCGCGAGCGATCCCGTGGCCACGCTCGTGCCCATTATGGCCGCACACCCGAACACGAAGCCGCAGAACAGCTTCACCACATCGTCCCTGCGGTCGCGCATGCCGACGAGCCAGTAGGTGGCCCAGACGAGAGAGCTCGCCACGGCGAGGCCCACGCCCAGGGGGCTCTCCACGCGAAGGGTCGAGAGCCTCCCCTGCGTCGAGACGACCACGACCCCCGCGAAGCTCACCAGGCAGGCCAGGATGCTTTGCAGGCGGATCTTCTGGCCGAGCACCGGAATGGAGGCGAGCACGAGCACCACGGGCCACGTGTAGTTGAGCGGCTGGGCCTGCTGCGCAGGAAGCATGGAGTACGCCTTGAAGAGCACCAGGTAGTACGCGAAGGGGTTGAGCATCCCCATGACCGCGGACATGCCCCAGTCTCGCGCCGTCATGCGCCCCAGGTGGCCGATCTTGCCCTGCGCGACGAGCACGAGAAACAGAACCCCGGTGGACACGAGCGACGACCACAGGACGAGACCCACGAAGTCGATGTGCCTGAGGGTCAGCTCGAACGCGGTGGCCACCGTGGACCACAGGAGGACCGCAGCCGCGGCGCGCGTGTAGGCCCTTGTCTGCCTCCGCAACCCAGAGCACCTATCGCCTGTAGATCCTGAAGGTCCTGACGACCTTGCCCCCCCGCTCGATCTCGACTTTGGAGAGGAGCACGGCCTCCATGGTCAGGATGAACGGGTCGAGCTTCGAGAAACGCTCGTCGGTCACGTAGTGGAGCCTCGGGTACAGCTCGGGATCCCGCGTCCTCACGGGGTACCAGAAGTCCCAGTCGTCCTTCTCCACGGTGACGCAGGACACGTCGCGCTCGCCGGCCAGCTGCCACTCGAGCTGGGCGCACACGGTCCAGTGAGGCCCCACCACCAGCGCGTCCGGCGGCGTCGTCGCCCGCACCTTGGCCGCCACGCGATCCCAGCCGTAGAGCTCGTTGGTGATGTCGGTGCGCGTATCCACGAGCCCCCACCGCGTGGCCAGAGGCGTCGCAGCCGCACAGAGCCCGAGAGCCGTGCACAGCGCCGCCACCGCACCTGCCCAGACCAGCCTCCTTTTGCCGGCGACGAGCCCCGTGTCCCATCCGGCGCCCATCACCGCGAGCACGGGCAGATACGCCAGCGTGGGCCAGTGAGGCTCTGCCACGCGGCTGATCGCGCACAGGCACCAAAGAAGCAGTGCCGGGATCCACGAGAGGAGGGCCACGACCATCATGAGCTCGTCCTTCGACCGGCGCTGCCAGGCCCTGACCATGGCCGTCACCACGAGCACCATGATCACGGGCGACATGTAGAGCAGCTGTCCGCCCACGAGGCCCCCGAGGTTCCGGGCGCTCATGCCCATGCCTTCTTGCGACCACAGCAGCCGGTGCATGAAGGACGCCCACCCGTTCTCCTGGTTCCAGACGATGACCGGGATGGCCACGATGGCCGCCGTCACCAGCGCCGGCAGCATGTAGGTGAGCGCCCAGCGCCTGCGCAGGCTCAGCACGACGGCCACGAAGGAGACCACCATCAGCACCCCCGTGTACTTGGAGATCATGCCCAGCCCGAGGACGAGCCCCATGATTGCCGCGTGCACGAGAGGCTTCCTGTCGGGGATGCCGTCCTTCACGTGCCTGACCACGAGCCAGGCCGCGAGCACCCAGAACAGGGCCGCGGGCGCATCCGGCGTCGCCGCCAGGCCCCCGACGAAGGTGATGGGGATGGCGCACATGAGCGCCACTGCCACGAGCCCTGAGCAAGGCCCGCCTCCCAGCCTGCGCGCCAGGTCGAAGACCAGCATGGCCGTGACGGGGAACAGCAGGATGGAGCCCAGCCTCACGGCCAGAGGGGATCGGCCCGCCGCCATCGTGGTGAGCCGGATGAGCCACCCGACGAAGGGCGGGTGGTCCAGGTAGCCTCCCTGCGGGTGCAGGGAGTACACCGCGTACAGCGCCTCGGAGTCTCCGAGCCCACCCATCGAGGCCAGCACGAGCTTGAGCGACGTGACCGCCGCGAGCAGGCCGGCGGCCGCCAGAAGGTACTTGCGCTCCCTGGTCACCCCGGTTGTGTAGCGCAGTTCTGCCCTCGAAGTCGAGTGCCGGCCTCGGCGCAGCCGCACCTTGCAATGCCAGTTCGGCTCTGTATAGTTGCCAGACACACCGGCAGCAAAGGAAGATCGGATGGACATTCCCATCACCCGCGCCGAGACATCGAGGATCGGGTCGCTTCCCGACGACGAGTCCAGGCTGGGCTTCGGCCAGCACTTCACCGATCACATGTTCCTCATGCGCTACGAGACGTCGCGCGGGTGGCACGACCCGGCCATCGTCCCGCGCCGGCCGCTCGAGCTCGACCCGGCCGCCATGGTCCTGCACTACGGGCAGGCCGTGTTCGAGGGGCTCAAGGCCTACAGGGGCAAGGACGAGGGCATCTACCTGTTCAGGCACACGAAGAACCTGGAGCGCCTGCTGCGCTCCTGCGACCGGCTGGAGATCCCGGCCTTCCCCCTCGACGTGGTCGAAGAGGGCCTGAAGAAGCTCGTGCTCCTGGACAGGGACTGGATCCCCCGCACCAAGGGCACGGCCCTCTACATCCGCCCCACGGTGGTGGCCATCGACCCGTTTCTGGGCGTGCGCCCTTCCAACACGTACTATCTGTTCATCATCGTCGGCCCCGTGGGTGCCTACTACCCCGAGGGTTTCAACCCGGTGAAGATATGGGTGAGCGAGAAGTACGTGCGCGCCGTGCGCGGAGGCGTGGGAGAGGCCAAGTGCGCCGGCAACTACGCTTCCAGCCTCAAGGCCCAGATGGAGGCCCGCAAGGCCGGCTACACCCAGGTCCTGTGGCTGGACGCCCTCGAGCTCAAGTACGTCGAGGAGGTGGGCACGATGAACATGTTCTTCGTGCTCGACGACGAGGTCATCACCTCGCCGCTGACCGGCTCCATCCTGCCGGGGGTGACACGCGACGCGGTCATCCACCTGTGCCGAAGCTGGGGCCTGACCGTGACCGAACGTCAGCTCTCCATCGACGAGGTCGTGAAGGGCGCTCGCACGGGCGCCCTCACGGAGGCCTTCGGCTCAGGCACCGCAGCCATCATCTCGCCCGTGGGCTTCATCCACTACAGGAAGGTGGAGCACGCCATCAGCGGAGGCAAGCTCGGCAAGCTGAGCAGGAGGCTCTACGACAGCCTGCTGGACATGCAGTACGGCCACGCGCCCGCCCCGGAGGGCTGGGTCCAGCGGATCGACCTGTAGACGACACGACCAATGCTGTGGAACCGCGAGCATGGCGCCGCTCCGAGGATCTTCGCCCACCGCGGCCTGACGGCAGATGCCTTCGAGAACACCCTGGGCGCCTTCACCGCCGCCATCGAGGCCGGCGTCTTCGGCCTGGAGATCGACGTGTCCATGACCCGTGACGGCCATCTGGTCTGCTTTCACGACCAGGATCTCGTCCGGATCTCCGGAGTGCGAGAACAGCTGAGGAGGACGAGCTTCGGCCGCCTGCGCTCCATCCCCCTGGAGGGCCGCGAGCGGGTCTGCACCCTGGACGAGGCGCTGGACGTCATCGGCCCCGACATCCCCCTCATCCTGGACGTCAAGCACGCCCACGTCATGGACCGTCACATCGTGGAGCCATTCCGCAAGCTCATGCGGCGACGCGAGCTCACCACGGCGCCCTCCATCACGGTGAGCGGCTTCAACTACCTGACGCTGCGAGGCATCGCCGACGCCCTGCCCGGCCTGCGCATGGCCTTCATCGCCGCACCCGACTCCATCCACTCGCGCATCGGCGTCTCGCGCCGCCTGGCCGGCCGCTGGAGCGCCATCCACCCCCATCGTTCCCTCGTCAGCCCCGACTCCGTGGAGAAGTGGCACGAGCGAGGCTGGACGGTCAGCGCCTGGGTCGTCAACGAGGCCGACGAGGCCCGCCGGGTGACCCAGGCCGGCGTGGACGTGATCATCAGCGACGACCCCCTCGCCATCGCCAGCGCCGTGCGGCCGGAGCCTACTTGCTCTCCTTGATGGCGTCGAGCTTCTCCTTGGCCTTCTCCTCGTCCATGGG
>JBFYZU010000099.1:0-9354 GCA_041309365.1 Myxococcota bacterium
AGGGGCAAGACCTTCATGGGATACCTCGTGAACACGGCCAGGCAGTACGAGCGGTGCGTGGCGTGCGGCGTGACGACGGTGCTCACGGACAGGCCCGACGTGATCTGCCTCCTGGCGAGGCGTCACGGGGCCTGAGACCCACGGCGGCGATCAGAGGATGGCCGACGGGTAGGGCCTGCCCACCAGGTCCAGCATGAAGGCGTAGTGGCTCGCGGCGCCGGCCAGGACGAACAGGTGCCAGATCTCGTGGTGCCCGAACCTGCCCGGCAGCGGGTCGGGCGCCTCGACGGCGTACACCAGCGCGCCCAGGCTGTAGGCCGCTCCGCCGGCGACCAGGAGCACGAGCCCTGGGGTGGAGAGCCTGGGGATCACGAGGTGGGCGGGCACGAGCACGAGCCATCCCATGGCCATGTAGATGGCCGTGCCGATCCAGCGGGGGCAGTCGATCCAGACGAGCTTCATGATCACGCCGGCGATCGCGATGCCTCCCACCACGGCGACCATGCTGACGCGCCAAGCCCCATGCAGCGTGTGCATGAGCGGTGCGAGGTACGTCCCGGCGATGAGCAGGAAGATGGCGCCGTGATCGAACCTCTGCAGCCAGCGGTTGCCCCGGTCGCCGAGGTCGAAGAAGTGGTACGCGCTCGACGACAAAAACACGAGGAGGAGCGCCCCGCCGTACAGGGACATTCCGGTGAGCTTGAGCGCGTCGCCGCGGGCCATGGCCAGGAGGGGCACGAGCCCCACGGCCGCGGCCGCCAGGCCCGCGAAGTGGGTGTAGGCGCTCACCGGCTCCTTTGCGACGCGGACCATGCGCCCTACCCTACCGCCTGTCTGTCATGGAACCGTCATGGAAGATGGCCCGACTCTCGTCGGGCATGCCCGGGGTCTCGACGAGTCATCGCAGGCCCGGGGCGCGACAGCGGCGAGGGGGCTGGCAAGGGAGCGGGGTTTGGGTTACGAACGTTGCGCTGGACCGAGCAGCGAGGCAACAGGATGGGCACCAGGGACGATATGCGCATCAGCCTGGCCGCGGCCATGACGCTGGGCCTCGAGCCGGGGATGTTCTACAGGGACGCGAGGCTCGGGTGCATCAACCTTCTCATGACCGACCCCAAGGGCTGCGTGGGGCGCTGCGCCTACTGCGGCCTGAACAACGACAGGCGCGGGGAGTACGCGTCCAAGGGGTTCATCAGGGTCAAGTGGCCCACCCTCCCCTTCGAGGCGCTCCTCGATGCCATGGTCGCAAGGCAGGACAGGTTCGCAAGGATCTGCATCTCCATGATCACGCGCAGAGGCTCGGGCGCACAGGTCGTGCAGGTGACGAGGCGGATCCGGGAGAGGCTCGACACGCCCATCTCGGGCCTCCTTTCGCCCACGGTCATCGATGGCGAGGACATGGAGGCCATGCGCGATGCCGGGATGGACATGGTGGGCATCGCCGTGGACACGGCCACCGAGGAGCTTTTCGACGCGATGCGGGGCCGGGGCATCAGGGGGCCTCACAGGTGGGGCCGCTACTGGGCGTCGTTCGAGAAGGCCGTGGAGGTGTTCGGCGAGGGCATGGCGGGCTGCCACCTCATCGTGGGGCTCGGCGAGACGGAGAAGCAGATGGCCGGCGCCATCCAGCGGGTCAGGGACATGGGCGGGCGCACCCACCTGTTCTGCTTCTACCCGGAGCCCGGATCCGCGCTCCAGGAGAGGCCGCAGCCGGCCGTGGGGCAGTACCGCCGCATCCAGGTGGCGCGCTGGCTCATCGACTCCGGCCTGGGCCGTGCCGAGCGGTTCGCGTACGATGACGGCGGGCGCATCGGCGCGTTCGGGCTCGACGCAGCGGCGCTCGAAGCCGAAGTCCGCAAGGGCACGCCCTTTCGGACGAGCGGCTGCCCGGGAAAGGACGGCGAGGTGGCCTGCAACCGGCCGTTCGCCAACGAGCGGCCCGGAGAGGACCTGAGAAACTACCCGTTCGCGCTCCTGCCAGGGGACCTCGAGAGGGTGCTCGGCGAGCTGTGGACGTGACCTGCTGGACACCTGTATAGCCCGAGATGCTTACGGATGAGTCGAGCTTCATCGGGTGTCCCTACCAGAAACCCCATTGTTGCGTCATGACCCACGTCATCGTCGTGCAGGAGGCGGTCGTGGAGTGCACCTCGGGCTCCTTGGTGAGCCTGCACAAGGCTGCGCCCGACGCAGGTCGCCGACGCGCCGTTCCCGATCACGCAGTGGACCGTGGCCGAGGCTGACCGGACATCAATGACTGCTTATGAGGCGGACATCTCTTGTGCTTCTTACATACGGCACCTCGGCCGTGGCGAAGTTCCTCATCGTCCAGCATCCTCGGCGTGGCACCCGGCGCAATCCCGGCAAGGGTGTCAGCCGGTCAGCAGGGTCCCGGACCAGAGCTCTTCCAGGAACTCGCCGTAGGGGATCATCTCGATGCCTGCGACCTTGCGCCGTTGAGGCTCCTGGCACACGACGATGCGCCGCTCGATGGGGAAATCGCTTTGCTCCAGGATGGCCTCCAGTCCCCGGAGGTGCTTATCGTGCACGATCTGGGCAGATATGACCTCCACGGCGATCCTCTCGTCCAGCACGAAATCCACCTCCGCTCCGTGGATGTCCCTGAAGAAGTTGATGCGGCCGCGTCGTGCGAAGTACTTCTGGTATGCGTTCAGTTCTTGCCAGATCAGGTGCTCGAAGGCCTTGCCGTAGCCGGCCGTGTGGGGCGGCACGGAGAGCTCGCCGGTGAGCGAGTGCACGACTCCGATGTCGAAGAAGTAGAACTTGCCCTTCGAGACGGCCTTGCGCTTCCCGGTCGTCTGCAGAGGCTCGAGCATGGCGCCCATCAGGGTATCGAGAAGCACCGAGTAGTACTCCCGGATCGTCCGGGCCGGGACCTGTGCATCCCGACCGACGGACTCGAAGTTGACGATCTCGCCACTCGCATGTGCCGCATGATGCAGGAACCGGGAGAAGTTCTCGATCTTCCTGCTCAGGGCCTCCGCCATGATCTCCTCACGCAGATAGGTCCCCACGTACGAGTCCAGGTCCCCGAGCGGATCGTCCGAGAGGTACACCGGCGGCAGCATCCCGTACTGGATGGCACGCTGCAGGTCCCACGCCTCCAGCTCCGCGCTGACGAGCGGGCACAGCAGTCTCGTGCGTGCCCGTCCTCCCATCAACGATGTGTGCGATCGCTCCAGCTTCCTCGAGCTACTGCCCGTCAGAAGGAAACACGTCCCCGTCTCCTCGATCATGACGTGCACCTCGTCCATCAACACCGGCAGCTTCTGGATCTCGTCGATGACGATCAGCCGATCTCCGGCACCCAGGGATTCCCTGATCAATGAGGGGCGCGCGGAGAGTCGCTGGAAGACGTCGGACTTCAGCAGATCGTATGCGCGATGGGTGGGTGCCTGATGCTGCACCCACCAGGTCTTGCCGGTCCGACGGGGGCCGAGCAGCAAGACGCTCCGGGTTTCGAGGTCACGCTCGAGAGGTATGATCCGATCGATGTGCATGCTCCAACAATAGCCTCGTAGGCCGTTTCCCGCAAGGTTACCGCGGAATAATCTAATTAATCCGCAGCATATCTGCGGATCATGCAAGGCCTCCCACCGGACCAATTGCCATTCATTTCTGTTTATATTCAACTGGTTGTATGCGCCGCGCCGTTATCTGAGCGATCCCACCGCGTGAGAAACAGTTGACCCGAGCTCTCCTTGTCCGGTGACACGGCTCCCCGGAAAGGAGAGACACATGGATACGGGAACGAAGAACAACCCGTTCACATCGAGCAGGTACCCGAGGCGCTGCACGTCCGGAAGCCGGACGAGGGGCGCGACGTCCACGAGCTTGCGCTCATCGAGACGCTCGGCCAGCTCGACGAGCACCGTGGCCGCATTGCTCAGGTGACCGGCCCCCTCTGGATAGCGAACCAGGTCGAATGCGCAGGTCTCGGGCAAAGCCACGTCGCAGGCGCACGGCGAGGACGAAAGACATGAGATGCCCGGCCTGCGAAGTGCCGCTAGAAGTAGCCCACGACGCCCAGGCCGACGCCATCCGAGGTGCCGACCGGGGAGAGGCGAAGGCCCATCTTCTGGCCGGGGTACAGCGGGTTTTCGAGCTCGGCGCCCAGGCTGGCCTTGTACTCCTGGTACTCGGCGTACCTCACGTGCCCGACGATGGCCATCGTGAGGGCGCCCGCCTCGAGGAGCCCCCATATGATGTGGAAGACGCCGACGACCTTGGCGATGGTCCCGGCAGGGGTCGTCCCACCGGCGTCCTCGTAGATCCCACCCGCGGCGATGGACATCGCGCCGAGGATGATGGGCCCGAACACCGGGACGATGTGCAGCGCCTGCCCGCCCAGCGAGTACTTGGCCGCGGTGGCGATGCCGTAGATGAGGGAGGGCACCCACATGACCCCGAACCAGACCCATCCACCGATGATGAGCCCTCGCCCGGTGCCGTTCGGCGGAGGCGCCGGAGCCGCGGCAGGCGCCGGCTGCGCCTCGACCGGCGCTACCGGAGCGGCTTCCGCTGTCCCGGCGGCTGCGGGGTCGGCGGCCGCGGGGTCGGCTGCCTCCTCCTGCGACATGGCCACGTGGGAGAACGCCAGGGATGCCGCGAGCAGCATCGCCGGCAGGATCCATCTCGTCATCGCGCGCCTCCTTTTCTCGGCCCGTACTCCGAGGGGCCATGGATCGACATGGTACGAAACTATCCGCGGCAGGTCAAATGTCCGTCTCGCGGGCCCTGGTCCCTACCAGAAATCACATCTGGGAGTCATGACGCACATCATCGCCGTGCCCAGGCGGTCGAAAAGAACGCAATCGACTCCTTGACGGAAGCGAGGACTGATATATCCGACGTGGGAGGCCGATCCTTTGCACCTCATCACGAAGTGGGTCGTGGTCGAGGCAGTCCCTGAGTAGGGTCCCGATCATTCTCTCGACGTACGGATATTTTCATGGACTTCGCGACCCGACGAGGACTTCCTCGATCCCCATCGCCCCGACCCGCGCACGGAAGGCACCGCCGCAGGAAGCGGCACGCACTCAAGGCCGATGGGATTATTGGTGGGCACAGGCATGCTCTTCACGTCCCCACGCCACTTTTTCCTCGACCTTGCCTCTGCCTTCCTCTGGACGTAGCATTCATGCATCTGCGAAAGGACGACCATGAGGGGCACCACCACGTTCCTTGCGATGCTGCTCGTCGCCTGCGGTGGCAACGAGGACACGGCAACCGACACGTCGATTGACATCGTGGACATCGTCGGGGATTCGCTCGTGGATCCGGGACAGGACGACGTCGTTTCCGAGGTTGAATGCGCCTCGGACGGCGACTGCGACGACTCCAATCCGTGCACTGTGGATTCCTGTGATACGGATTACAGCATCTGCTCTCACGAACCTTTCGATGGCGACGGTGACGGGTATGCGGCCACAGAAGTCGATGGGACGGATTGCGGCGGAACAGACTGCAACGACGCGGACCCGCTGACTGGAGATCAGGAGTGCACGGAGGTGAATCCCTGCTGCGATGGATGCAACGACCTGGGCTGTTGGTACGACTACACGACAGGCTACCTGTGGGAAGACCCCCCCGCGGCCGGATGCCTGAACTGGTCGGAGGCAATCGGATACTGCGCGGCGCTATCGCTCGCCGGTCGCGGAGCCGGGAGCTGGGAGCTGCCGACCATCGGGACTATCCGAACCATGATCCGCGGGTGTTCGGAGAACGAGGATGGCGGGTCGTGTGGCGTAACGGACGAATGCCTCGACAGCCTGTGCAGGGACACGACGTGCTACATCGGCTGCGTCGGAGGCGGCCCCGGAACGGCCGGATGCTACCGGGATCCGGCTATGGACGGAGAGTGCGGCATCGAGTGGTCGTCCTCGACCTACACGACGTTCCCGGACATGGCATGGGTTGTCGGCCTGACAGCGACATTCGGGTGCCACATCGGATTCAATGAAAAAAACACCTGCAACAAGGTGCGCTGCGTCAGCCTCTGAGGTGCGTGGAAGGTACACGGCATGAAGAAACCCTGTTCGTGTAACCGTGGTTCAGGACAAATGGGGTTATGTATTGCAACCGTGAAAGTAATGTGCATATTGCTCTGTGCGTGTGCAAGTGAACATCAGATAGGAGATTTGGATTCCAATAGCGATGAGCAATCCGATATCGACATTCGTCCGGAGTCGTGGTGGCAGGACGCCCCCGGCGTTGACGAGCGCTGCGGCGATGGAGAGGTCGATCCAGGAGAGGAGTGCGACGACGGCAACCGGATGAACGGTGACGGTTGCGACTGGCTCTGCCGTTCAGGTGACGGGGAGACGCCTGACCCGACCCCTGACCCGGACGTGCCTCCCATCACCACGGTGGGGCCACCGGTACCGGTAGTTTCCGGCGATGAGGTAGTCGCCAACAACAACGCCATGGACTTAGAATGCAGTGGCGAGCAGTACAGCCTCATGTACTTCCACATAGGCGATGATTACGAGCAGCTGATGAGCTTCCGGCGATTCAGTTTGACTGGGGAAGAACTCATCAACGAATACGAGGTGATGACCGACGACAGTAACTGGTCCATCACGGTGGACCATACCTGGACGGGAAGCGAGTACGGCGTCTTCTACGGGAACCGCAACCTTGGTGGAATCGTGTTCGTCCGCATTGGCGAAACGGGCAAGAGGCTGAGCGATCCCAGGCTCATCGTGGAGCATCCTGATGCACGCCACCACAACGTGGCCTGGACCGGCAGCAGTTATGGTCTGAGCTGGTTGGAGATGCCCCTTCCGGCTCCCCTGGATTGCGATTGGACTCCGATGCCCGCCAGATTCAGCATGTTCTCACCATTGGGAGATGACATCCTGGCCGAATCCACCGAGGTCCATTGGCGCGCTACTTCTTGGCCACGGATAGACTTCTGCAGCGACGGCGCTTTCCGGATGAGCCTGTCTGCCCTCGTAGATACGGAATGCCATCACCCCATGCACGAGCACACTCTCCTCATGGATGGAACGCTGCTTGAAAGCACATCCATAGGTGAGGGATTCAGCGCAGACGTAGCCTGTGGAGACGATGGGTACGCCATCTTATTCGACCATGGAAGACAGGATGGCGAGTCCACAGGTCGCGAGGGTCTATACCTTGCGAGGTTTGTTGATGCCGGAGTCCTCCTTGAGGCCCCATATCGTATCCAGTTGGCACGCGCTTCCTATGCAGGTGTCCGCATTGAGCACGATGAACTCGGGTATGTCGTGCTGTGGGGTGGCTCCTCTGCAAGCATGGAGATCGGACTCCACATTGCTCGTCTGGATCGTGCAGGCAGGCTCGTCAACGAAATATACGTGTGGGACGGTGGTTCGGATCCAGTCGGCATCAGACAGTACGACCTGGCTTCAGTTGGCGATGACGAATACGCTGTGGCCTGGAGTATTGGCGAAACCATCTACTGGCAGGTTTTTAGATGAACTGGTCGATAGAACCCACATGTCTTTCGCGGTGGGACCGGCTCGGGGCACGCCCGCCAGGGCTTGTGCAGCCTGTCGGGGAGAGCGAGAGGCAAGAGATGGCGAGCGACAATTACAGCTCCCCAGTGGGTAAAAGTTATTGGGTGTGGCTCTTTATCCCGACGGTCATGACGGCACGATTGCTGGTTGGCGGCGAAGGTGATTCCGCGTAGGACGGATGGTACTTGGGATTATCCCCTTGTAGTAGTGCGCGTGGTGGTTGCGCATCTGCTCCTGCCGTTCGTGAAAAGTCCAGTAGGCATCGAAATCACCACTGGACCGCAGAGCCCGAAGCTGAAGGACCGCCTCGGCACGGTCGAGACGCCACCACCGGGCACCGGTCAGATCGAGACGATCCTTGATGAGATGCCGGCATGCGCCCTCGATGACGTCCGTGGCGCTGGTCACTCTCCCGCGCCTGGCCCGTGAAGTGCGTCGCCGGCGACTGGGACAACGAGACCGACGAGAACGTCATCGAGTCGGTCACGCTCACGTTCGACTGGTTTGAGTTGGTCGCACAGTGATCACCCGGTTCAACTAACTGGTCAGTGGTTCCCTTCTGTTATAGCTGAAACATGAACATGCTGAAAAAGCCGTACGTGTCGAGTGCCCCGTAGAAGACATTGTCGCCGTACAATCTTGGATAGCCTTCCGCGCCATCGTATCTCGTCATTGAGTACTCTGTCGAGAACGGGATCAGGTACCCGTAGATGTTTAAGTTCCTGGCTGCCATCCAGTCGTCTGGGTGCTCCGGATCGTCGCGGAGGTCTCTCCATACGATCATGTCTTCGTAGACGTCCAGTTCTCCCATCTGCGTGAACGGGTTGGTAGTCACTTGCCGCGTTTCTCCCGTGACAATGTCGTACATATAGATATCGGCGTTGGTCCTCGTCCCTTCGTTGCCACCGTTTCGGGTATCCACCCACGCTACTATATTGTCCCAGATCTCGCAGTCCCATTGATCGTAGAGGTCGTCCGTCACATGGATCGTCTCGCCAGTTTCGATGTCGTACATCAGGATATCCATTCCCACGTCCGAGTACACGACCTTCGTCCCCCAGATCGCCTGGGATCCGACGCAGCACATGCCGAGCGATATCTTCTGAAGCTCGCCCGTCGATATGTGTAAAAGGTACAACTCCTGCCCTGCGGGGAGAGGCGTGCGGTTCTCGTCCCACACGGCGTTGTCTCCGTACATGTGGATGTCGTGCGGGCCCCAGCCGCCATCAACCACGGTTCCAGAATGAACAATTGTTGAACCCTCACCTATTAAAGGAACCAGGATGACATCATATGTTAAAGGCAAGGATGTTCCAGCTCCAAGATACCTCAAGTAAATCACATTGGATTCGCATATCGATGGAAACTGAAGGCTGTAGCCCATGTTCTCAGGAGAATTGTACGTGCCCCTCTCCAGGATATACTCTTGGTAGGTTTGAAGATCGACAAGCCTGATTTGGGAGTATAAATACGGTGCGATTCTTGACGTTGCGCGGTAGACCATGAAACGGCCCCAGACATCGACGTTGTCAAGAACCTCGTTGCCGTCCCAGAACGTCACCTGACGACAGCACCCCTCGCACGGTGTCGGATCCCGTCCAGGAGCCGACAGTTCGAAGGCATCCAGAACCGGGTCGAACCCAGCATCGATAGGGGTGAAACAGGCGTCACCAGGTGTTACCCCAGAGTCCCATGGCATGGCGTCACCGACCGATTCCGGGTCATCGAATGTTGAATCCACTGGACTATCTGGTGCCGGATCGTCCGGAGCGACGTCTTGATCGCCGGGTGACGTGTCTATGGGGATGTCGACTTCCGGCTCGTCCATGGA
>JBFYZU010000100.1:0-29053 GCA_041309365.1 Myxococcota bacterium
CCCATGCTGCATCCGGCGCAGCCGCCGGCGCCGGTGGCGATGATGTCCTGGCCGGTGGTGCCCGCGTCCGTGTCCGTGTCGGGCGAGGCCTCGGGGGTCTCGTCGGGATGGGGGATGAGGCCCTCCTCGACGCACTGATCCTCGATGCACTCGAACCCCTCGGGGCACTCGATGTAGTAGCACGGCTCGTCGTAGCACGTGCCCGTGGCAGGGTTGCACTCCTGGGGCTCGGGGCAGAACACGCCCTCGCAGGGGTCGCCCGCGCAGGTGCCCGTGGCAGGGTCGCAGACGAGACCGCCCGTGCACTCCACGCCGTGGCAGGGGTCGGTCACGCACTCGCCGTCCTGGCACATCTCGCCGGTCTCGCAGTCGAGCTCCGCGATGCACGAATCGATGCACTCGCCATCGCGGCAGAACTGCTCCGTACCGCAGACGACCTCCCAGCACGGATCGGTCTGGCACGTCCCGAGCTCGCAGCGCTCGCCCTCGTCGCACTCGTAGCCGGGGGCGTAGCAGTCCGCGCGGATGCACTCGGCCGTGCAGCTGGCCTCGTTGACCACGCACACCTCCGTGTCGTCGCACACCACGCCCTCGCACTTGCCCTGGCAGATGCCACCGTAGCAGCGCTCCTCGCAGGGGTCGCACGTCACGCCGGCGCAAGGATCGCCCACGCAGTAGAACGCGTCGTACTCCTCGATGTAGTCGCAGATGCGGCCAGAGGAACAGGGCCACTCCTCGTCCGGGTTGCAGGGGCCGACGCAGTAGCCCTCCCAGCAGATGTACCCTTCCACGGGGCACTCCGCCTCGTTGTCCGCGAAACCGTCGCAGTCGTTGTCCAGCCCGTCGCACACCTCCTCGCGAGGGCCCACTCCCCCCACGCACTCCAGCGCCCCGTCCACCGTGCAGCGGTAGTTGCCGGGCACGCACTCGCCCACGTCCGAGCCACACGGATCGCCCAGCGGCAGGCCGTCGTCCACGAAGCCGTTGCAGTCGTTGTCCAGCCCGTCGCACACCTCGGGCGTGGGGGCCACCTCGCCGAAGCACACGATGACCGGCGGCTCGAGCGTCAGGTCGCACAGCGTCACGCCGGGCTCGCACTGGCCCACGTCCGTCCCGCACACCAGGCCACCGCCGGGGTTGCCCTCGTCTTCTGCCTCGTCGCAGTCGTTGTCCAGCCCGTCGCACACCTCGGGCGTGGGGGCCACCTCGCCCGCACACACCCACGAGCCGGCAACGCACTGCAGCGTGCCGGCAACGCACTCGCCGATGTCGGTTCCGCACACGGCTCCGCTGTCGATGTCGTCGTCCACGAGCGTGTTGCAGTCGTCGTCCAGGCCGTTGCAGTCCTCGCCAACGGGGTACACCGCGCCCAAACAGTCGAGAGACGCCGACCCGGGGCCAGCGGTCACGCACGTGGTCAC
The DNA here is from genome assembly GCA_041309365.1 of Myxococcota bacterium. Taxonomy (GTDB): domain Bacteria; phylum Myxococcota_A; class Polyangia; order DRWM01; family DRWM01; genus JAFDER01. Next base: position 1,422 of record JBFYZU010000100.1, read on the forward strand.
CCCGGCCTCGCAGATGCCGATGCCGTCCAGCGCAACGGGCCCGCACGAGGCTCCGCCCCCGGGGTTGCCGTCGTCGATGGCGCCGTCGCAGTCGTTGTCCAAACCGTCGCACGCCTCGGCGATCGCGGGAGTGCCCCCCACGCAGGCCAGCGCTCCGAGCAGGCACGTGATCACTCCGGGCTCGCACTCGCCCACCTCCGTGCCACACTCCCCGCCGCCACCCGGGTTGCCGTTGTCCGGCGTGCCGTCGCAGTCGTTGTCCAGCCCGTCGCACACCTCGATCCGCGGGCCAACGCCCCCGGTGCAGGCGGTCCAGGATGCGTCGATGCAGATGCGATAGCCGTACTCGCACTCGCCCGTGTCCCCCACCCCGGGCGACATCTCGCACGGGCCGGTGAAGCCGTCCACGAGCCCGTCGCAGTCATTGTCGCGACCGTCGCACGCCTCGGCCACGGGCACCACCTGTCCCACGCACGCGCCCCACAGGCCCGCCGCGCACGTCTGCATCCCGCTTTCGCAGTCGCCCACGTCCGTTCCGCAGCTGCGTGAAAGGCCGTTGTCCACGATCGTGTCGCAGTCGTTGTCCGCGTTGTCGCAGACCTCGCCCGTGGGCACGCACATGCCGCACACGTCACCTTCGTCGATGTAGGTGTCGCAGTCGTCGTCGATGCCGTTGCATATCTCGGTCAGCGCGCCGCACGTGCCGCAGTCGTTCAAGAGCCCCTCGTCCACGGCGCCGTTGCAGTTGTCGTCCAGGCCGTCGCAGCGCGTCTCGCCCGGATCGTCGCAGCGGATGACCGACGTCGTGGCGCCCAGGCCCAGCACGTTGTGCCGGTCGCAGTACTTGGTGAAGCCCTCGTCCACGATCGTGTCGCAGTCGTCGTCGTCGCCGTCGCAGATCTCCACGAGCACGGAGTCCTCGATGATCTCCTGGAAGGCGGCGGACAGATCCGTGAGGCTGGAAGCGTTGAACGCTTCGCTGGAGTTGTTGAGCACGCCGTCGTCGCCGCGATCGGCCATGTCGTCCAGTGTGGTGGACGTGTAGGCGAAGCCAATCGTGTAGCTCGGTATGCCCTGGCCGTACAGCGCGTTGACCGAGTTGGGGGCGTTTCCGTTGCAGGTATCCTCTCCGTCGGTGATGATCACCAGGATGTGGTGGCGGCACAGTCGCAGCGGATCGGCGTTTCGGATCGGGGCCATGTAGGTGCGCGCCGCGTCGATGGAGCGGGCCAGCGGCGTGAAGCCCGAGGCGCGCAGCTCCGGGTTCGTGATGGACGTTGCAGTCCCTCCCGGCCCTGGCGTGCCGTTGTAGCTCTCCACCCCGTCCACCCACTGCAGGATGGCGTTCTGGTTCTCTTCCGCGAATTGGACGAGGACATCTCCGCCGGCAGCGGCCAGGGGGAGACACCGGCTGGCACCGTCCCTGCTGATGAAGCCCTGGTAGTTGATGAGGTCGAGCTCGAGGTTTTCCAGCGTGTAGGGGGGCGAACTGAAGTTCCAACCAGGGTTGAAGACCGCCCCCAGGCCGGTGTTCATGTTGTCCATGTATGCCGGGAAGACAACGTCGGATGTGGAGTCCCCGTAGCAGAGAAAAGGCGCCACGCAGGTCTGGGCATAGTAGCGCATCAGGCCGAAGGTCACGTCGCCGTAAGCGGACACCGCCGAAGCGATGGCCTGTTTGGCAATCCACAGCCTGCTGTCGTTGGCCTCGCCGTCCGTGTCCCAGGCCGAGGGCGGCGTGCCCGTGCCGATGTCCCGGCCCGAGCAGCAGTTGCCCCAGCCGGCGCGTGTGACGCTGTCGCCCCCATCGCCCAGCGTCTCCCAGTAGCATCCCTGTCCGGAGGAGCACGGGGTCAACAGCATGCTGCTGGAGGTATCCAGCAGGATCATGATGTAGGGCTTGATCTGGGTGCCCTGTGCGCAAGCCGGTCTGGGTTCGAAAACCAAGAGGAGGATCAGGCTCGTCAAGAGTAGGTTGGTATGCTTCATCTATCGGCTCCTGAGAGTTATAACCGTCCCTCGGGCAGATTTCCGCTACTCGAAGTAATAGATATGAATGCTCCCTCACATTTTGGGGTAGAGAAACGCAATAGTCAATCGTCTGCAGGCGATCTGCAGATAGTCGGGTCGTGTCGAATGGGTGTCCTTTGAGGGCCGGGCAGTGTATGTAATCGTCGAGAAGATGAGATTGGGCACCGAAACGGCGATCCGTACGATCGTGGCTGGCCTGTTTCTGTGGACAGGGGCCGTAGGTCCTTCTTTGGGTGAGGTCGACGAGGACGTGCCAGGACCATCGAGCGGCGGCGGCATCGGCAAGCGGGTGGCAGTGATAGATGTGCACGGGGTCATCGACCTGGGCCTTGCGCCGTATCTCGTGCGCACCCTCTCGAATCCCGCTGGGCTCGATATGGTCATCCTGGACATCGACACGCCAGGCGGACGTATGGACGCTGCGCTCATCGTCCGTGACGCCCTGCTCGAGAGCGAGGTGCGGACCATCGCGTTCGTCCATCCGAGGGCCATCAGCGCCGGGGCGCTCATCGCCTACGCCTGCGAGACCATCGCCGTGAGCAGGGGCGCGAGCATGGGCGCAGCCACGCCCGTGACGCTGGGCCCAGGTGGTGGTGCCCATGCAGCGTCCGAGAAGATGATCTCCTACATGAGGGCGGAGATGTCCTCGACGGCGAAGGCCAGGGGGCGCAGGGGAGACATCGCCGAGGCCATGGTGGATCCCGACGTGCACATCGAGGGTATCACCGACCGGGGGAAGCTGTTGACGCTGGACACGGACGCGGCGCTCGTTTTGGGCGTCGCGGACACGAGCGCAGACGATCTCGATGCCTTGCTCGCCAGCCTCTACCTCGACGGTGCCGAGATCCTCCGCCCGGGTCCCACCTGGGCAGAGAGGCTGGCGCGGGCCCTGACGCATCCCGCGCTCTCGGGGCTGCTCATGGCCCTGGGGCTTCTCGGCCTGCTCATGGAGCTGCGCACTCCCGGCTTCGGAGCTGCCGGCATCGTGGGCCTCTCGTGCCTGGCCATATTTTTCTTTGGCCACATGGTGGTGCACCTTGCCGGGTGGGAGGAGCTGCTCCTGTTCGGGGTGGGCGCCTTGCTCCTTATGGTGGAGATCTTCGTGACGCCGGGGTTCGGCGCGGCCGGGGTGCTGGGCATCGCGGCGCTTTTCGCGGCGCTGATCCTCGCCCTCAGTGGCCTGCCGCTCGACCTGAGCCTCGTCCAGGGTGAGCTTTTGCGCGGGATGCTCCGGGTGCTCGCCTCCGCGGCCCTGGCCATGGGGGCGTTCGCCCTTTTCGCCACGCTTTTGCCCCACACGAAAGCCGGCAAGCCCCTGGTGCTCGAGAAGGCATTGCCTGCCGGGCCATCGCACCAGGGGGCAAGCGGTGCCATGCCCGGGATCGGGGACAGGGGCCGCACGGTGACCATCCTCAGGCCCACCGGGAAGGTCCGTCTGGCCGGCCAGACGTGGATCGCCGAGAGCGAGGGGCCGTTCGTGGATGGAGGGCGGGAGGTCGTGGTCGTCGGCACGAAGGGAGACTGCTTCGTGGTCAGGGAGGTCGGTCCTGTGGACTCGGGCCGCGAGGGATGATAGACAGGGTACGCACCCCGGGGCGATCTTGGAGCTGACACCATTTGTCGTCACGTTCTGCCTCTTCTTGCTGGGCCTCATGTGCCTGGTCGTGGAAGCGTTCGTCATCCCGGGGTTCGGGCTCGTGGGCATCCTGGGCATCGTGGTGCTCGTGGGCGACGCGGTGTATGCGTGGCTCACCATAGGGCCGCTGGCCGGGGCCGTGGTGCTGCTGCTGGCCGCAACCTCGGGAGGGGCAGGCGTGTACCTCGTGATGCACACGAGGCTGGGCAAGAGGTTTCGTCTCGCAAGCGATCTCTCGGACAGCCGCAGTGCGGTGAGCGTGGGTCGCGAGGGGCTCGTGGGAGCACAGGGAGAAGCAGTGACAACGCTCAGGCCTGCTGGTGTGGTGCTCATCGATGGTCAGAGAGTGGATGCAACCACCGGGGGCGAGCTCATCGAGAAAGGCACCCGGATACGGGTGGTCGTCGTGGAGGGCCCCAGGATCGTGGTGCGGGCAACCGAGGACGGCGAGGCCCGAACCCAGCTTTGTCAAGAAAGGACGGAAACATGAATGTCATCACAAGCGCGGTCTTGGCCCAGGTCGGAGCGCTCGAGTCTCTAGGTGCGCTGGGGGTGCTCGCACTGCTCTTCGTGGGAGCGATCCTGTTCTTCGTGCTCTTCGTCTGGCTCATCCCGGTGGGGCTGTGGGTCGCGGCGTGGTCGAGCAACGCGCACATCGGGATCATGCAGATCGTGGGCATGCGCCTGAGGCGCGTGCCGCCCGCGAGGATCATCAATCCACGGATCATGGCGGTCAAGGCCGGCATCGACATCACCGTGGACAAGCTGGAGGCGCACTTTCTGGCAGGAGGGCACGTCGAGACCGTCATCATGGCCCTCATCAGCGCGGACAAGGCCAACATCCCGCTGACCTTCGAGAGGGCTGCGGCCATCGATCTCGCGGGGCGCAACGTGCTGGAAGCCGTGCAGATGTCGGTCATCCCCAAGGTCATCAACACGCCGAAGATAGCGGCCGTCGCCAAGGACGGCATCCAGCTCATGGCCATCTGCCGCATCACCGTGCGCACCAACATCGAGCGGCTCGTGGGAGGAGCCGGGGAGGAGACCGTCATCGCCCGCGTGGGCGAGGGAATCGTCACGACCATCGGCTCCGCAAACGACTTCAAGGAGGTGCTCGAGAACCCGGATCGCATCTCCAAGAACGTGCTCGCCAAGGGACTGGACGCCGGCACGGCCTTCGAGATCCTCTCCATCGACATCGCGGACGTGGACGTGGGCGCCAACATCGGCGCCAAGCTCAACACGGAGAAGGCCGAGGCGGACAAGCAGATCGCCCAGGCACATGCCGAGAGTCGCCGCGCGCTGGCCGTGGCGGCCGAGCAGGAGATGATGGCCAAGGTGCAGGAGATGCGGGCCCGGCTCGTCGAAGCGGAGGCCCAGGTCCCCATGGCCATGGCAGAGGCCCTGCGCAAGGGCAACATGGGCGTGATGGACTACTACCAGATGCGGAACGTCATGGCCGACACGGAAATGCGCACGGCCATCTCCGACATGGGCAGCAAGGAAAAGAAATGATGCAAGAGCGGTTGGAGCTTTTGCCGGACCCGCACAACCAACCACGTGCATTCGTGCGCAGGCTGCTTCTCGCCGAGATCCTTGCCTCGCCCTTGCGGCCTGGACCGCTCGCGCCTCTGGCGACAGCACGACGCCCGGCACTGCCACTGACGAGATCGAGGCACGCGGGCAGGGCCCGGGGGATCCGGGAGTGAAGCTCGAGCAATGGGCCCAGGTCGTCTTCGTGGCCGTCGCCGTGCTCTACTGGCTCTTCACGGCTCTTCGCAAGCTTGGCGCGCGAGATACGGACCGCCTGCCCGATGCGGCGCCCGGCAGGCACGGCGGTCCGGAGCCATTGCTCGATACGGACGACGTTCCTGACGTGGTCGATGCCATCGGAGAGCTTGTCCGCCGCACGGAGGCGATCGTACGCAGGGCAGGGCTTTTCGAGGTCACGATCCGTCGGACCAACCTTCATTGCGTGACCCGCGTTTTCGACCTGGAGCTCGCCCCCCGCATCGAGGTTCTGACGGGCCTCGTTCGGGCCCTCTCCAGGGTGCCGATCACTCAAGAGACCTTCGAGGCCATCGAGACCCTCTCGAGCTCGGCCGATCACCTTGAAGGAGTCCTCGGCGTGCTGGAGAGGATCTGCGCCGAGCAGGGACCCGAAGGTGCCAGGGCGAGGGCCATGGCGAGGGTCTTTCTGGACCGGGCGGGCGGGATCCTGGGTGCTGCAAAGCTCTCATCGGACACCCTGGACATCGTGTCGGCGGCTGTCGCGGGCCCGCTGGGCGCCTCGGTGCTCGCTTCCCTCGCCAGGGCGGACGTGCTGTGCGTGGATGCGACTGCGGGCGAAGGAACCGAGCCTTTGGCCTGGGCCGGCCTGGCCCACCAGGTCAATGCCTGGATCCTCGTCAAGGTGGACGGCCTAGAACAGGAGCTGTCCGCCATCTCGGGTGCGGAGCCGGCTCTCGTCCGGGTCGTGTTTTGCGACGTGATGAGCTCCCTCGAGCTGGGTCCCACGTGGGCAAGGGCCATCCAGATGGGGGTCATCGATGATAATCCGCGCCGTGCCGAGCTACGGCGGATCCTGGCCACGAGCGTGGGAGGAACGCAGGAGGACCGGGAAAAAAACGAGCTCGACGCACTGTCGCCGGTCGTGCAGGACCTGGTGCGCGCCGTGCTTTCTTCCCCCCTGCATGCCATCTCAAAACGGCGCATCATGGACGATACGACGCTTGCATTCTCGCGTAGCGACCGGCTCCAGGTGGCCAGGACAGTGGATAAGATGTCCAGAGGAGATACGACGGGGGCCGATCCGTTCCACGTGATCGTCGCGGCAATGGACGAATCCCTGGTCACGGCGGCCTCTCGTGCTCTCATCGTGGAAATGGTCGACAGGGTCCTTGGCCTCTTGCCAGCCGGCACGAGCCCTGTCTCGAGCCATCGCGAGAAGACGGTCGGACATGACGACCTGGTGAGCCCCGAGGCCGTGATCCAGGCCATGGTCCTGGGTGCCGCCCTGGGTCCCAGGCGGACAGGTACGCATTTTTGAATTCCGTCGAGAGCGGGTGCTAGTCTGGGGCAGTGCCATCGCCGAACGCGAAAGCCCTGTCAATACCGGGTCACTGGTCTGCAGTTCTCGCGACCTCGCTCGTGCTCTTCACGATCCCACGTGATGCCTGCGCCTGGAGCTCGTACAAGGTCGCCGCCTACACGCTGGATCTCGCCATCGAGTCGGAAAACAAGGTCACCGGGAGGCTGGATCTCGCCATCGAGGTCCTCGGCGGCCGCTTCCGGGGGTTCAAGCTGGCCAGGGCAGACGAGGATCTCGTCTGGGTCAAGTCCGCGATGTACTGCGAGAACTCGAGCGGGAAGCGGTTCGTGCTGAGAAGGGTACCGCGGGCAGACGGGCTGACCGATTTCAAGTTCGTCACTCCTGGCTTCATACCAAAAGGGACTGCCTCCTGCTCGGTGACGTACGGATTCGATCCCGTGCTTCACTCCGCATTGACCGTCGTGACGGGTACGGGTACCGGACAGGAGGAAGGACGGTTCGGCTTCAGCTACAAGACGCCGGGGTTGCCGCTGGCAGCCGAGGACTGGGTCGTGACCGTTCATTTCCCACTCGAGGCCGGAAAGGACGACGTGACCCTCGGCGAGCTGACGGCAGAGGAGTACAGCGTCGAGAGATTCCCCATGGCCCTCACCATGAAACGTTTCCGCCCGCCCGCCTACTACACTGGCAGCATCGAGATCTACTTTTCGCAAGATCTTCTCGCCGTCGACGACGGCAGGTCCCCGGAAGGCGAAAGGACAGGCATCCTGCACCTGGAGAAGTTCATAGGGGTGGCGAACGATGAGGGGACAGAGGGGACGGAGAGCCTGTGGATGTTCGGTCTTCTGGCGCTCCTGACCATGGCCCTGATCCTGCTCAAGCACAGAGCCGCGCTCGACGCGGATCGCATGGGCGGCGTCTCCCATCCGCATATGCTGCTTCCAGGAGCAGGCCTGCTGGTCCGTTTCTCGTTGACGTGCTCGGCCCTGGTGCTCTACGTGGTGCTCTCCGCCGCGGGCCACCTGGAATCGTCTCTTCTCGCGCTGACCACGGCGTTCGCCTTGAACCTGCGCGCGGGCATCGTGATAGGCTCCGCCGGCGGCAGCGATCGAGGAGAGTGGCGCAAGGTGGACAGAGACGAGCTTCGAGAGCTTCTCGCACGAGCTCTTTGTCGCGACGGCAAGGCGAGGCTCTACCTCGATGCCACCACGTGGCAGGGAGCGTCTCTGCTTTTGCTCGTATCGGCCGGGCTCGTCTCGCTGCACGGCCTCGTGCTGGTGCCGGCCGGCCAGCAAGACGCGGGGCTCGTCGGAGCAGCATGCATCCTGACGAGCTACACATTCTTCACGTCGACGAGGCTCTCCGGGGCGCCGCACCTCTCCTCGAGAGGGTATGGGCGCCTCGAGACCCTGGCGCGCAGCCTGAAAGACCTGTCATCGGAGCCGGAGCTGTTCATGAGAGCACCGGACGAGGAAGATCCGTGGCCGCAGATCCGTCTTCGAATTCCGGTGAGCGGCTCGGCGGGCATGGGAAACGCCATCGTTGAAGCGGGCGTGGAGTGGATGAGGGGGCCCTGGGGCATGAAGATGAGCTACGCCCTCATCATCCGCCTCGGGGCCCGTGCGGGCGCCCTCGTTGCGGATGCGCCGTGGCTCACCAACGCAGAGGTCCACTCCCGGCCGGAGCAAGGCCAGACCGCCATCGTGGTACGGACCCGGGATGCACAGCTCGCGGACCATCTCGTGCACAGGCTCGAGCAGATCCTGACAAGGCCGCCAGTGACGCTTTCCATGTCCTGCGCCATCGAGATGCTCGCTGCGTCGTCGCCAAAGCGGGATGCGCAACCTTGTCGGGCTTGACCCTGCTCAACCCTCGGAGTAAACGGTTGGTCATCACCACATGCTGAATCTCACGAGCTACATCCATCGCAGGGAACTGCAGGACATCATGACGCGGTGGCTCATGGACAAGTTCGAGCCGCCGGACTGCCCGAGGCTCAAGGACATCACGAACTTCAACGGCCACCTGATATCGGCAGTCCTGAATGATTTCTGCCAGGAGATGTTCACGATCATCGCGGATGCGCCGGTGCAGAGGTTCGAGGCGACCCACAAGGCAAGCCTCAAGGACTTCGTCGTCGCAAACCCTCCCTACAGCACACCGAGGACGCAGGAGATCATCGCACACTACTCGCGATTCCCCCAGGACTACTACAGGGGTGCGCCGTTTCACGGCGTGATCTACCACGCGGGGACGACGAGCTCTCCACGCTATCTCGGTCACTCTCGCATCAAGAGGATGCGACGCATCGCGGAGAAGGGATCGCGCAGGGTCATCGACTTCATCTTCCAGCACATCAAGAACCAGGCAGACCGGCTCGCGGAGGAGAGGGCCAGCAGTCTGGGAATCCAGAAGGACATGCTCGTGACGGACCCCGAGACGAAGCTCTCGGAGTTCGTACACGCAGAAAGAAGAGTAATAAAAGCTATCAGGCAGGGGATGCTGGGCAGCTCGGTCGCCGAGACTCCGATGCTCAGGATCAACGATGTGGCAGGAGTGAAGGTGATCCTGGAGGATGATCAGGCTCACAGGCTCTACCGTTTCCTCGAGACGCGTGCAGGAATAGAGGTCGTGGAGGTGGAGAGGCACGAGGGGAACTACAACGCCACGAACCTCATCATTCGGCTGATGCTGGACAGAGACAGGTACGCATCCATGGACCTGTCTCCCGTCACGAGGCAGATACTCGTCAAGCGTGGAATGCGGGAGGCGAGCCTGGATGCGAGCTGGCGAGAGCTCGTCACCTCGGGTGAGCCCGATATCTTTCTCGAGATCATCCTGAGCAACTATGCGGAGATGATAGAGAGCGAGCTCGGGCGATGCATGCACGAGGAGCGGGTCCTGGCGCAGAGATCGAGGCAGGAGTACAGATCGCCGCTCGCCAACAACGTCAGATACCTCATCGAGTACATGTTCCTTTTCACGATGTCCCCGATGCAGAGCATCGATGCCATCCCGATCAAGCTGTGGGAAAGGAACATGCCGGATACCTTCGACGAGGCCGTGAAGCGGCTCTGGGATCTCCCCGTTCTGCCAGCCCTGTGATCAGATCCGGATGGGCATCACGATACCGAGGAAATCATCGCTCGATGGAACCTTGAAGATTGCGCCATCGAGGCCGCTACCGAACTTCATCTCGACCTGCTCGGAGTCCATCGCGTTGAGCACGTGAACCAGGTAGTTTGCATTGAAACCGATCACGAGGTTTTCGCCCTCGTAAGACATGGGCGTGTTCTCCTCGGCCTCTCCGAGCTCCGGGTTGTCCGCCCTGATGTTGATCTCCTGATCGACGAGACTGAGATGAACGGCCCTGTGCCGCTCGCTGGTCATGACGGAGACACGACGTATGGCGTCGAGGAGGTTCATCCTGTTGCACAGGACGACCTTGTCGTTCGACTTGGGAATGACCGATTCGTAGGGGGGGAACTCGCTCTCCGTGAGCCTCACCGTGAGCATGATGGACTCGTCGTCGCCGCTCGAGATCTTCTTTGAGAAATGGACGTTCGATCCGTCCACGAGGATGGAGGTCCTGTCGTCGCCGACGTCGAGGAAACGCTTGAGCTCGGAGATGCCGAGCTGCGGAATGAGAAGCTTCAGATCCGAAGCCTTCTCGCCATCGGAAAGAGGCTCGCCATGAATGGTCATTCGATGCCCGTCGGTGGTGACCATCTTGACGAACGTGCTCGTGCTCTGGAAGAGAGCACCGTTGAGATATGGTCTGGTCTCGTCGTCGCTGATGGAAAAGATCGTACGGTCGATGAGCCGCTTGAGCTTCGCCGAGCTCAGCTCGAAAGCATCCTTGGAGCTCTTCTTGAGCTCCGGGAGCGTTGGAAACTCCTCCTCTGGAAGGACGGGTACACGCGCACTGTAGCTGCCATTCGAGATGAGCACCTTGTCCTGCTCCACCTGCAGAACGACATCACCATCAGGAAGAATCCTCACGACGTCGTTGATCGTCTTGGCCGGAAGTGCGAAGCCAACGTCCGATTCGAGCTCGCAGGGCATGTCGTACTGCACCGTGTTGCGGATGTTGGAGCTGGCGAGCTTGAGCTTCCTGTTCTTTTTCGAGCCCTTGAAAAGGACACAGGACAGGATTCGCATGGTCGATCTTCTATCCGCGATGTGCCACACCTCGGTCACGGCCCTGGTCAGGGCATCTCTGGCAATCTTGATCTCCATGATGGCACTCCTTCCCATCAGGCTCCCCCGCACGACATCCCTGCGGGCGACTTGTACACAGTAATAATTATTGATTTGGTAAAAGTAAATGTCAATTATGATAACAGTAGTGTCGCGCCGCTGTTGAGAAATGGCTTCAAGTATTTGAAATTGATGGTTAAAAAGGCGAAAATGAGGCTGTGTGGGAGCAGTGCGGTCGTGAAGGGATCCGAGGTGAAAAAAGACACCAGGATCTCGCATCGAGAATTTGAACGGGGAGATCGCATGTTATACACAGGCTTTCAGTCGGGTTCTCTCAGGGATATTGCTCCAGATCTCAGGAGAGTCTGCACGAATGATGTGCAACGCTCGTATCGTGCATCGATTTCATGCCTCTCGTCCACCAGGTCTGCAATCTGTGCGATGGTCCTCTGACCGTCGATGAAGGACCAGGTGGTGGATCCCACTTCATCGAGGTGGATTCGAAGAAAGGAGCGTCTCTCACCGATCAATGAGGACCAAAGGAAGGAAAGGCGGCCGTTGCCGAACTTCGGAAGGACGAGAAAGAGATATCCCTGTTCATCGACTCTGCTTTCGATGAGACGTGTAGGTATGTGGTCGAGAAAATTTTTCTTTCTGACCTCGGACATCAATTCTTCGAGGTTGCCGGCGTCCTGGCTGCGCTCACGGCGCTGACGACCATGTAGGCTCCGAGGCCGAGGATGGTCAACGCACCTGTGATGTATCCGGAAGCGCCCTCGACGAACGGTCCCGGGAGCTTGATCTGGAAACCGACGAGGCCTGCGAGAAGAAGCCCCATGAGCGCCTCTCCGGCCACGAAGCCGGATGAAACGAGAAGACCCCTTCCCTCGACGGCCTCGAGCATCCTGGGATCCTCGATTCCACGCCTTTTAATGATGGTATCGGCGATCCACTTGATGACTCCGCCTGTGAAGATGGCCACGGTGGTCTGGAACGGAAGGTACATGCCCACGGCGATGAGCATGGGAGATGGCGCGCCCACCAGGATGAGACCAACGGCGAAGAAGACTCCGATGAGGACGAGCTCCCATGCTATCTGACCGGAGATGATACCCTTGGCCATGGTGGCCATGAGGCCTGCCTGGGGAGCTGGAAGGGCCTCGCCGCCAATACCCTTTCCGCCGCTCGCTACGTCCGAGTTGTGAAGCAGGGTGATGACCGCGACGAGGACGAGGGCAGCCGTGACGACACCGATGATACCGCCGAGCTCCATCTTCCAGGGTGTTGCCCCGAGGTTATAGCCAACCTTCCAGTCCTGGGCCATGTCACCTGCAACGCCCGCAACACAGCAGACCACTGTCGCCACACCCAGCACTGCGAGCACCCCGGCCCTCATCTTGTCACTCATGGTCACGCCATCGTCGAGGTAACCGCCGCCAAGGCCGAGGACGACGAGAAGCCCGGCGGAGATGAGAAGGGTAGAGAGCGTGAGCCCGGAGATGGGGTTGGAGGAGGAGCCGATGATGGAGACGAGGAATCCCGCGACCGCAGCGAAAAGAAAGCCCGTGATGGCCATGACCACTGTCATCACGATGGATACGACGGGATTTCCGCAAAGGATCCAGTAGAGCGCGAACATGGCAAGGACCATGCATCCGATGGAAGCGAACACGAGCTTCACGCTGATGTCCCTGTCCGTACGCTTCACATCAGAGGCGTTGCCAGCGCTGCCAAAGCTCGTCAAAGAGCGGCTCAGTCCTTTGAGCAGGTTCTTTCTCATCTTGAACAGGGTGAAGAAGGCGCCCACTATCATGGCACCGATGGCCACTATCTTGATGGTGCCACCGTAGAGGGCGCTCAAGCCCATGAAGGTCGCAAAACCCTCGAGGGGTTTTCCGAACAGGGCATGATCCTTGGGATATCCCTCGAACAGCAGGTCAAAGTCGCCGCCTGCAACGAGCTTGCTGAGGTTGTCGGCGAAACCGACCTCGTTGAGGCTCATCATGTAGAGGATGATGGGCATGAGAAAGAGCCAGCCGAACACGCCACCAGAGGCCGTTATCGCACCATAGCGCGGGCCGATGATCCAGCCGACGGCGAGGAATGCCGGAGAGGGCGCGGGTGTGAGAAACGGGAACGTGCCCTTGCCCATCGTGAAGGCCGCCTTGACGTGGTCGCCGATGAGCTTGATACCAGCGCCGTTCCTGAAAAACTCCAGGACAGCCGCAACGCCCATGGCCGTGAACACGTGGGATGCGCCGGACGCGCCTCCCTGACCTGCCTTGACGATCTCCGTACAGGCTGCCGACTCGGGAAAGGGCAGGGTCGCATCCTCGACGAATGTGCGTCTCAGGAGGATCACGAACAGCACGCCCATGATGCCACCCACGGTGAGAAGGGCCGTTGCCAGAAGCCAGTTGGATGACAGGATGGAGATGTCGTCCCATGCACCCACGAGGATGAAAGCCGGTATGGTGAAGATGGCACCAGCAGCCAGTGCCTCACCAACGGCTCCAGTGGTCCTCGCGATGTTCTCCTCCAGGATGTTGCCCTTGAGGAGCTTCAAGACGGCCATGGAGATCACGGCGGCAGGAAAGGTGGCGGCGACCGTCATGCCAGCCTTCAGGCCGAGATAGACGTTGGCTGCTCCCAGGACCACGGCCATGATGGCACCGAGGACGACCGGCCCCAGCGTGAACTCCCTCATGATCTTGTCTGGATCGATGTACGGCTTGAACTCGCCCTCGGCCATGTTCGTCTCCGGTGATGTGTTTTCGAAATGGTGGATCGGAGAAATCACACTACCTTGTCACGGTCGCTCCCGTCAACTTGACAAGAAAGGCGCTCCATCGAGGAGCGGCAAGACACGGAGGCTCGACGTGAAGTCGATGGGACGCGCGTCCGGGGGCAGGTTGTTTCACGTGAAACATGCATCCGGTTGAGAGGGTCGTTCGTTTCACGTGAAACACAGGGGTCGTCAGAGGGTGCCGCAGGCCTTCCTGAGAGCGGCCAGGGCCACGAGGTATTCGTACTGGTAGGTGCTCAGGGTCACCTGGGCCTGTACGAGCCGCATGGTGGCGTCGAGCACCTCGGTGGTGGTGTTCACCTTCTGGTCGTAGCGCTCTTTTTCGATGCGCAGCTGCTCCTCGGCTGCGGCCACGGCGCCCTTCTGGATCTCTATCTGCTTGGTGGAGAGCTGGATGCTCAGGAGTGCCTGCTTGACCTCGAACTTCACGGCCTTCTCGAGGGCCTCGGTCGCAGCCTGGGCCGCGGCGGCCCTTGCCTTGGCCTCGTCCACCGAGTAGTACACCTTGCCCCACTGGAAGAAGTTCCAGTTGAGCGATGCGCCGAACGTGAAGGCCGGCAGCTCCATGACGCTGCCCTCCTCGTGCTGGTAGGAGCCGAAGACGGACACGGAAGGGATGTAGCCCCCTTTGGTGAGCTTGATGGCCTCGCTGGCCTGCTCCAGGGTCACGGCCATCTGCTTGAGCTCGGGACGGTTCTTCGCAGCCAGATCGAGGGCCTCGGCCTCGGTCTGCGGTAGCCCACCTTGCGTGATGAATGCCAGCTCCTCCTGGCTCTGTCCTGCAGGCACGACGTTCTGTCCGGCCGGCTCGTTGATGAGGAGCGCCAGCCCCTCGCCCGCGAGCGTCACGCCTTGCTCTACCTGCAGCTTTTGACCCTGCAGCTCGGCGTAGCGGACCTCGGCCTGCAGCAGGTCGTTCTTCGTGATGAACTCGGCTTCGTGAAACGCCCTGGCCTTGTTCACGTGTGCCTCGACGCTCACGAGCGCCTCGTCCATGGCCTCGAGGGCAGAGGCGGCCTCGAGGTATCCATAGTAGGCCTTCACGGTATGCATCTTGAGATCGGCCTTGGTCTTTTCCAGCTCGATCTTCGCCACGTCCACGCCCAGGTCGGCGAGCTTGTAGCCATGGTAGACCTGGTAGAGCGGCGTGAGCGGCTGGGCCACGGTCACCGTGACCTTCACGTCCCACTGCTCGGCCTTGAACGAGTCTCCCAGAGAGGAGAAGTCCAGCATCTGGGTGAGCCCCTCGCACAGCACCTGCTCGTCCAGCTCGTTGAAGACCGTGTCGCAATCGGGCAGGGCCGTTTGGCTCCCCCCACCGAAGCTACCGAACCCGGGCGCCTCGTTGTAGACCATGAAGGTCAGATCGGCCTGCATGACGGGAAAGAAGCTCGCCCTGACCACCTTGCGGGCAGCAACCGCGGCTTCGATCGTCATCTCGCCGGCAAGCACCTGTGGGTTCTGGTCGATGGCCTTTTGCATGGCGTCCTTGAGCGTGATGGGCTGGGCCGGGCCGGCGGGCTCGGGGCTGGCCACCATCACGGGCGTCACGCTGGAAGCATCGACCACGATCTCGTCAGGTGCAGATACTGGATCGTCCTGGGCTCCGGCCCGCGCAGGCATTGCCGCGACGAGCAGCACGACCACGGCCACGGGAATGAGGCGGTTCATCACGGTCTCCTTGCGAGGTCCACGCCGGGATAGGTCAGGACCATCGGGGGATGTATAACCATCGTTCGTCTACTTTCAACCACCCAAAGCGTCCCGGCAAAGGGTCCGAGCTGGCAACTACTGTAATATATTACTATTCCCACTCATGGCTCCAGCTGGCCCCAGAAGCAGAAATGACGGGTGTTCTGGCTCGCGCTGGTGATCTCGAGCACGAGAGGCGCAGGTGGCCTCAGCCGGGTGTCGAACGCGAGCCTGCAAGACTGCACGCCCGGTGTGTTCGCGAAAAAGAGGTCACCCAGGGTCTTGCCACCCGACTGCACCGAGACGATGACCTGTGTGCCGGCGGGGTCGTACACACCGTCGTCGTCTATGCCTCCTTCGAGAAGGATGCCGCTCCCGCCGTCGGTGGTCGGAAACACCACGATGAGCCGGCTTGCGTCCGCGGGGTGTGCATAGATGCAGTGCACGGGTTTGCCGGCCATCGTCACACGTCGCAATTCGACGCTGAACCATGGCTCGCCAGGGCACGCGAAGACGCCTTCTCTCAAGGGGCATGGGTGGAGCACGTCGTCCACGCGCTGCACGCTGGCCAGCGGCAGGTGGGAGACAAGGTCCCAACCCGTGCCTGCCCAGCTCGTCCGTTTCATGTCGAGGTGATGCACCCTGTAAGGGCCGAGATCCCGGACGCTGACATGGCCGATCATCGGGATCTCCGCGTCGGGGGAGGCCACCACCCAGGCGCCAGCATAACCCACCACGTCGTCCCAGTGGACTGTCTCGGTGTAGAGCACCCTCGTGTGCGCCAGCCTCTGCATCTTGGAGGTGTCGCTCAGGGCCAGCACCACGATCTCTTTCTCGTCCACGTTTCCTGACAGGAAACGCACGAGCCTGAGCTCCTCGCTTTGCCCGTGCGCCACCACGAGCCCCAGCGCGACGGCGCCGCTGACCGCGAGCGCCATGAGCCAGGAAAGCTGTCCTCTATGACCCATCCTCGTGCCGCCTCCTTTCATGGTATGGTATGCCCGCGGTGCGATACAAGGTCATCCTCGCGCTCACTGGGGCCGTGGCGTCGTGGCTGCGAAGAAATGCCCTGCTTTTACCCTTGGCATTGCTCTACACGTGGTCCTTCCCCTACTTCGAGGCTCTCAACAACCCCAACGAGCTCGTCCGCGTCTACATGACGATGGCCATCGTGGATCACGCGACGTACGACATCACCGAGGTCTGCAGGGAGCACACCTGGGTCAACGACCGCAGCGCAGTGGGACAGAGGGCCTACTCCAGCAAGGCCCCTGGCGCATCACTGGCCGGAGTCCCCGTCTACGCAGCGGTCCGCGCGATCGCCGGTCTTGCGGGGCACGAGCTCGAGCTGGGCGAGATCGTTCTTTTCCTGCGCCTTTTCGTGTGCGTCCTGCCGGCCCTCGTGTTTCTGCTCTTCTTCCGTAGATTTCTGGGGTCTCTGGGTGCGGATCCGTTCGCCCGTGACGCTGTGTTCGTGGCCTGCGCCGTGGGGTCGCCTCTCTACACCTACATCCATCAGTTCGCCGGGCACACTCCCAGCGCCTGCGTCCTTTTCGGCGCATACATGATCCTGGCCTCTGCACGGGAGCGTGGACAATGGGACGGATGGCGCGCCGCAGGTTTCGGCATGCTCCTCGGCTGGGCGCCGGCAATGGAGTACCAGGCGCTCGTCCCTGCCCTTGTCGTGGGGATCGCCTTTCTGATGCACGGACCCGCGCGCCGAGCGGGTGTCCTCTGGCGCGCCCTGGCCGCCGGCGCAATACCCATCGGGCTCATGGCCCACTTCCACACAATGGCCTTCGGATCTCCCTTGAGCACTGGCTACGCCTACATCGAGAACCCGGCATTCCAGATGCTCCTTTCGGAGGGATGGATGGGCCTCACCTATCCCAGGGCCTCGCGGATCGTGAGCCTTCTCGCAGGTCCGGACACGGGGCTGTTCGTTTTCTCTCCCCTGCTGGCTGCCGGTCTTTTCCTTGTGCCCCTCTGGCCGGTACTCGGCCGTACCGGGGTCGTGAATCTCCGGTCGAGGCACATCATGCTGGTGAGCGGGCTCGTGGCGTCGACGCTGATACTCTTCATCAGCGCCAACATCCTGTGGAGGGCCGGCTGGACCGCCGGGCCGCGCTATCTCACGACGCTTGTGCCATTTGCAGGAGTGCTCGCGCTCTGTGGCCTGCAGGCGGCCGAACGGGTCTGGGGGCTGCCGGTGAGGCTTCTGGCCATCACGGCCGTGCTCACCGGCATCTTCTTTTCCGGCGTATCGGGGGCCATCTACCCCCACCTTCCCGTGACCTTCTCTGACCCTGTTTTCGAGGTGCTCGTGCCTCTCCTGCGCGACGGGTTCGTGCCCCACAATCTCGGAAGGCTCATGGGACTTGGCGGGGTATGGGGATACGTCCCGGTGCTCGTTTTCGGAGTGGCTCCCCTCGTGGTCCTCCTCGCTGTCAGGGCCCACGAGAGCACGGTGCACAAGGCTGCAGTTCTCACGTGCTCGGTTGTGCTTTTCGTCCTGGTCCTTGCCGTCGCCTCGAACCAGAGCAGGATGAGGCCCATGCCTTTGTGGGGCCTCGACGACATGCTGGCCGTGCACTCCTCCTGGGAGCCCATGGATCACGTGTCCCTGTTCGAGAAAAACGGCTGCCTCGTGCCCTTGACCGTGTACAGGATCGAGTGCGACGACCCCCTCGACTCGGCACGGGTCGAGATGCGGCTGGGATTGAAATGGCTCGCGGCCGTGCACTACAGACGTACGCTCGCGAGTCCTTGAAGAACCTGCTCGGAAGGGTAAAAAGGGAGGTCTCAGCCCTCGATCTTTTCCTTGTAGTAGGCGCGCGAGTTGGGGCAGAGCGAGATCTCGTACTGGATGGCCTCGTACTTCTCCTGGTCCCAGCCGAACTCGCCGAGCTTCTCCTTGACCTTGGCCACGGCGTCTTGCTTTGTCAGTGCCTCGTCATGCAGGATCTCGTAGATGTCGGCCGCGTGCTCGATGTCCTCCTTGGCGACGGCCATCTTGACCTCTTCCGCGACGGGCGCCGGCTCGGGCGCAGGCTCCACCGCGGCCTCCTTGACCACCTCCTCGGCGGCCGCCTTGAGGGCCTCCTCGGCGGCCAGCTGGGCTTCCTTCTCCATCTTCTCCTTGATGTTACAGCCGGCTGTGACGGCCACGACGAGGATGGCGCAAGCGATCGATGTCAGGTGCTTCATGGTCCTTCTCCTACTTCTTCAGGGCGCCCTTCTTCTTGGTCGCTCCAACTCCCGTGCTCACTGCCTTGTGCTCCTCGTCGGCCTTGGCCGGAGGTGTCAGCGCTGCGGGCTGGACTTTGACTGCCACGGGGGGCGTCGCAGCGTCCATGGGCTTGGCCTTGACCACGGGGTGCTCCTTGTCGTCCTTGGGCTGGTTCTTTACTGCGCCCGTGACGCAGTTCACGAGATCCTCGCCCTTGTGACCCTTGTCGATGCAGTCCTTGACGATGTCGCCGAGCCCCTCGTCGCTCAGATCCTTTGAGGCCTGCTCCTTGAAGTGGATCCCGATGGCCTTGGCAGGCTTTCCCTTGATCTTGTTCAGCTTCAAGGCGTCGAAGGCCTTGTTGATCTCCGTCTCGGTGCTGCCCGCGTCCGCGGCCTCGTCGACGGTCGTTGGCAGCTCGCTCACGGCCTGCATCTCCTCGAACTCGATTTCGATCTCGACGCTGACCTTGACCTTGGCCTTCTTGCCCTGTGCCGCCGCCGGCGCTGCGGCCAGCAGCACAGCCGCGAACATCAGCATTCCAGCTTTCGTCATGGTTCCTCCTTTGGCGTTGAAACTTTGTTTCTTTCGCACTGGCGGCAAATTTTGACACCTTTGGCCGCCTCGTGCAACGGCTATTTGACACGGCTATTTGACGCTTCCTTCATTGCTTCATTCAGTGTGCAAAGCTGCCAGGCATCCCTGTCGTCGGACTTCTGGCAAGTCGGCCGGAAAGCTCTCAACTCCTCGATCCGCAAAGGAACATCGCATCCCCGTACGAATAGAAGCGGTATCCCTCGTCGATCGCGCACGCGTAGGCAGCGAGGATCTTGTCTCTGTCCGAGAGGGCCATGACGAGGGCCAGAAGAGTCGATCTGGGAAGGTGGAAATTGGTGATGAGCTCATCCACCACCAAAAACCTGTGCCCTGGCTTGATGAAGATGTCCACCGGGCCCTCGTGCGCCCCGAGCTCTCCGTCGAGAGCCGCCACCCCTTCCAGCGTGCGGACCACCGTGGTCCCGACGGCCACGATGCGTCGACCCGCGCTTTTTGCCTCGCGGATGGTCGCGGCAGCGCTTTGCGTCACCCTGACCCACTCCTCGTGCATCCTGTGATCCTCGACCCTCGCGGATCTCACCGGCATGAAGGTACCAGGGCCCACGTGCAGGGTCACCCGGACGATGTCGTGCCCGCTTGCTGCGAGGGTCTCGATGAGTTCCTTGGTGAAGTGCAGTCCTGCCGTGGGAGCCGCCGCGCTTCCCTCCTCGTCTGCGTACACGGTCTGGTAGCGCTCGCGGTCGAGCGGTAGCGCCTCGCGGCGGATGTAGGGCGGTAGTGGCACTTTGCCGTGTCGCCTGACCTCTTCTTGCACCGACCCGCCAGGAGCCTCGAGCTCGACCTCGAAAAGCGGCCCCTCGATCTGGCTCACGAGCGAGATCGCCAGCCCCTCTGCGACGAGCCTCAGTCCGGGTCGTGCGCGTCCTCCCGCTCTCACGAGGGCGCTCCAGCGCTCCAGGCTGCCCTCGAGACCCAGCCGCCGCACCAGGAGAACCTCCGCCTTTGCTCCCGTGCTGCGGGCACACGCGATGCGCGCTGGCATCACCCGCGTGTCGTTGACGACGATCACCGACCGGGGGGCGAGAAGACCTGGCAGGTCGATGAACACGTGGTGGGACGAAGCTCCCGTCCTCGCGTCCACCAGCATGAGCCGGGAGAGATCCCTGGCCGGCGCCGGCTGCTGCGCCACCCGGTCGGGAGGCAGGCAGTAGTCCAGGTCCTCTATCCTCATCGTCCGGCGATCTCCGGATCGAGGATCAGGGCCGTGCGCAGGGCCGACTCGGCGGCCTCCATCTCTCCCAGCGCCTTGAGCGCCAAACCGAGGTTGAGCCATGCTCGGGCCAGGTTGGCGTCCAGATCGGTGGCCTCGAGGTGGGCCTGGGCTGCCTCCACCCATCGATCCTGTCCAGCAAGGGCCAGCCCCAGATCCGTGTGCACGTCCGCGCTGGACGGCTCGAGCCTGAGCGTGTCCAGGAACGCCTGCTCCGCCCTCTCGAAGTCGGGCACGGCGAGCAGGGCGAGCCCACGGTCGTAGCGCGGTGCGGCCCAGCCGGGATCCAGGGCGATGGCCAGATCGTATCTTGCGATGGCGCTCTGGATGCTGCCCATCGAATACAGCGCCCTGCCGGCCGCGTGCTGCGCCTGTGCATCCGAAGGCGCAAGACGGATGGCCCTCTCGAGGTTCTCGAGCGCTATCTGGGGCTCTCCCCTGGCCATGTGCGCCTCGCCCAGGAGAAACCACGTCCTGTGGAAAGAAGGATCCGCCCTGGCTGCGTCCCGCAGTATCTCCGTGGCCTCGTACGGATCTCCCTGCGCCATGATCGCGATCGCCAGGTTGTCGAGGGCGAGCACGTTGTCGGGTGCCAGGGCCAGGACATGCTCCTGTGCCCTCTCCGCCCGGGAGTGCGACCCCATCCTCTCCAGGGCCAGGCCCAGGTAGAACCAGGGCCGCGGATCGTCCGGCGTCATGCCAGCGACCCGCTCGAGCACCTTGACGGACCGGCCCGGATCACCCAGGTCCACGAGCGCTGCTCCCGCCCGCAGAAGCACCATCGCGTCGTCCGGGTGCCTGGCGGCGAGCGCAGCGTTGTGGTCGCGCGCTTCGAAGAGCTCCTTTAGGTACCTTGCGTGACGCCGGCTGCCTGGCACGACGGCCGCGGCCCTGTCCTGCTGGCCCCGCAAGAGGAAGCTCTCGGCGAGATCGTAGGCCTCGAGTGTCTCGAGGAGCGCCTGGTGCCCATCCCCATCGCCGGATTCTTCGAGCCATCCGGCCACGGGCTCGGCCACCTGGGCCAGCGAGGCCGGCCCCATGCGCGGCCCGCGCGACCATCCCGTCACGTAGGGTGTCACCGGCCTGTCGTCCGTGTTCAGGGGCAATCCCCTGGTCCAGGAGCGCAGTCGCTTTGGTCCGGCGATGAAGCAATCCAGCACGTCCACCGGCCCATCCATGCCCCAGCGTGACATCTCCGCGCTCACCTGGGGCGCGCTCATGCGCCTGGCGATGCGGGCGGCCGAGATGGGCACCTGTCCGTCGGCGCTCGCGACCATGAGCGCGTATCCGGTGAAACCGATCCGGTCGTATCCCACGTTGGCCCACAGCTGCGCCCCCGGCAGTGCGTTTTGGAACGTGCCGGCCAGGATGCGAAACTCCCTCTCGCTCATGCCGTGCAGCGGGATCCACTGGACCAGGATGCCGTGCTCGGAGAGCCTGCCCAGGGCCAGCTCGTAGAACTCCGAGGTGTAGAGCACCCAGCTGTCCACGGCACGCGGGTGGGTGGAGTCCACCGTGATGACGTCGTAGCGATCGGAAGACGACAAAAGGTGGTTGCGACCGTCCTCCACCAGGACCCGGACGTTTGTCTTCTCGTGAAGCCCGCCGTTCATGTCCTCGAACAGCCGCGATGCCTCCACCACGCGTTTTTCGAGATCCACCACGGTCACCTCGACCCCATCGTGCGTGGCCGCGGCCCCAGCCGTGAGCCCCGCTCCGTAGCAGATGACCAGGACCGAATGCGGATCCGGGTGCAAGAGAGGCCCCAGGTGTCCGAGCAGCGAGAAGGACTGGTCGTGCACATAGCGGGTGCTCACCTCGTTGACCGCGTTGACGAAGAGCTGTCGTGTCTGGTCCAAACGATCCTGGGTGACCGTGACGGTGCCGGTCCGTCCCTCCGCGTGGTAGATGATCCGCTGCGTCGGACCGCCCACCATGGCGTGCGTGAGGTCGCGCACGATGTCCGCAGGTGCCGTCACCGCCACGGCGGCCACGGCCGCGAGAGCGGCCGCACCGGTCAGGTGCGGCATTGCCCGACCCGTGCGGGGAGTGCGCACGAGCACGAGCGCGGCCACGGCCGCCGCGAGCACGGCCCCTGCCGTGAGCGCCCCCTGCACGCCGAGCAGGCCGACCAGCCCCATCGAGGGTAAAAGCGCGCCAGCTACGGAGCCTGCCGCGTTGATCGCCGTGAGCCGCCCCAGCTCGCTGCCCGTGCGCTCTGGCCGTGGCGAGGCCGCCGCGCAGCACAAAGGGAAAACCGCTCCGATGGCCACGGAGGGCAAGAGCACGGGTAATAGCGAGATGGACAGCGGGTGTACGAGGCCTCTCGTCGGCAGGGTCGCCAGCTCGGCCGAAGCCAGGATCCCCAGGGGGTCACCCGACGTGCGGGTGCAGATCCACGTCGTGACCCAGAACAGGCACATGTCCAGGCAGGCGCCCGCGACGAGCAGCGCCGCTGCCCATCCCAGGGCGCGGGCCCGCTCGCGACCGAGCGCTCCGGCCAGAGCCCCGCCCGCGGAGAGGCCCAGGATCGCGGCCACCAGCATGGCTGCGAACCCGTACGTGTCATGACCGAGCACGAGGACCAGAAGCCGGCTCCAGATCCTCTCGGACAGGAGCATGAGCAGGCCGGAGGCCGCGCACATGGAGGCCGCCAGGACGAATGTCCTTCGGTCGTCGAGCTTCTCGTGTGCAGCCCGCGGCGTGGCGCGTGGGGCCAAGACGCGGCGCCTCGCTGCGATGGCCAGGCCGGCCGCAAGGAGGTTCGATAGCGCTGCCAGGCCGCTGGCCGCACCGACTCCGAGCGCAGGAACCAGCACGAAGCCTGCCGCAGCTGCACCCACGCAGGCCCCTGCGGTGTTCGACATGTACAAAAAGCCGAACAGGCGCGTTGCGTGCGCGTTCGTGCTGGCCAGCGTGCGCGCGAGCAGAGGCAAAGTTGCGCCCATGATGGCCGCCGGCACGGCCACGAGCGCCACGGCGAGCGCCAGACGGACCACCCATCCCGTCACGGGCGCGCCCGAGGACAGTAGCGCGGCCGCCACGCGCGGCAAAAGGTCGTGTGCCGCTCGGGGCACGGCCATCGCGCAGATCGCGAGCACCACCTCGAGCGCTGCGTAGAGCAGCAGCGGGTCTTTGACCCTGTCGGCCGCCCGGCCGAGCAGCGCTGCCCCGAGCCCCATGGCGCCCATGAAGGCCGTGAGCACCGCCGCCGACCCGTCCGCGCTGTTTCCCAGCGAGACGACCAGCGAGCGGCTCCAGAGGACCTCGTAGGCGAGACCTGCCGCACCCGACATGAGGCAGGCCGCGTGCACGAGGGCCCAAGATGCGGTCGATGACGTTCTGGACAAGCTGCTCACGACGGTGCGGATGTTAGAGCACAGAGGGGCCGGCTGTCACCTGCTACGGTTGCTCCCTGTCCGGGTGTGCTACAATGGCCGTTCTATGGCCGAGTGCCCAAGATGCGGGGCGCAAAGCGCCCCGGAGGCGAACTTCTGCCACGTGTGCGGCACGAGCCTCGAGACCAGCGATGCGCGCGTCGTGCACTCCGGCGATCCCCTCGCCGGCCGCGTCATCGCGGACCGATACAGGATACTGTCGCTGGTCGGGCGCGGTGGCATGGGCGTGGTCTACAGGGGCGAGCACGTGCACATGGGCAAGAGCGTGGCCATCAAGCTTTTGCACGGCGAGCTTGCCAGCCGCAAGGATCAGGTCAAGCGCTTCAAGCGCGAGGCCCAGGCCATCAGCCAGCTGAGCAACATCCATACGGTCACCATCTTCGACTATGGCCGCAGCCAGGGGCTCATCTACCTGGTGATGGAGTACCTCGAGGGCCGCGACGTGGGCTGGGTGCTGCGCTCTGAGGGCAAGCTGGGCTTCTTGAGGACGGTGATGATCGCCGTGCAGCTGTGCGATTCTTTGGCCGAGGCCCACGACAGCGGGATCGTGCACCGCGACCTCAAGCCGGAGAACGTGTTCCTCATCGAGAAGAGGGACATGAAGGACTTCGTCAAGGTGCTCGATTTCGGGCTGGCCAAGGTCCGGGTGGGCATCGAGCGTCCGGACGAGACGGCGCACGGGGCCATCCTGGGCACGCCCTACTACATGCCGCCCGAGCAGATACGCGGTGAGCAGATAGATCACCGCGCTGACATCTACGCGCTGGGCGGATTGACGTACTGCATGCTCACGGGGCATCCTCCCTACCGCGCTCCGACACCGCTGGCCGTGATGGCCAAGCATCTGACCGATCCGGTGCCGGATCTGTCCGATTCCGGCCTGAGCGCCGAGAGTCTGGCCAGCATCACCCCCGTCGTGCAACGCTGCCTCGCCAAGGAGCCGGCCGATCGTTACGACAGCGCGGAAGAGCTCAAGGCAGAGCTTCTGGGCATCCTCGAGATACAGCTGGCGCTCGAGCAGGGCACGAGCTCGCCGAGGCTCCCGCCCGTCACGGGCGAGTACACGCTCGAAAAAAGCAAGGACTCCGCAGACTCGGATAGCCCCGCGCAGATCAAGGAGGAGTTCGAGCGCTACGCGCGCAGGCTCAGGATGCGAAGGATGGCAGCCGGCCTCGGAGCGGTCCTCTTCGTGACCGCCCTGGCGGCCGCTGCCGCCGCTCTCGTGCTGCACGGCAAAAGGGCGCCGGTCCATTGCAGGGATGCGGAGCCCAACGACTCGCCCGCGACGGCAGTTCCCATAGCGCCCGGCGACAGGGTGGCCGGCACCCTCGGCAAGAGGCTCTCGGCCACCGAGTCCGATCACGACTGGTTCGTGCTGCAGATCCCGCCGGGCGAGCCCGCGCTGGCCAGGATCCATCTCAGGCGTGTGCCTGGAGTGGACACCATGCTGGAGCTCTTCAGGAGCGGCGACAAGGAAGCCGTCGCCTCGGCGCGGGCCGGAGGAGCAGGCAAGGACGAGGCCATCAGCGGCGTGATGCTCGATCCCGGCCTGTACTACGTGCTCGTGAGGCAGGATCTCGCACGCGGAGGCCGCCCCGTCGAGAGCATCTCCGACGGCTACGAGCTGACCGTTACGCTGCAGGATCCCGCCGGCTTCGAGACCGAGCCCAACGATACATTTCAGACCGCATGCAACATCTCGGTCCCGGCGGTCATCGAGGGCTTCGTGCAGAGCCCCTCGGATCGGGACGTGTACTGCGTGCGGCCTTCTGGCGCTGCCGCGCTCACGGCGAGGCTCGGCGGGCCGCATGATCTGTTGCTCTCCCTCTCGGCGGTGGACGTCGCCACGGGCAAGTGGACCACCGTGGCCGCGAGCGCGGGAACCAGCGAGATCCTGATGACCGACCTGGCCTGCGACGGCACAGAGGGGTTGTGCCTGCAGGTGGCGCCCGCCGATGGAGGCTACGACGTGAGCACCTCCTACACCCTGTCGCTCGAATGAGTTATAAAGCCGGCGAGGAGGTGCCTTTATGGACATCGGCCGGATCCACTGGCTCGGTCACGCATCGTTTCGCATAGATGCGGACGCGGCCACGATCTACATCGACCCCTGGAAGACGGGGGGCGGACCCGAGGCGGATCTCGTTCTCGTCACCCACGAGCACTTCGATCACTGCAGCGCCGAGGACGTGGCCAGGGTCCTGGGCCCTGGCACGCTGGTCGTGGCCCCACGACCCTGCGCCGGGATCCTGAAGGGAATCGTGGACGGGTCTCGCCTGCGCATCGTGGCCCCTGGCGACGAGCTCACGCACGGGCACGTGAAGGTCAGGGCCGTGGCCGCGTACAACAGCATGCCCGAGAGGCAGGGTTTTCATCCTCTCGATACGGAAAGGCCGCGCGTGGGCTACCTGATTTGCGTGGACAACGCCACGATCTATCACGCCGGGGACACGGACGAGATCGCCGAGATGCAGGGCTTGCGGCCCGACGTGGCCCTGTTGCCCGTGGGAGGGACCTACACCATGGACCCGGCGCAGGCCGCGTCCGCCGCCCGCAGGATGGGTGCGCGGGCCGTGGTACCCATGCACTGGGGCGACATCGTTGGCAGCAGACAGGATGCTGAGCGGTTCGCAGAGCTGTTCGACGGAGAGACGTTCATCAAGGATCCCGGGTAACGGCCGCAGCCGGCGGCCCCTTGCAGGAGGGCGACCACATGGGACTTCTATCCAGGCTCCTCGGCCAGGCCTTCGATCGGATCGTCGAGAGGGCGGAGAAGCTCGAAAGGGAGGGAGAGCCGGGCGACGCGCTTCTCGAGTACGAGCGAGCCCTCGCCTCGGATCGCGAGGGAGTGTCGCAGGAGCGGATCCGGGAGATCGAGAGCCGGGCCGTCGAGCTGCGCGACCGGATCGCAGGGGAGCACCTGCGCGCAGGGGATGTGTCGCGCGACGAGGGCGACATCGAGGCCGCGGCCGAGGAGTACCGGACGGCTCTACAGGTCGCGGGCAGCGGGGACGTGGAAAAGAAGGTGCAGGCGAAGCTCGACGAGCTGGACGCCGGCATCGCCCGCGAGCTCGCGACCGATTCGCGCGAGCCCACCCAGGACGAGATCTTTTTGGCGCTCAGCGGAAGCTGGGACGAGGATCAGTACGACGAGTACACGAGCCTCGGCGACGCCTTTCGCGATGCTTTCCTCGCCTACCATTCCGGCCGTCCGCTCGATGCAGTGGCCGCCTACGAGAAGCTCCTGTCGGACGCCGGTGAAGACGCCCTGTTCTTGCTCTACGAGCTCGGTCGCGCCCACGCGGCAGGCGCCACGCAGCTCGTGGAGAGCAAAGCGGGAAACGAGGAGATCGAGGCGCATCGCACCGAGGCGGTGGATGCGCTCGAGCGCTTTTTGCGGCTGCTGCCCGGCGGGATGACACCATCCATCAGGGCGGCGGCCTGGAACGAGCTCGCCCAGATACACCTCGAGCGGGCCAGCCCGGAGGACGCGGAGGACGCGCTCATGAACGCACAGGAGGCGGTGCCGGAGGTCCCACTGGCCTACCTCAACCTGGGGCGCTTCCTCATGCAGCAGGACCGTCCCCTGGAGGCCGTGGATGCCCTGGAGCAGGGCGTCGAGATCATGGACAAGCTCAGGCCGGACTTCCGCCTGCTCTCGGACCTGGGCCTTGCCTACAGGGCCGCGGGCAGAGAGGACGAGGCCGTCTCCATGCTCGAGTCGGTCGTCGAGGGCATGGTGACGACACAGCAGGGGTTC
>JBFYZU010000101.1:0-2800 GCA_041309365.1 Myxococcota bacterium
TCCATGCGCTCGACTCGAACACGGGACTGGTCGAGGACCGCTTCGACCTGCAGCTCGCCGGCGACGCCGATATCGTCGACACGGCGTTCTTCTCAGCCGTGGCGTTCTCCGTCTCCGGTATCCAGCACGATTCGGTGGTGACCTCCCAGCAGCTTCCCGCAGGCTCCCAGCACGTGGTGCTCTTCGGCGGAGTGGACCGCGATGGCTATCGAAACGACCTGTGGCTCGGGACGATCCATCCCGCAGTCGAAGACGAGATGCCCGTGCTGCACATCGATATGGTCTCCCCGGGCCCTGACGAGCCGGCTCCGTCACCCAGGGCGGGAAGCGCGCTGTTTCACGACAGGCAGGGCAACCGCCTCGTGCTCTGGGGCGGCTGGGACGGATCGGGCCCCCTGCACGACCTGTGGCACCTCGACCTCGCAACCCTGTCATGGACTCGTGGCGAGATTCACGGGGAGCCTCCTCACGGCCTGATGCTCTTCGCCAGCGAGTTCGCGACGATCCCCACCGTGACGTCCGATGGACAGCAGGACGGGCTTGCACCGCTCACCCAGACCCTGGGTTACATCTTCGGCGGAATGAAGGCTGACGGGACCTACTCGGATAGCCTCTGGATGATCGACCTGGCCTCGGGGTGGTCCAGGGAGGTGACCTGGAACGACGAGGGTCCTCCAGGGCTCGCCGGTGCCGCCATGGACGTGGATCCACCGAGCGGCAGGCTCTACCTGTTCGGCGGATTCGATGACTCCACGGCCCACAACTGGCTGTGGTCGATGGACCTGACGACGGAGAAATGGTCTTTACTGCAGGTGGACTGCACGCTTGGCATGTGTCCCCACGTCTCCGGTGACCCCGCAATGGCGGTGGGCGGCCACGCGATGGTGACCGTCGTCCCCGGCCGCACTACGGATCCGGCCATCGACAGCTACATGGAGCCGACCTTCGGCTTCACGGGATCGGGGGAGTGGAGAGGCCTTAGCGAACTGCGTGGGTACCACCTCGCCGGCGACTGCGATGGCGACGACATCCCGGAGGAGAACCACGGTACGCTCTGCTCAAATACTTCCGAGTGGTGGTCGCCGCCGGGTACGACCCGCTGCGACTCGACCACCCGGAGCACCTATTGCGAGCAGAGGTCGACGGCTCCGGTGGAGACGTTCTCTCGTGACGTGGACGGCCTGGTCACGTTTCGCCTGGATGGCCGCATCCTCTATGTGATCCGGGACGAGCGGCTCGTCTCCATGGACGTCTCCGAGCCTCGCGCACCCCGCGTCATCGACCAGATGGACCTCGGTGGCACAGGCCGTGACCTGGAGCTATTCGACCACACGGCTGTCGTGGCGGCCGACTCCGGTCTCGTGTTCGTCGAGCTCGACCAGGAAGGGACGATGACGCAGATGCGCAGGGTATCGACCTGTGGCCGGGCCGTATCCGTGGCGCACGACTCGCTGGACGCCTATTTTCTCACGCCCATGGGGCTCGGGAAGGTGTCGCTGAGATCCGATGCCACGGTCCCGGACAGCTTCGCGATTCTCTGGCCTCGCTCCTTCGGCGACTGGGACCTTGTCCCAGTCGCCGTGGAGCGCTGCGAGGAGATGTCCGACCTCGCCGAGACCATCTGCTCCTTCTTCTCCTGCCCCGCCGACGGCTACCGCCCCCTCGTCGTCGTCCATGACCATTTGTGGTTCCCGGTCCTGCTCAAGCTGTTCTCCGTCGACATCTCTGCGGCGACGCCCGAGATTGCCTCCTACGTCAGGACTCCCGGCCGGATCGTCGAGATGCGAAAGGATGGCCGGTACCTGTACACGCGGCTCGCGTACGGGTGCGGTCGCGTCTACGATCTGGCGGCTCCGGAGCGGCCTCTGCCTCTGATCTGGCATGATGTGGCCTCCTGGGTGGATGGCGTCTATTATTCCGATGGGAACGCGTTCAGGCAGAATGGCGATGCCATCGAGATCGCCATCGGAGGGGTCCCATGAGTCATCGGATCTGGACTATCGCAATCGTACTGACCTGGGGGTGCTCCTCCTGTGGGTCTCCGAGCGGTAGCGATGGCGATGCTGCCACCGACATCCTTCACGATGATGGAGCCATGGACGTCGACCCGGACCACGCAACCGATCCTGAAGACGACACCCATCCGGATCCATCCGGCGACGCCGCCGAAGAGAGCGACCCACATCCCGACGTCCCGCTCCCCTGTGGACTGGTGCTCGACGGGCCGACCTACGATCTGTCGTTCCTGGAGGCGTTCGAGGGGTATCCCAGGGCGCCGACCGGGTGCGGGGCGTGCTGTCGGCAGGTATCGTTCACTGAGTTCAGTGAATTGGAATGCCATTATTTTGTAGTTGGCAACTACCTGAGCATGACGACGTGGGACGGCATCGGATCGAGTCTATCACGTGCGGTACTGGTAGATTTACGCAATGGAGAGCATTTCCTGGTGCAGTCGTCTGATAACCGGCCAGGAGGATCCGATGTGCTATATAGCACCTATGCATCCGTCTTCACAACTGACGCTATCACTGTTTTGCATGGACAGAGACCTCTTGATAACTCAGTCATGCACTCACAAATGACCCTGTTCGATTTGAAAGACGGTGGTTCTGATGTTGCATGGACCAGAGATTACCCTCTCCCAGGGGAACTCTATCCTAGTAGCATTATCGCGAGTGGACAGTGGGTCGTGTGGATCGATGACCGAATTCCTGTATCGGGTGGCTTGCAGCTATATGCGTTTGACCTTGACAGCCTTGAAGAGCGTCACATCACGACGACTGACCCCGATTGCTGCGTG
>JBFYZU010000102.1:0-50987 GCA_041309365.1 Myxococcota bacterium
TGCGTCGATCCGGTGAACGCCACCGGCACGGGCTGCGTCGAGGGGGAGCTCTACAACCTCGTGCTCGAGGAACTGGGCTCTTCTTTTCGCGTGTCAGAGACGAAGCACAACGCGCGTGGCACCCAGCGCGATGGTTGCGCGTGCACCTACAGCGAGGACATCGCCTCGTCGCGGGGCATGGCCACATGTGCAACGGCTGGCTTCGGCTGCATCTACTGCTACGCCCAGGGCCGATCCTCGAGCCCGGCCTTGCGCGAGGCCTTCCACGAGGCGCGACGGCGTGCTCGCCCGAGGACGGCCGCTGACGTTTATGATACCCTTCGACGAAAAGAGGGTGAACATGATGGCTGACATCAAGGATAGCGAGCTGTTCGAGGGATGGGTGACCTTCCACAAGGGCATCGACGAGAGGGCCATGGAGCTGAGCTTCAAGGACCACCTGCAATACTCGATGTCCAAGCACCCGCAATTCGCGACGCTTCACGATCTGTACTTCTCGCTGGCGCTCAGTGCCCGCGACAGGCTCATCGAAGGGTGGATCCGCACGCAGCAGCTGTACCACGAGCACGACGTGAAACGGATCTACTACCTCTCGGCCGAGTACCTCATGGGACGCGCCCTCATCAACAACCTCATCAACCTGGACGTCTACGAGCCCGCCCTCGGGCTGTGCCGCAAGCTGGGGGTGGAGCTCGCCGATGTGGCAGAGGAGGAGCCCGACGCGGGGCTCGGCAACGGCGGGCTCGGGCGGCTCGCGGCCTGCTTCGTCGAGTCCATGGCCACCCTGGCGCTGCCCGCCATGGGCTATGGCATCCGCTACGAGTACGGCATCTTCGAGCAGGGCATCGAGAACATGAGGCAGGTCGAGAAGCCCGACGCCTGGCTCTCGCGTGGCAACCCCTGGGAGATCCCACGAACGGAGAAGGCCTACAGGGTGCGCTTCTTCGGACGCACCGAGCACCGGCCCGGCCCGGATGGCCGGCTCGACGTGTGCTGGGTGGACACCCGCGACGTCATCGGCATGGCCTACGACACCCCCATCGACGGGTACGACAACCTGACCGTGAACACGCTGAGGCTCTGGTCCGCACGTTCCACCAAGGAATTCGACCTGGATTACTTCAACCACGGCGACTACCTCAAGGCCGTGGAGGAGAAGAACCTCTCCGAGAACATCTCCAAGGTCCTCTATCCGGAGGACAGCACGGCCATGGGCAAGGACCTCAGGCTCATGCAGCAGTACTTCTTCGTGAGCTGCTCGATCCAGGACATCCTGTCGCGATACCTCGAGCAGCACACGAGCTTCGACGCGCTGCCCGATAGGGCGGCCATCCAGCTCAACGACACGCACCCGTCTCTGGCCGTGGCGGAGCTCATGAGGCTGCTCGTGGACGAGCACGGCGTCGACTGGGAAAAGGCCTGGGATCTCACGGTGCGCACCTGCGCCTACACCAACCACACGCTGCTCTCGGAGGCCATGGAAAGGTGGCGGGTGTCGCGGCTGGGGAGGCTCCTCCCGCGCCACATGGAGATCATCTACGAGGTGAACCGCAGGTTCCTCGACGAGGTGGCTCGACGCCACCCGGGAGACACGGACCGGTTGCGGGACATGTCCATCATCGAGGAGGGAGACAGCAAGAAGGTGCGCATGGCCCATCTGGCCATCGTGGGGTCCCACTCGGTCAACGGCGTGTCCTCCCTGCACACGGAGCTGCTCGCGAAAAAAGAGCTCGTCATGTTCGACGAGTTCTTTCCGGGCCGGTTCAACAACAAGACCAACGGCGTGACGCCGCGGCGCTGGCTGTTCGCAGCCAACCGGTCGCTGGCGAGGCTCATCGACGAGCGCATAGGCACAACCTGGCCAAGGAAGCTTGCCGAGCTCGAAGGCCTCGAGTCGCACGTCGGCGATCCGTCATTTCTGGCAGCGTTCAGGGAGGCCAGGCGGAGAAACAAGGATCAGGTCGTGAAGCTGTGCCGGGAGGCGGCGGGCGTGTACGTGGATCCGGACTCCATCTTCGACGTGCAGGTCAAGAGGATCCACGAATACAAGCGCCAGACCCTGAACATCCTCAACGTGATCGCGACCTGGGTGACTTTGCATGAAGGCCAGCACGCCGGGGATCCGCCGCGCACCTTCCTGTTCGGCGGCAAGGCGGCGCCCGGGTACGCGGCGGCCAAGAAGATCATCTCGCTCATCTGCCACGTGGCCGACGTGGTCAATGCCGATCGCAGGACGAGAGACATGCTGCGCGTCGTGTACCTGCCCAACTACCGCGTGTCTCTGGCCGAGAAGCTCGTCTGCGCTTCCGACGTCTCGGAGCAGATTTCCACGGCAGGGTACGAGGCATCGGGGACCGGCAACATGAAGTTCATGATGAACGGCGCCGTCACCATAGGCACCCTGGACGGCGCCAACGTGGAGATCCACGAGGCCGTGGGCGACGACAACATGTTCCTGTTCGGGCTGACCGCACACCAGGTGGCCGAGCTGCAACCGCGGTACCGAGGACGGGATCACTACGAAACCGATCCTCTGCTCAAAGAGACGCTCGACCTCGTGTACGGGGGGCACTTCTGCCCGCACGAGCATGGCCTGTTCTCGGATCTGGTGGAATCCTGGCTGTACTCGGACCCCTACCTCGTGCTGGCGGACTTTGCCGACTACAGGCGCGCCCAGGCCGAGCTGGGGCGCGCCTACATGGACACGGAGCGATGGACGCGCATGGCCGCAATCAACGTGGCCAGAAGCGGGAGATTCTCGTCCGATCGCACCATCCTCGAGTACAATCGCGACATCTGGCATGTCGCCCCCATCGAGGTGGACCGAGGCTGACGTCCCGGGCGTGGCCCCGGTGCTCCCCGGGCTCAGAGCTGCGACGCGAACAGGGCGTAAAATGCCGTGCCCGGCCGTGCGAGCTCGGCGTAGGTGCCGTGCTCGACGATGCGGCCGTTCTCGAGCACTGCGATGGCGTCCGCGTCGCGTACGCTCGAAAGACGGTGGCCTATGACGAGCACCGTACGTCCCGAGGCCAGCTGGTCGAGGCCCTTGCGGATGGCCTCCTCGGACGAGGCGTCGAGCGAGCTCGTCGCCTCGTCCAGCACGATCACGGGCGCGTCGCGCAGGGCGGCCCTGGCAAGGCAGATGCGCTGACGCTCGCCGCCCGAGAGCGAGGAACCCTCGTCGGCAACGACCTCGTCGAGCCCGCCCGGCAGGCGCTCCACGAAACCTTCCGCGTCAGCCAGCTTCAATGCGGGTCTCACTTCCTCGTCTGCGCCGTCCGTCGTTCCCAAAGTCACGTTCGTGCGCACGGTGTCGTGCATGAGGAACGGGTCCTGCGTCACCAGCGCCACCTGGCGGCGGATGGAGTCCGCTGTGAACCGCTCCACGGGCGTGTCGTCCCACAGCACGGTCCCTGATGCAGGGTGCAGGAGGCGGGTGACGAGCGCCGCGACGGTTGTCTTGCCCGCGCCAGAGGCACCCACCAGGGCCGTGGTCCGGCCGGCGGGGATCTCGAGGTCGACGCCGTCGAGCACTCTGTGCCCCTCGAAGGAGAAGGTCACGTTGCGCAGGCTGATGGCCAGTCTCGGGGGGCCTGCGACCAGCTCGCCCTCGGGCACGTGATCGGGAGGCGTGTCCAGGAGGCCGAAGATGCGCCTGGCCGCGGCCAGACCGCGGTTCATGAGGTTGTTCAGGCCCCCGAGGCTCTTGATGGGCCGGTACATGAGGAACACGGCCGCGAAGAACGACACGAACTGCTCGGCGTCCAGGGAGCCCGAGCCGATGCGCAGGCGTGCGTACCAGAGGGTGCCTGCGAGGGCCGCGGCCGCGATGAGCTCCATGAGCGGGGACGACAGGGAGCCCAGGACCACGGAGCGCATGACGACGTCGTAGTATCCCCTGTTCAGGACGCCGAACCTCATGGCCATGGCGCCCTGGGCGCAGTAGGCCTGGATCACGGCGAGCCCCCGGGCGGTCTGGACCAGCGAGCTGGATATCTTGCCCAAGGACCGCATGGCGTCGACGTGGGACTGGCGGACGTGGCGGCCCAGCCAGACGATGAGCAAGCCGGAGAAGGGCAGGATGGCCAGGGAGATGGCGCCCATGACCGGATCCAGCCACAGTGCCAGGCCCAGAAGCGCCACGATCTGGATGGTGTCGCCGATGACGGCGGACAGGCCGTTGGTGATGGCGAACTCCAGCATGACCACGTCCGAGACGAAGCGGCTGGAAAGATCGCCCTTGGGCATGCGCACCAGCCGGTAGGGGCTCATGGCCAGCAGTCGATCGTGGATGGCCTCCCGGATGTCGAGCTGCACCTTCTGGCCCACGATGCCCATGGACCATCCCTTGAGAAACTGTGCCAGCCCTCGCACCGCGGCAAGGCCCAGCACCATGACCGCGAGCACCAGGGGGTAAGAGTCGCGGTGCTGCACCAGCCATTCCCACACCTGGGGTGGAACGTGGACGGGGGGGGCCTCGTCCGGGGGCAGGAAGATGAACCGCAGCACCGGGCCGATGAGCCAGGCATAGGCCGCCGTGGTCAGGGCGAACGCGATCATCGAGACCCCGGACAGGGTCAGAAAGCCCGCGTGCCTGCCCAGGTGCGGCCACAGTCGCAGGAAATCCTTCCAGGCGATGCGGTCCGTGCTGCTGCTCGAATCCCGGGACATGGTATCGATCCCCCCGTCGTGGGGTCACATCTTATTCATCCGGGGCATTTTCGCGTCAAGTCCGCTCGCGTCTGCCCACAGTCTTTAGCCTTGACACATGATCGATGCGTTTTCTATAGTGTTGCCACATTTTCAACGAGTTAGGTCACCTACACCCGACCGGGATGAGGAGGCGACGATGAGGAACATGACCTCACGCGGTATCAGGTTTCGAAGGCTGGTGGCCCTGCTGGGCATCCTCTTGGTCCTTCCCCTGGCAGTGCCCGGTTGCAAGGGAGCCGATACCCCGGAGTACTGGGCGAAGAAGATCAAGAAGCCGGCCTTCCGCGAGGAAGCCATCAAGCAGATGGGCACGATCTACATGGACAGGATCAACGCGGCCGGCGGAAAGGCCGACGATCCGCAGGTGAAGCGGGCCGTCGACCTGATGGTGCCTCCCCTCGTCGAGACGTTCAACAAGTACAAGACCGACAACCAGAGCCGCTCGGCCATCTCCACGCTGCTCGCGCAGATAGGGGACCCGAGGGCCATCCCGGTGTTCGAGGAGCAGCTCTCCTACCAGAAGGGCATCAACGAGACGGACGCCAGCAAGGCCGCCGAAGCCCTGGGCGTGCTGGGGTCGGAGAGCTCCATCCCCAAGATCATCAACATGATGGACGCCATCAAGGCCGATCGCGGCATGGACGGGCGCAACAGGCCAGAGGACGACTGGATGAGCCGCAGCGCGGTCCAGGCCCTGCGCGACATCCTGGTCAAGCACCCCGACTCCTCCCACAGGGCCTCGGCCGTGGCGGCCCTCAACGAGGCCCTCGAGACCACCGCGGACCAGCAGGACTTCTTCATCAACAAGGTCGCCGCCTCGGCGCTGGGCGACGTGGCCGACCCCAGCTCCATCCCGGTGCTGATCCGCGGCCTGTTTTTCCAGGGGCGTGGTGCGACCGTGTACCAGCAGTGCCGCGTGGCCCTGCTCAAGATCAGCGTCGAGAACCGTCAGGCGGTCATCGAAAAGCTGTTCGAGGCCTACCAGGGCAAGTTCAAGGAGCTCGAGGAAGACGCCAAGCGCTTCAGCTTCTTCCATGGCATCAAGGAGAACAAGATAGGGCTCATGTTCTACGAGCTTTCCATCGATCCCAAAAAGGACACCGCGATCTACGAGTTCATGCTCGCACGCGTGAAGGACAAGGAGGCCGACAAGGAGGGCGTCCTGCAGGGCATGGGCTCCGAGACGCTGGCCATGCTCGGCTATCCGGGCGTCATCGACTACATGCTCGAGCTCACGGCCAGCAAGGGATGGGAGCAGGACTCCTACGCCTACAAGGTCTTCGCGAGCTTCATGTCGGGTGTCATCGGGACGCAGAGCCTCAAGATGCCGATGACCTTCGACGAGCGGCTCACGGATCTGTTCTTCAGGGTCATGGAGGACATGACGGGTGACTCCAACGCACCGTTCCGCGTGAGCGCCGGCCTCTTGCTCTCGGTCATCGCCACCCAGGATCACGAGGCCAAGTTCAAGGAGCTGACCGCCAAGGAGACCAACGAGGAGGTCAAGGCGCAGCTCGAGGGCTTCATGGAGCGCTTCGAGGCCAAGAAGGAGTGCGGCAAGGACAAGGCGTGCTGGATGGGCAAGCTCTCCGTTGACGAGGAGAAGTGGCGCGTGAAGCAGCTCGCAATACTGTGGCTGGCCGAGGTATCGGAACCCAACGACGCACAGTCCATAGACGCCATCTCCGCGCTGCTCAACCAGGGCAAGGACGAGAGCA
This sequence comes from Myxococcota bacterium, assembly GCA_041309365.1. GTDB lineage: Bacteria > Myxococcota_A > Polyangia > DRWM01 > DRWM01 > JAFDER01. The sequence goes on from JBFYZU010000102.1 coordinate 6,432, forward strand.
CCGGAAAGCTCCTCGGTACGCGCAACCCCGACGTGCTCAAGGCCGTCATCATCGCCCTCGACAAGCTCCAGCCTGAAGGCTGTCAGGGCAAGACCTGCGAGCGGCTCGCCAAGGTCGTGCCCTACTTCCGCAAGAAGCCCCAGTACGCGGTCATCGCCAACAGCGCCGAGTGCCTCTGGGCCAAGCTCCTGTCGCGCAAGGGTGGCAAGGTCAGCGAGATGACCGCCGTGGTCGGCGGGAGCACCGGCGGCGGAGACGAGTGACCTTCCTGATGCGTTCCCCGGCTGCGACGGACCACGCGAGATGATCAAGCTCTCGGCCATCCAGGGCTCCCAGCGCGGGCGCGTGTGGGAGATCGAGGGGGCTTGCGTCCGCATCGGCCGCGATCCCGCAAGCGACGTGGTCATCGAGGAGGCCCACGTTTCTTCCAGCCACTGCATGTTGGAGATGAAGGACGGAGGCTGGGTCGTGCAGGACCTGGGGAGCACCAACGGCACGGCCGTGATGAGAGGCGAGAAGCGCTTCGTGCTGCGCAAGGGCGAGGCCACCGTCATGGATCTCGCTCCCGGCGACGTCATCCTCGTGGGATCGGCCCAGAGCCCCGTGGCCCTGGGCTTCGACCTCGCGCCTGCCTGCATCCAGCAGGCCGTGGACGATGCGCACGTGGTGGCCCTGACCCGCATCACGGACCTCGGCAACGTGCAGGAGAAGCTCCAGCGGGATCCTGACCTGCTCGCCAGGCTCTACGGCGTGATCCGCGGCCTGACCTGGGAGCTCGATCGCGTCCAGGTGCTCGATGCGGCCCGGCTCGCCATCTTCAACCTCCTGCCCAGGGCCACCCATCTGTGCGTGGCCTTCATGGACCCATCGAGCCTGAGGCTTCTGCCTCTTCTGTCCGCCACGCGCACCGGGGAGGTGCCCGAGGGAGGCATCCACGTCAGCAACACCATCGTGAACAAGGTGCTCGAGGACAGGGCCGCCGTGGTGGTGGCGAACGCCCCTGAGGAAGTTGGCGAGACCGCGTCCATCATGGGAGCGGGGATCCTGTCCACCATGGCTGCCCCGCTCTGGAAAGGCGACGAGATCCTGGGCGTCGTGCAGGTGGACAACCGCGATTCGCCCGGCATCTTCAGCTTGCAGGATCTCAACATGCTGCTCGTCGTGGCCTCGCAGGTCTCCCTTGCCATCCGCAACGCGGAGCTCTTCGAGCAGCTCCTCGTGGCGGAGCGAAAGCTCGATGGCGAGAACCGCTACCTGAAGACCCGCGCGCGCGAGCGCCAGCAGGTCGTGGTGGGCAAGAGCCATGCCATGCAGCAGGTGTTCGCGCATGTCGAGAAGGTCAAGAACACGCCCGTGAGCGTGCTCGTGCTGGGCGAGACGGGCACGGGCAAGGAGATCGTGGCCAGCGCCATCCACTACCGCAGCAGCCGGGCCGACCACCTGTTCGTCGCCCAGAACTGCGCCGCCATGCCCGAGAGCCTGCTCGAGTCGGAGCTGTTCGGTCACAAGCGAGGAGCCTTCACCGGCGCAGATCGCGACAAGAAGGGCCTGTTCACGGTGGCCGACGGAGGCACGCTGTTTCTCGACGAGGTGGGCGAGATGCCCCTTGCCATCCAGGGCAAGCTCTTGCGCGTGCTCCAGGAGGGCGAGGTGAGGCCTCTCGGCTCGAACGCGGCCCACAAGGTCGACGTGAGGCTCATCGCGGCCACCAACCGCGACCTGCACGCGGAGGTCGCGGCGGGTCGCTTCCGCGAGGACCTGTTCTACCGCCTCGATGTCTTCCCCATCACGGTGCCGCCGCTGCGCGAGCGCAGGGAAGACATCGTGGATCTGGCCAACCACTTCTTGGCCCGCTATGGACGGGATTTCGGCAAGAGAGTGGGAGGCATGAGCCAGGACACGATGGATGCCCTCGTGTCGTACGACTGGCCGGGCAACGTCCGCGAGCTGGAGAACGAGATCCAGCGAGTGGTGATCGCCATGGACGATGGCCAGATCGCCACCGCCGACCTCCTCTCTCCACAGATCCGGCGCACCGAGCGGATCGTGGAACAGGCCTCCCCCCGCTCTGGCACCCTCAAGGAGCGCATGGACGAGGTCGAGCGCTGGATCATCGTACGCACCCTCGAGGAGAACGGGGGAAACAAGTCGCAGACGGCCCGTGCCCTGGGGATCAGCCGCGAGGGTCTTCACAAGAAGCTCGGCAAGCTGGACATCGGCTGAGTCGAAGGCGCGAGCCCGTGCAGGCAAGGCAACACCGGTACGAGGGCAAGCGCACCGTCGTGGGCGTCGTGTCGGACACGCACGGTCCTCTCCCACGCCAGGTGAGCGTGATCCTGGCGGGAGCGGACCACGTGATCTGCGCGGGCGACATCGTGTCCCCGGAGGTGATGGGTGATCTTCGCCTCATCGCGCCGCAAGTGACCGCCGTGCACGGCAACATGGACCGTGAGGGGCCATTGCGCGCGTTGCCGGCGCAGGCCGTCGTGGAGCTTGGTGGGGTCGTGTTGCTCGTTCTGCACGATCTCGCGAAGCTCGACCTTGACCCCCGTGCCGCGGGCTTCGCGGCGGTGATCCACGGGCACACCCACAAGGCCCTCGTCGAGTGGGATGACGGAGTGCTCTACATGAACCCGGGCAGCGCCGGGGATCCCCGCTCGGGCCGTCCGGCCACGGTGGGCCGCATCGTCATCGTCGACCGGATCCTGCACCCGGAGATCGTCGAGCTTCGATGACCTCGCGTTCGCGCCTGCAACCGTTTCCACGATGACGGAAAGAGATCGAGTGTGGTATCAGAAAAGGATGAGGACGATCATCGCATACATGACGCTCCTGGCGTGCTCGGGATGCGCGGCTGCCGCGGCACCGAAGGGTCTCGAGTATCCGGCCGCCCGGCGTGCGGACGTCGTGGAAGATCACTTCGGGACCCTCGTGGCCGATCCGTACAGATGGCTCGAGGACGCAGATTCCGAGGAGACGCTGGCCTGGGTCGAGGCACAGAACGAGCTCACGGAGTCGTACCTTCACGACGAGACCCGGGGCGAGATCGAAAAGAGGCTCACTGCACTCTGGGACTTCGAGCGCTGGTCCGTGCCGTTCAAGGAGGGCAAGAGGTACTTCTACTCGCACAATGACGGGCTCCAGAACCAGTCCGTGTGGTACGTCCAGGGCTCGCTCTCGTCCTCGCCCGAGGTCGTCATCGATCCGAACGTCATGAGCGAGGATGGCACGGTGGCGGTCACCTCGGTGGTGCCGAGCCGCGATGGTCGCAAGATGGCCTACCTCGTGTCCACGGGCGGGAGCGACTGGCAGGAGCTCAGGATCCGTGACCTGGACGAGAACGAGGATCTGCCAGAGGTGCTGTCGTGGTGCAAGTTCACGGACGTGGCCTGGCTGCCGGACGGGTCGGGATTCTACTACAACAGGTTTTCGGACCCCGGCTCGGTCGACGAGAAGAACGTGAACAGGTTCAACAAGTTATACCTTCACAGATTGGGAACACAGCAGCCCGAGGACGAATTCGTGTACGGATCCGAGGACGGCGATCTCGGGTTCGCTCCGTGGATCACCGAGGACGGCGCCTACCTCGTGCTCTTCGTGTACCGTGGAACGGATCCGAAGAACCGGCTCTACATCCGCGAGCTGGGCAAGGACGGCCCCTTCGTCGAGCTCTGCAAGGACGAGGACGCCATGTACCTGCCCCTGGGCAACGTGGGCGCGACGCTGTTCGTGCACACGGATCTGGACGCTCCCAGGGGACGCATCGTGGCCATCGACCTGGCGAATGCTGGAAAAGATCAATGGCGGGAGGTCCTGGCCCAGGGCCCCGACGTGATCCACGAAGCCGTCATGGCCGGAGGCAAGCTGGTCATCTGCTGGATGCACGACGCCCACGATCTGCTCGAGGTGTACGACCTCGACGGTGGGCCTGTCCGGAACATCGATCTGCCCACCATCGGGTCGGTGGCCGGGATCTCTGGCCGGCAGGACGACCAGGAACTCATCTTCGGGTTCACGTCGTTTTTGTACCCCACGTCCGTGTACCGGCACGATCTGGCCAGCGGCGAGACGTCCGTGGTCTTCGCCCCCGAGATCGACTTCGACGCCTCGGCCTACGTGACCGAGCAGGTGTTCTACGAGTCTGCGGACGGCACGACCATCCCCATGTTCCTGGTGCATGGCAAGGACATGAAGCTCGATGGCGGCAACCCCACACTGCTCTACGGCTACGGGGGGTTCAACATCTCTCTCACCCCGAGCTTCAGGGTCTATCCTCTGTACTGGATCGAGAACGGAGGCGTCTATGCCGTGGCCAACATCAGGGGCGGCAACGAGTACGGAGAGAAGTGGCACCAGGCCGGGATCCTGGACAAGAAGCAGAACGTGTTCGACGACTTCATCGCGGCCGCGGAGTGGCTCATCGAGAGCGGCACGACGAGCACTCCGAAGCTGGCCATCATGGGCGGCAGCAACGGAGGGCTGCTCACGGCGGCCTGCATGATCGAGCGGCCGGATCTGTTCGGGGCCGTGGTGAGCGCTGTTCCGGTCATCGACATGCTGCGCTACCACCTCTTCTCGGTGGGGCACTTCTGGGTCTCGGACTACGGCAACGCAGACGAGAGCGCCGAGGCCTTCGAGTACCTCCTCGCCTACTCGCCTCTGCACAACATCGTGCCTGGCACGGTCTACCCGCCCACGCTGGTGACCACGGCCGACACGGACGACCGGGTCGTGCCGATGCACGCAAAGAAGTTCGTGGCCGCGTTGCAGGCGGCCGATGCCGGCGACAATCCCATCCTCATCCGGGTGGAGACCAAGGCCGGCCATGGCAAGGGCAAGCCCACCACGAAGAGCATCGAGGAGTTCGCCGACATCCTGACCTTCCTCGTCAAGTCACTGGGCCTGGCGACGACCGGCTGACAGTATTGCAATCCAAGAAACTATCTGTCATTTTTCCACGACAGGGGTTACAGCAGCAGCGAAACGGATGCCTGGTCTTCCAACCCGGGGGGCCACGGGATCCCTCGATCAAGGGAGATGGATATGGGATTTCTCGACAAGCTCAAGGGCAAGCCCGCGGCGCAGCCGGTGCAACCGGAGCAGAACGAGCCCGAGGAAGAGGACAGCCAGAGCCGCTACGAGCCCACGGACTGGCAGTTCTACTACCGGATGCCGGACAACTGGGGCGGGATCGAGTGGTCGAACGTCGACGAGTTCATGTTCCGCTACCTGTCCATCGAGCAGGCGCAGCAGCTCGGCACCGTGGATCAGTACCTGAGCCGGTTCGGCTACTCCGGGCTGCCGGAGTGGACCCACGTGGTGTGCACCTTCTTCCGCCACCACTTCGGCGCTCAGGGCCAGATCCCCGCGGACGATGTGAACATCGACATGTACTCCAATCCGCAGTGGGCGCAGGCCGCCACGAACGCCTCCATGCGCCAGATCCAGGACGCACAGCAGCAGGCCCTGGCGGGAGATCCTACGCTCAACGCCCCGTTCGAGGGGGTCACCATCGAGCAGTGGGCCGCGGTGGCGGCGCGCATGGCCATGGTGGGCAACGACGCGAACGCCATGGCGCGGCTGCTGGCCGAGTACCAGATGGATCGGGCCAAGTACGACCGGGTGGCCGCCGAGTTCATGGCTCGCATGCAGCGCGACATGACGGGCGCCATCTCCACCATCTACGGCAACGCGTTCATGGAGGCACAGTCCAGCCAGGGCATGTGGGGGCCGCAGTCGGGTGGCACTCCCGGTGGGGCGGACGGCGGGGCCGGCGGCGAGCCCATCAGCTTCGAGCGCTACTGCGAGATCTCGGGCGCCATGAGCGCCTGGGCGGAGCAGGGCGGGGACGTCAACGGCATGCTGACCCAGGTCTTCGGCCTGACGACCATGCAGTGGGTCAACGTCGGCGGCTACTGGAGCCAGAAGATGATGACGGATATGGACCTGATGGGCCGCATGGGGGACCTGACCGAGCAGTACAAGCAGAAGTACTCGGCCGGCGATCCGGATGCGGATCTGGACGTCATCTGAGCGCGCCGGGGCTGCAGGAGGGGTCATGTACCAGGATCAGGCCAGACTCGATTCGATCATGTCCTGGCTCGCCAGGACGCACGGATCGGTGCTCAACACGGCGCTGGCCGTGGACCAGCCGGCGGGCATGACGCCGGAGTGGAAGGCCGTGCTCGACGCGTTCGGCGTGGCGCCCATTTCGGACCAGGAGCGGGCGGAAACCGTGCGCATGTCCACCATGACGCGGGGCGCCCCGGTCATGGAGGTGCAGCTCGTGCTCTCGGCTCTGGCAAGAAACGGCACGGCGGCCCTCGAGCAGATCGAGTGGCCGGACGACGCTGTGCCGCGGGCGCAGTGGGACAGGCTCAGGACCCGGCTCATGGACCTCGTACCGGACAGCCTCGCGGCCTACAAGGCGCTGGTGCTCGCCAAGCGCTCCATGTTCGCAATGGCCAAGGCGTCCATGAAGCAACCGACGGCAACACCTGCCCAGCAGGCTACCATCAGCGTGATCCTCACGTGCCGCAACTGCGGAGGGCCCAGGCTCACGGATGGCAAGTTCACGTGCGACTACTGCGGGACCGCCTTCTAGAAGGAGAGGACATGTACGACAAGCTCATGGCTCAGCTCGATCCGCGCACCAGGGGCGTGATCACACCCTTCGTGCAGCGCTGGACCGCGTATCTGCAGAAGGCGTCCCAGAGACAGACGGACGTGCTCGCCGAGGCGGATCAGGGCATCTCGGAGATCATCGCCGCCAACCCGATGGACCAGACGCCCATCTCGGGGGCGCTGACCGCCGTGGACTCGCGGTTCAAGTCCATCGCCAGGAAGATCGACAGGGCCAGGGAGAAGCTGAGCGAGGAGCTGAGCCTGGCCATCGACGAGCTCGAGCTCCATGACGAGCGGCAGCAGGCTGTCCTGCAGCAGATCAGGGGGATAATGCACTTCCAGGCCGTGGACCTCGGTCACGACGTGGAGAAGCAGTCCGCCCTCATGGGCATCAAGAAGACCGCCGAGTGGGCCAGGGCCCTCTATCCTTTTGTGCAGCGCGAGGGCGAGCAGCCTCAGGCGTGCCCCAACTGCGGGGGAATGCTCAACGTCGGCATCCTCGCTGCCGCCACCAACATCTCCTGCCCGTTCTGCAACACGGTCAACACCATCCAGCCGGGGCTCGCGGCCTCGCTCTTTTACCAGGGCGTCGGAGTCCATGCCCTGGCGGAGGGGCAGAACAGGGAACTCTGGATCCAGATGTTCGACGCGGAGTACAGGTACAACGACCTGCGCGTGCCCACGCTCTCCGACCGCCAGCGCATGCTGGGGGCCGTGTCGGCCTACTGGACCGCCTACTTCACCGAGGTGAGCCGCCTCAACCCCAATCAGCCGCGCACCGTGGCCGAGTCCGTGGCCGATCGCATGGCACACTACGAGCACATGCGGACAGTGGAGGACAAGCAGCGCGAGCAGATGTTCGAGCAGGTCCACAGGATCCTGGGCGCCCGCGACGTGAACGGCTTTAATGCCTACCGGGTCAGCCTCCCAGATGGCCAGCTCGACTACGACGACGCGGCCCGCGTCATGCTCGAGCACGAGGACCGCGACGGCGCCCTCATCGTGCTCAGGCTGCAGCACAAGGAGGAGGGGGAGGAGGAGCCCTTCGACACATGGGGACCCAGGCAGATCGTCTACCTCACCTACTGAGCCACCCGGACCCGAGGTCGTGCGCAGAGCGCGCCCCGATCCATAACCGATGGCCACGGACATGAACGCGAGACCGGACATCCGTGCAAGACGCAGGTCGGTTGCCAGGGCCGTGCTCTCCCATGTGCGCCGGGAGAATCGCGACAGGATCCTGCGCGTGAACCCGGACAGGGCGCACAGGCCGTGGATGCGCTACCGGGAGATAGACCTGGTCGAGGAGCTCATCCGCACGCTGGCGCCCGCGTCGTGCCTGGAGTGGGGGGCCGGCTACTCCACGCTGCACTTTCCCACGCTGCTGGGCGCCGGGGCGAGATGGCTCACGGTGGAGCATGACCGCGAGTGGGCAGAGCGCATCACCGGGCTGAACCGGAGCCCGGCCGTGGAGGTGGTCTGCGTCCCACCATCCTGTGACCGGTGGACCGACCCGCACGAGGACGGGTCCAGAGCCGAGCTGGCCGGGTACGTGGATTTTCCCGAGGACCGCGGTCCGTTCGATCTGATCGTCGTGGACGGCAGGGCCCGCGTGGCGTGCATCGAGAAGGCCGCTGGCCTGCTGGCCGACGGAGGCGTGGTCATGCTGCACGACGCGAACCGCGTCTTCTACCACGGGCCGTTCGGGCTGTACCCACACCGGGCCCTGTTCACCACTCGCAGGTTCGAGCGAAAGCAGCAAGGCGGGGGGGGAATCTTCCTGGGAGCGCTCACGCGCCCCATCGAGGAGGTCGTGGACGTGGCCGGCCACCTGAAGGTGTGGCGCGTCTGTGCGCTCCTCGACCGGGCGATCCGCTGCTGATCGAGGGGGTGGCAGTGCTTTATCCCGGCGAATGCGCGGGCAAATCGAGCAGCGCTGGCAGTTGACCCGCTCGAGCCAAAGGGGGTAAAGTACCCCTGTTCGGGATCCTGGGGGTCCCGGGACCCGGGACAGAACTATATGGCGGAAGCCCCAAAGTACAGGGTCATACGCAAGCTCGAGGCCGGCGGTATGGCCGAGGTGTTCCAGGCCGAGGTCGAGAGCATCGAGGGGTTCAAGAAGCAGGTCGCCATCAAGCGCGTCCTCCCCCACCTCTCGCAGAACCGCCAGTTCATCGAGATGTTTTTGGACGAGGCCCGCCTGAGCCTGAGGTTCAGCCACGCCAACGTGGTGCAGACCTTCAGCATAGGCATGTCCGACAACACCTACTTCATCACCATGGAGTTCATCGACGGGGTGAACATCCGCAAGATGATGGAGTACTTCGAGAAGATCAACGAGCCCATGGATCCTGCCATGGCCGCGTTCCTCGTCACCGAGGTCTGCAAGGGGCTGAGCTACGCCCACAACCTGGCCGGCCCCGACGGCAAGCCCATGAACGTCGTGCACAGGGACGTGTCCCCTCCCAACGTGCTCATCTCCAAGCAGGGCGAGGTGAAGATCGTGGACTTCGGGCTGGCCAAGGCCACCAGCCAGCTGGAGAGCACCGATCCCGGGCTCATCAAGGGCAAGTTCGCGTACCTTTCCCCCGAGGCGGCCAACGGGCTCGAGGTGGACAAGCGCGCCGACATCTTCGCCGCGGGCACCGTGCTGTGGGAGCTCGTGACGGGCCGGCGGCTGTTCAAGGGCGAGACCGACTACGACACGGTCATGAACGTACGCGACGCCCCCATCCCGCCGGCGCGCACCTACAACCAGAAGGTGCCGCCGGAGATGGACGTGATCCTGGCGAGGGCCCTGGAGCGCGATCTCGCCAGGCGCTACCAGGACGGCGCGGAGATGGGCAACGATCTCATGCGGATGCTCTTCTCCAAGCAGATGGCCATCACCAGCTACGACGTGGCGAGGGTCGTGCAGTCCATCGTGAACGCGGAGCCCATGGAGGTGAGCCGCGAGGTGGACATCATCGACCGGCTCATCGAGGCAGAGCTGGAGCGCATCACGTCGCTGGAGGGCGGCGAGAATCCTTTCGCCGACGGGGCCAAACCCATCCTGACGTCGGAGCTTTCCGGGATCCTGGGAGATCATGACGCCGGATCGATGGAGGATCCACGCCAGTGGGGCGCCGACATCCTCTCGGACACCGGCGAGTTCGACCTTCCCGTGACGCCGGAGGGCACCTGGCGGGAGTCGAAGGTCTACGATCTGGCCCAGCCCGCGGACACGGAGCCGAACGGGACGCCCGCGACCCCGGGAGAGCAGGAGAGGCGTTCCATGGTGCAGATGGCGGCCCAGCAGAAGGCTGCCGACTTCGAGAAGCAAGGGCAGGGAAAGTCCCGGGCTGGTCTCTGGATCGCCCTGGGGCTCATCGCGGCTCTCGGTGGAGCTGCCGCTGCTGCGTGGTTCTTCCTGTTCCAGAAGTAGTTCCTTTTCGACCGATGTGATCATGCACCCCGAGCCCAAGTCGCACTGCCACGTCGACCCGTCCAGGACGGTGACCATGATCCTGGCCGGTGGCGAGGGCAGGAGGCTGCAGCCTCTCACCAGGGACAGGGCCAAGCCCGCGGTCCCCTTCGGCGGCCGCTACAGGATCATCGACCTCGTCCTGTCCAACCTGATCAACTCCGGGTTCATGAAGATCAAGGTGCTGACCCAGTACAAGAGCCACTCGCTCGAGCAGTACGTGGCCCGTGCATGGAGGATGTCCGCCGTCACGGACTACTTCGTGGAGTGCCTGCCGGCCCAGCAGAGGCTGGGGCCCACGTGGTACCTGGGCAGCGCCGACGCCATCTTCCAGAGCCTGAACGTCATCGAGGACGAGGCTCCGGAGCACGTGCTCGTCTTCGGGGCCGACCATGTCTTCATGATGGACGTGGCCCAGATGCTCGACTACCACGTGGATGCGGGGGCGGATGCCACGGTGGCCGTGATACCCATGAGGCTGGACGAGGCCAGCCGGTTCGGGGTCGTGGTCGTGGACCGCGACATGAGGATCAGGGAGTTCGTGGAAAAGCCAGAGCATCCCGCGCCCATGCCCGGCCGGCCGGACATGGCGCTCGTGTCCATGGGAAACTACATCTTCGGTAAAGGGTTGCTTTCGAGCAGCCTCAGGGAGGATGCCCGGGTGGAATCGGCTCACGACTTCGGCAAGGACATCATGCCGCAGCTCGTACAGCACAGGCTTTTCGCTTACGACTTCGACACGAACAGGGTCCCGGGCAACTCCGTGCGGCACGCCGGCTACTGGCGGGACGTGGGCAGCATCGACTCGTACTTCGAGGCTTCCATGGACCTGATCTCCTACGACCCGCGGTTCAACCTGTACAACGACAGGTGGCCTCTCCGCTCGGGGATGCGCCACCTGCCACCGGCCAAGTTCGTGCACATGGACGAAAAAAAAGAGCGCGTGGGCCGGGCCGTGCAGTCCATGGTCTCCGGGGGGTGCATCGTCTCGGGTGGGCAGGTGGAGACGAGCATCCTGGGCCCTGGCGTGCGCGTGAACTCCTACTCCTCGATCCGCGAGTCCATCCTGCTCGACGGGGTCTACGTGGGCCGTGGAGCGCAGATCTTGAAGGCGATCGTGGACAAGGATGTTGTCATCCCGGCAGGTGTGCGCATAGGATACGACCACGACGAGGATCGGGCCCGCGGGTTCACGGTGAGCGACGCGGGGGTCGTCGTCGTGCCGAAGAGGGCGCAGATAGATGGGTGAAATGGGACCTGACATCATCTTCCGGGCCATCGCCTACGTGGTGCCCATGATCCTCTCTCTGACGGTGCACGAGTACGCCCACGCACGGACGGCCTATGCGCTCGGTGACGACACGGCCTCCATGCAGGGACGAATGACCCTGAACCCCATCGCGCACATCGACCCCATCGGCACGCTCGTCATCCCGCTGGTGGCCCTGTTCGCAGGTGGCCTGCCGCTCATCGGCTGGGCCAAGCCGGTCCCGATTCAGCCCGTGCGGTTCTCCCGCAAGCTCTCCATGCGCACGGGCATGGCGCTCACGGCTCTGGCCGGGCCGATGTCCAACTTCCTTCTGGCCATGATCTCGCTCGTCCTCTTCCGCATCCTGCTGCCGGGCCGGACGCTGAGCCCCTCCATGGGCGAGCCGGGCGCCCTGGCCGCGCTGCAGTACATCCTCAGCATCATGGTCTACCTGAACATGGGCCTCATGATCTTCAACCTCTTGCCCATTCCCCCGCTCGACGGCAGCCGGCTTCTGCCCCGCAGGATGGACGCGCTGCAGGATCGCATCCGTCCCTTCTCGTACATCATCCTCATGGGGATCGTGTTCTTTCTGGGCTCGATCATCTTCACGCCCGTCTGGATCTTCATCCTCCTGGTGAGCCTCGTGCTGGGCATCCCTTTGTCATGAGCTCGTCTTCTGCATCTGGCCCCGAGTACTGGGTCGATCTCGATGTCTTCGAGGGGCCGCTCGACCTCTTGCTGCACATCATCCGCAAGCACGAGCTCGACATCCTGGACATCCCGGTAGCCTTCGTGCTGGAACGCTATCTCGAGTACCTCGAGACCATGCAGGAGCTGGAGCTGGACCTGGCCTCGGAGTACCTCTCCATGGCCGCCACCCTCGTGTACATCAAGTCCAGGATGCTCCTGCCCGACGGCGGCGGGGACGAGGACGAGGACGAGGACGGCGAGATCGAGGACCCCAGGGCAGAGCTCATCCGCCGCCTGCTGGAGTACAAGAAGTATCGAAAGGCCGCCGCCGATCTGGCTGGCCGCTCGGTGCTCGGCCACGAGATCTTCGTGGGTGGCTTCGAGCCGGACCCCATGGAGCAGGAGATCGCGGAGGTGGGCCTGTTCGAGCTCATCGAGTGCGTGGCGGATCTCATCAAGGAAGCGAAGGCCAGGGGTCGCGTGGACAAGGACCTCCTCTGTGACCGCATCACGGTGGCCCAGAGGATCAACGAGATCGCCGACATCCTGGCCACGAAGCGAAACGCCACTTTCCGGCAGCTTCTCCAGAAGGACTTCGTCGTGTTCGACGTGGTCATCACTTTCCTGGCTCTCCTGGAGATGGCGCGGCTCCGGATGATCCGCCTCGTCCAGGAAGGCCTGGATGCAGAGCTGCTCATCGTCGAGCCTGCACCCCTGGACGGGCAAGACCTGGATCGACCCGAGACGGCACACGATGAGCCCGGGCCCGGGTGTGACGCGATCCAGGAGGACAGGCCCCGGGATCCCAGGGAACGGGCCTTCGTGGACGATGGTGACGGAGAGGAAGACGAGGAGTACGAGGACGACGACGATGGCGACAATGCCATCGACCGGGACGACGACGAGGACGACGGAGAGCGCGAAGATGGATGACGTTCAGCTTGACCGGATCATCGAGAGCCTGATCTTCGTTTCCCGCCAGCCAGTGCCCGTGAGGGCCCTGGCGCGTGCCTCGAAGGCCAGGTCAGCCGAGGTGAAGGACAGCCTCGAGAGGCTCGTCGAGCTGTACTCCGACCGGGGAATCCGTCTCGAGGAAGTGGCCGGCGGCTGGCAGTTCCGCACCCCGCCCGCGACAGCCGATGCCATCAAGCGCATGCTCAAGAACAAGCCCGTCCGGCTGTCGCGCGCGGGCATGGAGACGCTGGCCATCATCGCCTACCGCCAGCCCTGCACGCGAGCCCAGGTGGACCGCATCAGGGGCGTGGACTCGGGCGGCGTTGTGAAGTTTCTCATGGATCGAGGCTTCGTGAAGATCATCGGCAAGAAAGAGGAGCCGGGCCGGCCCTTCCTCTTCGGAACGACGTCGCACTTTCTCGAGTTTTTCGGCCTGAGTCGGCTCGATGAGCTGCCGGTGCTCTCCGAGGCCATCGATCTGGCAGAGGACGAGATCCCTGCGGACCTGTTCGGCGAGGAAGAGGCCACCGAGCAGCAGCTCTCGCTTCAGGACGAGCTGTCGGACTACATCGGCCAGGACGCTGCCGGGACCGGACAGGGCAAGGATGAGAGTGCTTCCTCGAACGCTCCAGCGCCAGCTGCACCCGATGGCGAGGACGACGGGGACGGCGAGGACGACGGGGACGGCGAGGACGGCGAGGACGACGAGGACAGCAAGGACGACGATCACAGCAAGGACGACGAGGACGACGAGGACGACGAGGGCGACGAGGACGACGAGGACGACGAGGACGACGACGAGGACGACGAGGAGCCATGAGTCTGAGCTTTCAGGATCTGATCATCGAGCTTCAGCGCTTCTGGGCCGGGCAGGGGTGCCTCGTGGGTCAGCCCTACAACAGCGAGGTGGGCGCAGGCACGTTCAACCCGCACACCTACCTCAGGGTGCTTGGCAGCCGGCCGTGGAAGGTCGCCTACGTGGAGCCGTCGCGCAGGCCCACCGACGGGCGTTACGGCGATAACCCCAACCGTTTGCAGCAGTTCAACCAGTTCCAGGTCGTTCTCAAGCCTTCGCCACTTCAGGTGCAGGAGCTGTATCTCGAATCGCTGGGTACACTCGGCATCGATCCCCTGGCCCACGACGTGCGTTTCGTGGAGGACAACTGGGAGTCGCCCACCCTGGGCGCATCCGGTCTGGGATGGGAAGTCTGGCTCGATGGCCTCGAGATCACGCAATTCACCTACTTCCAGCGCGTTGGCGGGTTCGACCTGAACCCCGTGAGCGTGGAGCTGACCTACGGGCTGGAGCGCATCGCCATGTTCCTGCAGGGGAAGGACAACGTGTACGACCTGGAGTACGGCGCGGGCGTGCCCTACCGCGACGTGCACCACTTGCAGGAGAGGGAGTGGAGCACCTACAACTTCGAGGAGGCGGACGTGGCCCTGCACGCTCGCCTGTTCGACGACTTCGAGGCCCAGGCCATGAGGCTATTGGATCGAAAGGGCTCGGATGGCGTGCCCGCAGGCCTGGTGCTTCCCGCATACGACTTCTGCCTGAAGTGCTCCCATGCTTTCAACGTGCTGGACGCCCGCGGAGCGCTGAGCGTGAGCGAGAGGCAGCGCTTCATCGGAAGGGTGCAGAAGATCGCCCGCCGCTGCGCCGAACGCTACGTCGAGCTCTGTGGCTGAGGCTCAGTCCAGCTCGAAAACGACAGGGACCTTGACCGTGGGCTCGATGGGCGGATAGGGGGCCGCCTTCTTCACTGTCTGCACGGCAGCCTCGTCGAGGATGGGAAAGCCCGAGCTCGTCACCACCTGGATGGCCGTGGGCTGGCCCGAGGAGGTCACATCGAACCGCACCTTGACCGTCCCCGAGATACCCTTGATCCTCGCCATGGGAGGGTAGACGAGGCTGGCCTGGATCCCCGCGTGGATCTGGGCGAGCTTCTTGTCGATGTCGTCCACGTCCGGCAAGGGTATCGAGGCAGTCGCCGCCAGCGGCGCGAGCGCGCTTGCGGTGTCCGGAGCAGGGGCCGGATCCTTTGCAGGCCCTTCCCCGGTGGGAATGGTGACCAGGGGTCCGGGATCCCCGATGTCCGGCTGCACATAAGAGGCGGGCCGGGTGGCCTTGCGTACGGGCTTCACCGCTGCGGGCCGGTGCTGCTGCCCTTCGGGCCTGGCCTCGTGCGCTGAGGGTGCAAGAGGCTCTTGACGCATTTCGCTCGGGGTCATGAGCAGGACGGGCAAAACGTCCATGCGCTCGCCCGGCACGATGGTGAACACTGCCGCCAGGGCCGCGAGCAGGCCCAGGTGGATGAGGACGGCAGGCAAGAACGCCACCGCCACGTGCCTGTCACTGGGGATCATCGCAATCCACTGACACGACCGGGATACCGGGCTCAAAAGCGAGCTCGAACACGGCCGGGTCGACGTCGGGATCGATCTGCACGCTCGTGTACTCCAGGACCACAAAGGTGCCACGGCCCGGCATCGTGAGCTCGATACGGCGCGGGAGCGCCGGGCCGTCCTTGCCCACCTGGACCCTGTGCTTGAAGCGCAGGTCCGAGATCACGGTCTCGCCCCGCCACACCACGGAGCGGATGGCCGAGGTGCCCATCATCCCCGTGACCATCTGCACCGTCTGCTTCACGTCGCCGCCTGCCGAGAAGAGCTCGAGAAGGTGGTAGCCCTTGGGCGCTGTCTCGATCTTGTGCTGTGTGGCTTCGATGAGCGGTGGGTTGCCAGTGAGTATCCCCACGATCGCCGAGGGCGACATGGGGATGGCCACGAGCCGCGACACGTTGCATGGGCTCGATGGTCCCGTGTAATGCACGTTGCCGCTCACGTCGAGCATGCTGAACCTCTCGTCGTTGGCCACGAGGATGGACAGGGGCGTGTCCGCGGGGCTCATGGCGTCGAAGCGAATGGTGGAAGGGCGCTCGAGAACGATGTACACGCGCCCGCGGATGCGCTTGCCGGCAGTGACCTGCTCCACGGTGGCAACGGCCTTCATCCGGCTGAACGCGGGCTGCCCCGCTCCCGATGCCGCCGCGTGCAGAGCGGCCGCGGACGACGGTCCATGACCGACCACGGACGGGCACCCTGCGCACACGAGCGCCACGATTCCCACTGCAGGCACGCCCGTGCGGACCGCTCGTGTCCTCGCACTCACGGGACGACTCTATCCTGGCGCTTTCCTCGTGTCGAGGCTGCCCGAAAGATGGGGTCAGCCCCCCGTGACGATGGTGGCATCGAAGGCGTAGCTGGGCAGGCACCACGTCTGTCCCCCAGGGACGGGCGTGGACACGAAGGTCGAGCTGTCAATGGTGACCTCGACGAGCGTGACGCCGGTCAGGCTGCCCGTGAACTGGGTTCCCACGTCGCCCCATGACGAGATCTGGAGCGTTCCGCCGGTGGCGAAGAAGCTGCGCGTACAGCCCACGCCGGTGGAGCACTGCTGGTGGACCAGGACGCACGTTCCGCAGGTCGAGTAGTTCTGCTCCACCGCGGTGGTGGCCAGCGTGTACGAACCCGGGCCCGTCAATGGAGGCGGAGAGCCGTACCCGGTGAAGAACTCGATGCTCACGAGGTAGAGAGGCTCGGTCGTGCTCGAGTACCCGCCGTAGACGAACCCGCTGGTCGAGTAGTCCAGCGCCTCCTGGGCGACTGGAGAAAACCCGGTGTAGGTGCAGGTCCCCGTGCTGTCGGGGATCGTGTCGATGCCTGGGTCGTAGGCCGTGTCCACGCCTGGGTCGTAGGCCGTGTCCGTGGCGTCCACCGGCATCGTGTCGTCCAGTATGTCTCCTGTCGAATCGATGCTCGTATCGAACGCCTGCCACCAGAAGTCGTCCTCGTTGCAGCCGAGCATGGTCGTGGCCATCAGGCTCGAGATCACGAGCGATCCGAGATGCGCTGGCTTCATGGATATCCTCTCTTTCATGGATCTCTTCACTCCTGCACTATCACTTCGTTTCTCGCAAGGGAAGGCCTGCCGGCGCACGTGGGTCTCAGTACGTCCGGCGGGTCTCGATGGCGCGGGCCACGCTCACCGGGTCGGAGTACTCGATCTCACCGCCGTGCTGGATGCCCGAGGCGATGCGGGATATCTGCACGCCTTCGGGACGGAGCCGATCCGCGAGATAGCCTGCAGTGGCCTCGCCCTCGACCGTGGGGTTCGTGGCGAGGATGACCTCCTTGACACCCTCGGTGCGGACCACCTCGATGAGGTGGCTCACGTCGAGGTCTTCGGGTCCCTTGCCCTCGAGCGGGGCGATGTAGCCGTAGAGCACGAAGTAGCGGCCGCGGTGCGCGCCGCTGCGCTCTATGGTCATCAGGTCCTGCACGGATGTGACGATGCACAACAGGGTCGGGTCGCGGCGCGGATCCGAGCAAACGGGGCACAGATCGGAATCCGAGAGGTTCCCGCAGAGGCGGCACTCGCGCAGCGTTCCGCGAAGCTCGAGCAACGCCCTGGCCACCTGCTCCGGGTAATCCGAAGGGGAGCGCATGAAAAAGAGCGCCAGGCGCCCGGCCGTGCGCTCGCCGATGCCGGGCAGACGGCGCAAAAGGTCGACGAGCTTCTCCAGGGGATCGTGTATCTCTCGTGCCTGCATGCGGATCAGAAGAGCCCCGGCAGGTCCATTCCGCCGGTGATCTTCTTCGTCTCCTCCTTCATCCTCTCGTCCAGCTCGTCCATGGCCTTGTTCACGGCCGCGGCGATGAGGTCGGAGAGCTCCTCGAGGTCCTCGAGGTTCGTCTTCTCCCGGTCGATGGTGATCTTGGCGACCTTGCGGTCGCCGGTGATCTCGGCGGTGACCATCCCCTCGCCCGAGGTGGCACTGAAGGTCTGCACCTTCATCTCTTCCTTCATCTCGGCGAGCTTCTGCTGGATGCGATTGGCGTAGCGCATCATCTCGCTGATGCCGCCCCTGAAGCTAGGTCCCTTGGAACCCTTGGTCATGCTTCACTCCACGTCGATCTTGATGTCCTTGACCCTGGCACCGAACAGGTTCTGCGCCTCGCGGATCACGGGGTTGTCGAGGGCGCTCTTCCTGAGCCCCTGCTCGCGCTCGCTCTTGCGTTCGCGCTCGATGCGCTTCGCCTCGTTGGCCTGGGCCGCGTCCTTCTGGATGGTCACCACGGTCTTCACCCCCAGGACGGCCGCACAGGCCCTCTCCAGCAGGCGGACGTTGTCCTTCTCGCAGGCGAAGGAGGTGTCGAACTCGCTCTCGCCATCGAAGCCGATCACCACCGTGCCAGGCTCGATCCTCAAGGGCGTGGCCTTCATGACGACCCTGTGCAAAAATGGGCTCGTGTCGCCCACGGACTCCACGATCCTCTGCCATGCATCGGCAGGCAAGAGCGCGGGCGCGGTGCCAGGCTCGGGCGGTTGATCGAGCTCCGGTTCCGGGTCCATGGCGCCGCCGGCCGGCGTGGACTCTTCCATCGTCTTCGGAGCCGTGGGAGCCTGTCCCCCGGGGCGTTGCTTCCGGGGAGGCGCCTGCAAGCCGGGATCCTGGCCGCCGGAGCCTCCCGGAACCATGCCTCCCTGCCTGCGCAGGTCGCCCACGGCCTGCAGGAGCCGGGCGATGGTGGTCAGTGGCTCGCTCTGGGAGAGCTTGATGAAGGTCGTCTCCAGGAGCACACGCGGGATGGTCGAGCGGGCGATCTCGTCGGCCGCCCTTGCCACGTGGCTGAAGATGCGGAAAAGCTCCGGCAAGGACGTGTCCTTCACGAGTGCCGCGATCGCGTCCTTCTCCCACCCGGAGATGACGATGCCGGGAGCATCCGGGCCTGTGCTCTTGACCACGATGAGATCGCGAAGGTGCGCGAGGTACCCGGAGGTGAAGTGCGGCAGGTTGTAGCCGTCGCGGTCCAGTCGGTCGATGATATCCAGGCAGGAGCCGGGATCCCTCCCGAGCACGGCTCGCGTGAGGTCGGCGTGCACGCTGTGGTCCGCCACACCGATGAGCCAGGAGACGTCGGCCAGGTCCACCTTCTCGCCGAAGGCCGCGAGCACCTGGTCGAGCAGGCTCAGCGAGTCGCGCATGGATCCCTGGGCCTCACGGGCGAGCATGGCCACGGCCTCGGGCTGCATGGCGACTTTCTCGGACACGAGGATCGCCTCGAGGTGCTCCTTGATGCGCGCGGGAGGGATCCTGCGAAAGTCGTAGCGCTGGCACCTGGACAGGATGGTGACGGGGATCCTGTGAGGCTCCGTGGTCGCGAAGATGAAGTGCACGTGGGGGGGAGGCTCCTCGAGGGTCTTGAGCAGCGCGTTGAACGCGCTGGCGGAGAGCATGTGGACCTCGTCGATGATGTAGATCTTCCTTCGCGACTGGGACGGGGCGAAGGCCACCGTCTCCCGCAGGTTCCTCACGTCCTCGACGGAGTTGTTGGAGGCACCGTCGATCTCCTGCACGTCGATGGCGCTGGCGCTCTGTATGCGAACGCATGATGCGCACTCGCCGCACGGGTCGGGCGTGGGCCCGTCCCCGCGCTCGCAGTTCAGCGCCATGGCAAGGATGCGGGCCGCGCTCGTCTTTCCCACCCCGCGCACGCCGGTGAACAGGAAGGCGTGCGCGATCCGATCCATGGTGATGGCATTGCGCAGGGTCCGGCTCACGTGCTCCTGACCCACGAGATCCTCGAACCGGCGAGGTCTCCACTTGCGTGCGAGGACGATGTAAGACATCGATCCCTCAGGTCTTGATGGTGATCTCGAGGCCCTCACGGGCCGCCACGGTACGCTTGAAGATCGCGCGCGCGCGACGCTCCTTTTCTGCCACGGCCGCGTCGTCCTGCTGAGGGTCGTGGTGGAAGAGCACGAGGTTCTTGACGCCCACCGCCCTGGCGATGTTCGCGCCTTCTATCATGGTGCTGTGGCCCCATCCTATCCTGGGCGGGCCTCCGGTCGTTCCGGCGTATTCCTCCGGCGTGAACATGGAGTCGTAGATGAGCAGGTCTGCGTTCCGGGCCAGGCTCACGAGCTTGTAGTCCGGGATGGAGTAGTGTTCCGTGTCCGTTGCGTAGACCACGCTGTGGCCGCGGTACTCCACACGGTAGCTGTAGACGCCGTTGGGATGGTTGAGCTTGGCGTTCGTCACCTGGACCCGGTCCCGGCCGCTGCCGATGGTGACCATCTCCCCCTCCCTGAGGTCGTGGAACGAGATGGCCGAGTACAGGTCGGCGATGACCACCGGGAAGTTCGGGAAGTTCATCTGGCCGTAGAGGGTTTCCTCCAGCGTGGACGTCACGTTGCGCCCGCCGTAGAGTCGCAGGACGTTGCCTTCCATCATGGCCGGGATGAAGAAGGGGAAGCCCTGGATGTGATCCCAGTGCACGTGGCTGAAGAAGATGTCGGCCTCGACCCGACCCTGACTGGCGAGCTTCTCTCCCAGGGGGCGGATGCCCGTTCCGGCGTCCATGATGACGAGGTGCTTGCCACACCGGATCTCGACGCAACTGGTGTTGCCCCCGACCCCGGCCGTCGTCGGCCCGGGAACGGGGATCGAGCCTCGGACCCCCCAGAAACGAACCGTGATCATGTGCACCTCAGAAGCACGTCATGCCCTCTTTGAACGGCCATGGCGCGTACGATGGAAAGATGTCTAGCCCATCCGGATGGATGGTGCAAGCCTCAAACGAGGGGAAGGGGAGTCTCTCCTGACGAGGCGGGCGTGATATCCGTGAAACAGGGATCAACCCTGGCGCTTCATGCTCCGGCGCAGGCGTTTCTGAGCTTCCCTGACCTTGCGCTTGCGCTTCACCGATGGCTTCTCGAAGAAGCGGCGCTTCTTGATCTCCTGCAGGATTCCCTCGCGGCTCATGCGGTTCTTGAGCGCCCGCAGGGCCTTGTCGAGGTTTTCCTTGACGTCCACCTCGATGGGGCGAAAATTGGACGATCTGTCTCTCTTGCGTTCCAAGGTACCGCGATTGATAGGTGATCCCCCCGCCGTTGTCAAGATGCGCGGGGAAGGTCGACTACAGGATGGTGTACTTGCCGTCCTTCATGATGGTCCGGCCATCCACGACCGCTGTGGTGCTTGTCATGACGCCGTCCACGTGGGTCTTCGAATGCCACGCCTCTTCGGTCAAAGACTCCAGGGGATCGCCCGTGGCCATGTGGATGGATGGGAACTTCTCGTCCTGGAGCATGCGGCCGATGAGGTGCGTCAGGCCCAGGTTCGTGCCGAAGGCGAACTCGCCGATCCGGTTGGAGTTCTCGTCTGTCTCGAAGACCACCTTGCGGTAGAGCGCCAGGACCTCCTTGTTGTCGCACCTGGCGTCGCGCACGCGGCCATCCGTGAGGGTGATCGTGACCGGATTCGCCTTGAGGGACCCGAACTTCTGGAGGACGTCGCCGAGCACGCCGTCGATGACGGCCGTGCCGTCCACGCTCGACGGGCACGTGAATGTCTCGCCGTCGGGCAGGTTCGTCCAGGTGCCCGGCTGGATGTTGCCGTCGCAGGTGATCCACCTGGCTCCCTCGGGGAGATGGACCGTGAGATCGGTGCCCAGCGGGGTCGTCACGCGGATCACGCGGGCTCCTGTCACGGCGTCGCGCACCTTGGCTGTGACCTCGCGGACGAGGTTGTAGTCCACGCACATGCCCATCTCCATGATCTCCCTCGTGATCTGGATCATGTGGGCGTGACGGATGGTCTTGTTGGCTGAGATGGCCTTGAGCATGGGCAGACGGAACGTGCCCAGCTCCCCGTCCGCCGTCTGGGCGGCGTAGATGCTCACGTCCGTGCTCGCGATGGCCTCGGCCATCCGGGCGGGTAGCTCCGGGAGAGGTCTCGCGTGGAAATCCTCCATCACGAAGAACGTCGGGTTGCATCCCTCGCGCACGATGCGCTCGTTGAGGGCGTCCGCGATCTCACGGGTGGCAAGGTCCGTGATGATGGTCACCCGCTCGCCCTTCTTGACCCTGAGGCAACTGGCAACGACCTGCTCTACACCCTCGGAAAGAGTACCCATCGACCGCTCCTTAGGACCCCCGGTGTTGTGAACATGACTCGTAAACACTTGATGGAGCCGACAGGGACTCCCAAGCGGTTCATGTATCGAACATTCATAAAGTATCGGGATGGAGGTGTCAATCCGCAGGCCCGGCGGCGTGCGATTCGTATCCCCAGACCTCGACCTCGGCCACCGCGTTGTCGAAGAACCACGAACCTCGATAGACGTCCGTTATGGTCATCTTCATCGTTTCCGTGTTGTGAGGCGGGGACAGATCGAAGTACTGCAGTCCCCGCTCGTCTGCGAACTCCTTGAAGGTCACCTTGCCGTCGGAGAACTCGATCTCCACCTTCCTGATGCGATTGTTGAGCTTCCACATGTCGCCGTACTGGCCTGCCTCGTCGTCGTACCCCACGTTGATCCCGACGCGGGTGATGGTCACCGGCCCGTCGAACTCGAGCATCAGGTACTGACCGATGGCACGGGTCTTCTTGTCCTCCTGCCAGACGGTGGTCGGGTTGCCATCCGAGATGGCTGCAGGAGGGTACTTCTTGTGGCTCGTCGATGCCGTGGCCTCGAAGGGGATGATGTGGGACTCCATCGAAAGCGACGTGGCCTCGCCGGGTTCATCGGGTTCTACCGGCTCCTGCGGGGCAGGGAAAGCAGCGCCAGCTCCAGCGTCCGGCTCCTGGCCCCTGGAGCTCGCCTTCGATCCTCCCATGCACGACATGACATCCGTGTTCACGTGGAGCTGCCATGCGGCGAGAGCGCCGAGGACGAGCACGAGCACCAGGATCACGATGTAGAGGCCCAGCGCACGGGCCGGCACGGGCTTTTCTCCTGGTGGCCGGCTCTCGAGCTCCAGGTCCTGCAGGGGTGCGCTCGCGGGGGCCGGCTTGGAGGATTCCTGGCTCCCGGGTGGCTGCGCAGGAAGAGGCGGCGGCAACGTATGACCGGAGCCCGGGCGCGGTTCAATGGGCTCCTCTTGCTCGCTCTCGCCATCGATCTCCAGGATGCGAGGTGCGTCCACCTCCTGCTCCGGTACCTGCTCCTGCTCCACAGGCGTCGCATCGTCCGGTCCCGGCTCCACATCCAGCACCTGGACGACCTCGATGGGACGAGGTGAGGGCGGCTCCTCGGGCATCACCTGGACCTCGGGATACTGGTCCTGGGCGCTTGGCCCTTCCTGGTTCACGGGCTCGTGCAAAGGCAGAATCTCCGTCCGGAAGAACGGGTCGTCGAAGCAGGCGAGGAGTCGTGGATCGTTCACCTTGCTCCGGAGCTTGTCGAGCACGGCGGTCGCCCGGGCCGACTCGGAGCGCACGAGATCCAGGATGATCTCCGCCTTCACCGCGGGCGCGCTCTCGTCGAACTTCTCGTAGAGCAGATCCGGCGGAAGCGCGCGAGGGTCGCCGAAGTCCTGCACGGCCATGAGTATCGCCAGCCTCTGTCCCTGGCCACCGTCCCTGAAGCTCAAAGGGGCGGTTTCCATGACCTGTGGAGTGAACCCCCTGGCCGCCTCGGCGATCTGTCGCCTCACGCTCCTGCGCGGCATGCCCGTTTCGAGCAGCGCACCGGCGAGGACCAGGATCTCGGCTGCCGTGTAACGGTGCACACAGCTGCGGCACGAGGGTGTCAAGAAGGTCTGGGTCGCGCCGCAGCTCGGGCATGTCGCCCTGTCCAGAGTCCCCCTTGGTGCATCGCCTGCCATCTTTTCCGACCGGATCGGGGACCGAGTGTAGCAATACGGGGCGTCTCTGCAAAGAGTGGAGATTCGACTCACGGACATCGTCAGAGTCAGGTTGACGGGCCAGCCGTTTTTATATAATGTACGCGCAATCTACCCCCCTGGTGCGCTTGATCGTACCAATAATATCAGGGGGTTGGCGCACGTCAGGACACGGAGGTTCCATGGTCAAGGGATCCGCCACAGACGCGAGCACGACAACCGGCGCTCGACCGTCTCCGTATGCGGATGAGCAGGCGCTCCATTTCCCTTCCATGAGCTACACTGCCGTTACCAGCAACCGCGAGATGGCCGGCAGCTTCAGCCGCTATCTGCTGGCCGCAGCCTCGAAGATGGTGCATCGGGAGTGGAGCGTGCAGGATCTCAGCGACGTGCTCTCCTTCGTGCTCGAGGGAGGCGATTCGCCGGTCCAGTTCATCGAGGGTCGGTATCTGCGCAAGCGCGTCAGGGAGCAGGTCGCACGCGCCGATCGCTACAGCGAGCCCTTCGCCATCTTGATCCTCCGGATGCAAGAGGGTGCCAGCGACGAATCGCAGGAAAGCCTGGTGGATCTGCTCGTGGAGAGATTGAGACGGAGCGACATGGTCTTCCTCTACCGCCACCGCGTTGCCATCCTGCTGCCTCACACGCAGGAGAGCGTCCTGGCGAAGCTCTCGGAGAGGATTTCCGTGCTCGCCATGGCCACGCTCGGGCTGGGTGGCATCACGGTCACGGCCGCCTCGTATCCCGGTCAGAGCTTCGAGAAGCCCGATGCCATCCTCGACTGGGTCGAGGATCAGCTGAGGTGAACGTGCGGATGCCCGAGGGAGCAGGCAAATGAAGTGGGAAGTCTTCATACCACCGAAGGACGCAGGTTCGATGCAGACCACAGTGACCGTGGATGCAGCGAACTGGCTCACGGCCCTGAATACGGGCCTCGCTCAGCTCGGCGAGCAGGCGGGCATGGCTTCCAACCTCATGTGCGACGTGCGCGAGGACGGCAGCATCAACGTGACCGATTTCAGGTCAAGGAGGGTGTTCCAGCTCCGCAACCTCGATCACATGAAGACGGCCGCTCCCTTGCCATCTCCCGCCGGTGCGAGCTTTTTGGAGTCCCGCGCGTCCATGGTGCCTGCCGAGACACCGGCCCCTGCACCGGCGGCTGCACAGCAGAGCATGGTCGAGGATGTCGGCGCTCCGCCCACGCCGCCGGCCCTGCTGGATCACCGCGTGTTCTTCTCCCGCGACGAGAACCCGAAGGTGGACAGCAACCTGGTCTACCGCGAGCGTCTCCTCGCAGCCGGCGGTGCTTCCCGTGACCAGATAGATACGCTGCTCAGATACTACTTCGAAACTCTACGCAGGCAGATATCTGCCATCCAGGGCGCCCACTACATCAACATCGCGCTCTATCCTGTGGAGTTCAAGGGCCGGCCCCCGGGACCGCCCACCGGGGCCCTGAGCTGGCAGGACTGGAAGGATGCAGAACCCCAGGTGAGCTTTCCCAACGTGGAGCCCGCCCGGGTCGAGACGTCCTACATCCCGCCCGAGCCGGCCCTCCCCGTGCCGGCCGCCGGGCCGCCGCCCGCGGCCGCGGCCGCGCCGCCCATGGCCATGGCGCAGCCTGCGGTGGAGAAGGCCGTGCGCGAGCGTGCGGCCCGCGCATCCACGGTTCCTGCCGAGAAGGGTATGACTCCTGTCACGACCCCCCCCGCTGCACAGCCGGCGGTGGGCCCGGTGCCAGGGGGGACTCCCGTGGCCGCCGCTGCACCCGTGGCCGCCGCCGTGGCGGCGGCCCAACCTCAGCCCCGGCCCAGGGAGCCTCGCCGTTCGCCGAGCCAGGAGATGCAAATCGGACGGGATGTCCAGCAAATGGACACCGGCGAGATCCTCGCCCAGGTGTTCGAGGAGATGCAGGACCTCTACGTCACGCAGTCGCAGGACGAGGCAGCGGACTTCGCCCTCGAGCTGGCCATGAAGAAGATCCCGGCGGAGGCGGGCAGCGTGTTCCTCGCCGACATCAACACGCGCGAGCTGTACTTTGCAGCCGTGCGTGGCCCCACCGCTGGCAAGCTCAAGGGCCAGCGCCTGCACATGACCAAGGGCATCGTGGGCTTCGCGGCGCGCCGCGGGGCAGCCATCGCGATCAGCGACGTGCGCAAGGACCCTCGCTTCTGCAACGAGTTCGACCAGAACTCGGGGTTCATCACCAAGTCGGTGGTGTGCGCTCCGGTCCAGTACGAGGGCCGGAGCTACGGCGCCGTGGAGATCCTGAATCGCAGGGGTGGGGACAGCTTCGCCCAGGGCGAGGTGAACGTCATCTCTTACATCGCGGGCCAGCTGGCGGAATACATAGCGACGTCCCTGCCCTCGGTGGAGCCGGATTTCGACGAG
Organism: Myxococcota bacterium; assembly: GCA_041309365.1. Classification (GTDB taxonomy): domain Bacteria; phylum Myxococcota_A; class Polyangia; order DRWM01; family DRWM01; genus JAFDER01. The sequence goes on from JBFYZU010000102.1 coordinate 32,499, forward strand.
GAAGTCAAGTCGGCGGGTGCGCGGGCACCCGCCTCTCAGGCGAAGGCGAAGACGGGCGTGAAGAAGAAGAAGAAGTAGCTGTGGCCGCCCGGGGGATGGCGTCCAGGGGAGCATGACAAGGGACTTCGACGAGATCACCGCGTTGCTGGGCAACGGGACCCGGTTCGACGGCAAGCTCACCTTCCAGGGGTCGGTTCGCATCGACGGGATGTTTACCGGAGAGGTCATGAGTGACGACGTGCTCATCGTGGGAGAGGGGGCCGAGGTACGGGCCCAGATCAACGTGGGCACTCTCATCGTCCAGGGCGGCGTGGTGTACGGGGACATCCAGGCGGCCGAGCTCGTCGAGATCCACTTCCCCGGACAGGTTCACGGAAACATCGTCTCGCCCTCGTTGTTCATCGACAAGGGCGTGATCTTCGAGGGACAGTGCAGGATGGACCCGGAGGCCCCGGAAGGGCCCGAGGGCTCCACCACGGAAGGCTAGGGAGAGATACACAAGATGATGCACCTGGATATCGTGATGGCGTCGGGCGGATCGATCATCGACCTCGACGTCACTTTCCTCATCCTCGTGGGCATTTTCTTCGTCGTGATGATCGTCCTCACGACGCTCATCTTCAACCCCATGTTCGCCGTCATCGACGCGCGCCGCAAGGCCGTCGAGGGCGCCATGGAGGACTCGAAGAAGCTCCGCAAGGAGGCCAACGTCAAGAAGGAGGAGTACGACGCCCGTATCGCCGAGATCAAGAGGCGGGCCGGCGACGAGCGGGAAGCCATGCGCACCGCCGCCCGCAAGGCCGAGGGCGAGATCCTCGACAGGGGCAAGACGGATGCCCAGAAGACACTCGACGAGGCCCGCGACGCTCTCGCCTCTCAGATCGCCGAGGCCAGGTCGAGCCTCGTGGCGGAGTCGCGCAAGCTGGGCGAAGCACTGGCCGATCGCGTCCTCGGCCAGATCGCAGCGGGAGGGAAGCCATGAGGACCTTGCTGGCGATTCCCCTCGCGCTGACCCTCGTCTCGACGGCGGCACGGGCCCACGATCACGAGAAGGCCCAGAAGCAGGCCGTTGCGGAGCACCTCGCCCAGGCCATCCACGAGCACGAGACTGCCTTGGGGGAAGGGGCCCACGGTGAGGCCACAGGAGACGAGCACGGCCACGGCGGGCACGACATCTCCCAGATCAACTGGGTGCGCTGGTACTGGTCCGAGGGATACACCAAAAAGGAGGGCGCCCCCTTCGTCGCCATGGTGTTCAACTTCCTCGTTCTCGTGCTGCTGCTCTACTTCGCAGCGCGCAAGAGCGTGGCGCGCTTCCTCAAGGATCGTCGCGACCGGCTCATGGAGAACATCGACGAGGCCTCCCGCGTGAAGAAGGAGGCGGAAGAGAGCCACAAGCATTACGCGGAGAGGCTCTCGATGATGAAGCAGGAGGAGCAGCAGATCCGCGACGAGCTGCTCAAGGCGGCGGTCAGGGACAAGGACAGGGTGCTGGCGGACGCGGGGTCTCGCGCGGAGAAGATGCGCGCCGAGGCCCGCAGGCTCGTGGATCAGGAGCAGGCCGAGGCGTCATCGCGCCTGCGCCGCGAGGCTGCCATCGCGGCCGTCGATGTGGCACGAGAGGTCCTCACGAAGAAGATAGGTCCCGGCGAGCAGCGCAAGCTCGTGGACCATTACCTCGGCCAGCTGGGCGGACAGGTGAAGGCATGATTCCGGGAGCACTCGCAAGAAGATACGCGCGCGCGCTCATCGAGCTCGCCTCGGAGAAGAGGATCGAGGACAAGGTCCTCGGGGAGCTCGAGGTGTTCGCCCAGGTGTGGCACGAGAGCGCAGATCTCAAGCAGGTTTTCGCAGGGAGGAGGTTCCCTTCCGATCTTCGGGCGAAGGTCCTCGATCAGATCCTGCGCAGGATCATGGCCTCGGATCTGACCCGCAAGTTCATCGAGCACCTGGATCGCAAGGGACGGATCGATGGCGTCGAGGACATCCACCGCAGCTACAAGCGCATGGTGGACGACAAGCTCGGACGGGTGGACGCGGAGGTCACGAGCCCATCCCCGCTCGGCATGGCCGAGACGGCCCAGCTCAAGCAGAATCTCGAGAAGCTCACCGGCAAGCAGGTCACCCTCAAGCAATCAGTGGATCCCGCCATCATCGGCGGTGTCATCACCCGGGTGGGTCATCTCGTATACGACGGCAGCATCAGGAGCTTCCTCGAGGAGGCCCGCAGCAGTCTCATCAACGAATCGTAGAGCGGAAGGGTTAGAGGAATGCGCATCAAGGCGGAAGAGATCAGTCGCATCATCAAGACCCAGATCGAGGGCATCGATCGCAAGGTGGAGGTGGCCGAGACAGGCACCATCCTCACCGTGGGTGACGGCATCGCGCGCGTCTACGGCCTGGACAACGCCCAGGCCGGCGAGCTGGTGGAGTTCTCCGGCGGGATGACCGGCCTCATCTTGAACCTGGAGGAGGACAACGTCGGCATCGCCATCTTCGGAGACGACAGCGAGCTCAAGGAGGGCGACCTCGTCAAGCGGACGGGCCGCATCGCCGACGTGCCCGTGGGCAAGGAGCTCTGCGGCCGCGTGGTCAACGCCGTGGGCATGCCCATCGACGGCAAGGGCCCCATCGAGTCCAAGACCAGGAGGCGGGTGGAGATCAAGGCCCCGGGCATCATCAAGCGCAAGCCGGTGAACGAGCCGCTGCAGACGGGGATCAGGGCCATCGACGCCATGATCCCCATCGGGCGCGGTCAGCGCGAGCTCATCCTGGGAGACCGCCAGATCGGCAAGACGGCTCTTGCCGTGGACGCGATCATCAACCAGCGCGAGACCGACGTGTACTGCATCTACGTGGCCATCGGCCAGAAGCAGTCCACGGTGGCCACGGTGGTGGACAGGCTGGCCAAGTACGGCGCCATGGAGTACACGACGGTGGTCGCCGCGTCGGCCTCCGAGGCAGCCCCGCTGCAGTTCATCGCCCCGTACGCGGGCGTGACGATGGGCGAGTACTTCCGCAACAACGGCATGCACGCGCTCATCGTCTACGACGACCTGTCCAAGCACGCCGTGGCCTACCGGCAGATGTCGCTGCTCCTCAGGCGCCCTCCGGGCCGAGAGGCTTTCCCCGGCGACGTGTTCAACGTCCACTCGAGGCTGCTCGAGCGTGCCGCCAAGATGAGCGACAAGGAGGGCGGTGGAAGCCTCACGGCCTTGCCCATCATCGAGACGCAGGCCGGTGACGTGTCGGCCTACATCCCGACCAACGTCATCTCCATCACGGACGGCCAGCTCTTCCTCATCGGCGACATGTTCTTCGCCGGCCAGCGCCCGGCCGTGGACGTGGGCATCTCCGTGTCCCGCGTCGGAGGCGCCGCTCAGATCAAGGCCATGAAGCAGATAGCCGGCCGCCTGAGGCTGGATCTGGCCCAGTACCGCGAGATGGCGGCCTTCGCCCAGTTCGGATCCGACCTGGACAAGGCCACCCTGCGCCAGCTCGAGCGGGGCGCTCGCATGGTGGAGATCCTCAAGCAGGATCAATACGAGCCCTTGTCCGTCGAGCTCCAGGTGCTCATCATCTTCGCCGGGACCCAGGGCTACTGCGACAAGTTCCCGGTCGGCAAGCTGAAGCGCTACGAGAAGGACCTGTTCGCCTTCGTCAAGGAAAATCATCCGGACCTGCTCGAGGACATCAAGACGAAGAAGAGCCTCGACGACGATCTGAAGAAGAAGCTGGACAAGGTGCTGACGGCGTTCAACGAGACGTTCGAGGTTTAGCGTGGCGAGCTTCAGAGACATCCGCAAGCGGATCTCGTCCGTCAAGGACACCCAGAAGATCACCAGGGCCATGAAGATGGTGGCGGCCGCCAAGCTCAGGCGCGCGCAGGAGAGCATCATCAAGCTGCGCCCCTATGCCATCAAGACGGGACAGGTGCTCCACCATGTGGCAGCGCACGTGGAGGAGCTGGACCATCCGCTCCTGGTGCGGCGCGAGCCCGAGAACATCTTCATCCTGGTCATGACGAGCGACAAGGGCCTGTGCGGCGCCTTCAACACGAACATCAACCGCAAGGCCGAGAGCTTCTTCAAGGAGCACACGGCCTCGGGCGGCCATGTGCTGCTGAACGTGGTGGGCAAGAAGGGAAGGCAGTACTTCAAGCACAGGAACTACACCATCACCAGGGAGTTTCTGGGCGTCTTCGAGAACATCAGCTTCGAGAAGGCCGGCGAGATAGCGCGCAGCATCATCACGGACTACGAGAAGGGCGAGCTCGACGCGGCCTATCTCTGCTACAACGAGTTCAAGTCCGCCATGCGCCAGGAGGTCGTCATCGAGCCGCTGCTGCCCATCGTGCCGGCGGACATCCCGGACGAGTGGGAGGGAGCGGATCTCATCTTCGAACCCGGCAAGAAGGAGCTTCTGGGCAGGCTTCTGCCCATGTACGTCGAGATCGAGGTCTACCGGGCACTGCTCGAATCCGTGGCCTCCGAGTTCGGTGCGAGGATGACGGCCATGGAGAACGCGACGAACAACGCCAAGGACATGATCAGGACCCTGACGCTTCAGTACAACAAGGCACGCCAGGCGGCCATCACGAAGGAACTGATGGACATCGTGGGCGGCGCCGAGGCCCTCAAGAGCGCATAGGAGAAGGTTACGATGACGGATCAGGCAGTCGGAAAAATCACGCAGGTCATCGGGCCCGTGGTGGACGTGTACTTCGAGACGGGAGACCTCCCCGAGATCTTCACCGCCCTCAAGGTGTCCAACCCGGCCATCAGCGACCAGAACTGGAATCTGGTCCTGGAGGTGGCGCAGCACATCGGCGAGAGGACGGTCCGCTCCATCGCCATGGACTCGTCGGACGGCCTCGTACGCAACATGGACGTTTTGAACACGGGCAAGCCCATCATGATGCCCGTGGGCAAGCAGGTCCTCGGCCGCATCCTCAACGTGATCGGAATGGCCGTGGACGAGAAGCCGGAGCCCAAGTGGGAGCACTACCTTCCCATCCACCGCCACCCGCCGGAATTCGTGGACCAGGACGTGAAGGTCGAGGTCTTCGCCACGGGCATCAAGGTCGTCGACCTGCTCGCCCCGTACCGCCGGGGAGGCAAGATCGGCCTGTTCGGCGGCGCCGGCGTGGGCAAGACCGTGCTCATCATGGAGCTCATCAACAACGTGGCGAAGCAGCACGGAGGCGTGTCCGTGTTCGCCGGCGTGGGCGAGAGGACGCGCGAGGGCCGCGACCTGTACAACGAGATGATGGAGTCGAAGCTCCAGGACGGCTCATCGGTCCTCGATCACGCCGCACTGATCTACGGCCAGATGAACGAGCCCCCCGGAGCTCGCCTGCGCGTGGCCCTGTCTGCCCTGGTGCAGGCCGAGTACTTCAGGGACGAGGAAGGTCAGGACGTGCTCCTGTTCATCGACAACATATTCCGTTTCACCCAGGCCGGCTCCGAGGTGTCCGCCCTTCTCGGGCGCATGCCATCCGCCGTGGGCTACCAGCCCAACCTGGCCACGGAGATGGGCGAGCTCCAGGAGCGCATCACCTCCACGACCAAGGGGTCCATCACCTCGGTGCAGGCCATCTACGTGCCTGCCGACGACCTGACCGACCCCGCACCGGCCACGGCGTTCGCCCACCTGGATGCCACCACGGTGCTCTCGCGCCAGATCGTGGAGCTTGGCATCTACCCAGCGGTGGACCCCCTGGATTCGAACTCCACGCTGCTCGATCCGCGCGTGGTGGGCGACGAGCACTACAGGGTCGCTCGCGAGACCCAGAAGATCCTCCAGCGGTACAAGGACCTCAAGGACATCATCGCCATCCTCGGGATGGAGGAGCTGAGCGAGGAGGACAAGACGCTGGTGGCGCGCGCGCGCAAGATCCAGCGCTTCCTCAGCCAGCCCTTCTTCGTGGCCGAGACCTTCACCGGCACGCCGGGCAAGTACGTGCAGCTTTCGGACACCATCGAGGGGTTCGACAAGATCATCAAGGGCGAAATGGACGAGCTTCCGGAGCAGGCGTTCTACATGGTGGGAGGCATCGAGGAGGCCGTCGCCAAGGCAGAGAGCATGAAGGGCACGGACTAGGACCATGGCCGAGACACATCGCATCAAGCTGGAGATCGTCACGCCCGAGAAGACGGCCCATGACGGCGAGGTGGACTCCGTGAACGCCCCCAGCGTGCTCGGCGAGTTCGGGGTGCTCCCCAATCACCGCCCCATGCTCGCCGCCTGCCGCTCCGGCGTCGTGAGCGCCCTGGACGGGCAGAGAGAGATCTGCCTCGTCGTGGGGCCCGGCTTCGCCGAGGTGGGCCCGGATCACGTGGTGCTGCTCACGGACCGCTGCGAGAGGGGGATCGACATCGACACGGAAGCCGCCCAGAGGGAGTTTCACGATCTCGACGAGAAGCTCAAGGCCTTCCGCGGCGACACCACCACCACCGAGTGGACAGAGCTCCTGCGCGCCCACGAGTGGGCCGAGGCCGCCCTCGAAGCCGCCCACCGCGCCCACAAGTAGCCTCGTATCACGCTTTGCATCGTCCACGGGATACGGCGTAGGACGCGTCCCGACCTCGTGGTCCTTTCCAAGGCTCACTTCCAGAGAAAGGCGGCGATGGCCGTGACGATGCTCTCCTGGAAGGTGCGGAACACGGCCACACGGCCTGGCGCATCGTTGACGAGGATGGAGAACGCCACGGGCGGCCGGCCCGGCGGGGCGAGCACGTAGCCCGACAATGACGACGTGTCCGCCAGCGTGCCGGTCTTGGCACGGATGCGCCGGCGCACCAGGGGGTCCTTGTAGCGGCGGCTCAATGTGCCGTCTGCCCCGCCCGTGGCCAGGTGCGCCACGAACTCCGCCTGCATCTCTGGCTTGTTGTAGGCGCTGGCCAGGATGCGCGTGAGGTGGGATGGTGCGATGAGGTTGGCGTCGTACAGGCCCGAGCCGTTCCGGTACGTGAGCTTTCCTGGGTCCAGGCCTGCCGCGGCGAGCACCTCCATGACCGCATCCACTCCCTTTTCCGCCGTGCCCGGCTTGCCCCGGGCCTCTGCTCCGATGGTCTTCAGTATCTGCTCCGCGTAGAAGTTGTCGGAGCTCTTGCCGACCTCGAGCAGCAGGGCAGACAGCGGGATGGACTCGTGGCTCGCCAGCATCTTCTCCGAGGTGCCCACCTTGCCGGCGAGCACCTCCCCCGATTCGATTCCCGACAGGGCCAGAACCTCCTTGAGCACGTGGCCCGCGCACAGGGCCGGATCGTCGATGCGCTTGTCGTAGGTCTGGGCCGCCGTGCCCGCCGCGACGTCGCCCCACACACGCACCCTGGGCCTGCCCTGCACCTGGGGCAGGTGGATGCGCAGGTTGGTCACGCCTCCGGCCACTGTCATGGTCTCGTTGACGAGATCGGGGTACCCGGCCGGGAACGCGCGCACCCGTGCAGGAGCGCCCGGGTAGGGGCCCGGACCCACGGTGATTGCCATGGTGTTGCCGTTGAGGGACACGGCGCCAACCGGGGCCCTGAAGGGCGAGTCCTCGTCCGACGGCGGGTAATTGTCGAAGGCGTAGGGGAGGCGAACGTCGTCGAAGAACGTATCGTCCACGACCACGGGCCCGTCGATTCTTGTGATTCCACGAGCCTTCAGCATGTCGACCAGTGCCACGAGGTCGTCTGTGGTCAGGCTGGGATCGCCGTACCCCTTGAGCACGAGCCTGCTCAGCACGCTGCCCGTGCCCGCGTCGCCGAACAGGGCCGTCTGGTACCTGAACTCGGGCCTGAGGATTAAGAGCGCTGCGTAGGAAGTGACGATCTTCACGTTGGACGCGGGGTTGAGCGTCCTGTCCGGCTTGCGTCCCCAGATGCGGCGGCCGGTGCCCACGTCCACGATGTCGATGCCCACGAGCGCGTTGCCCATGGTCTGGCCGGCCACGATGGACTCGATCTGGGCGACCAGCGAGGCCCAGCGCGACGTGAAGTCGTCGCCCTCGGCCGGACCCGAGGCCGGCAAGCACAGCGCCGCGCACAGCGCGGTCGCCAAAACCGGAATGCTCGCATCGCTTCTGCTATACATGGCCCATGGTCCGGTGCGCGCGATGGGCGCTCGTCATCACCGCCACTCTCGCGGGGAATCATTGTAGCGGCAGAGGCGACCCCGCGAAAGACCCGGGAACTGCCATCGTGATCGTGGAAGGCGACATCGGGACCATCGACCCGAGATTCGCGTCCACCTCGCACGAGATCAAGATCTCCAGGCTCGTGTTCTCGGGCCTGACCACGGCGGACACGAGGGACCTGTCGATCGTGCCGGATCTGGCCAGGAGTGTCGAGCCGGAGGACGAAGCAGGGCTGTCCTGGCGCGTCGTGCTGCGAGAGGGTCTCCGGTTCCACGACGGCCACCTCGTGACCAGCGAGGACGTGGTGTACACCTATCGCTCGGTCATGGATCCGGCCACGGGCAGCCGCTACAGGAGCACCTACTCGTACGTGACGTCCGTGAAGGCCCTGGACGCAAGGACCGTCCGCTTCACCCTGAGCGAGACCAACGCGTCGTTCTTGCCGGATCTGACCATGCCCATTTTGCCGGCGCACGTGCTTAAACCTGCGGGCGGCCGCTTCGAGGACGGCTCCATGGTGGGCAGCGGGCCGTTCAGGCTCGCTTCGCGCCGGGCAGGGAGGATAGAGCTCGCGGCCTTCCCGGATCCCCCCGCGGGCGTCAAGGCCGTGAGGCGCGTGATCTTCTTGACCGTGCGTGACGACAACGCGCGCGTGCTCAGGCTGCGCGGTGGAGGGGCGGATCTCTCGCAGAACAACATCCCCGTGCACCTTCTGGGCCTCTTCGACGGCGGTGGCAGGACGCGCATGCTGACGGGACCCGGATCGAGCTTCACCTACCTCGGCCTGAACCTCGAGTCGGATCCCGTCGACGACCCGCGGGTGCGCGAGGCCCTGCTGTGCGCCATCGACCGCGAGGCCATCGTCGAGCACAAGCTCGACGGCATGGCCCGGGTGTCGACGGGGATGCTGCCTTTCCATCACTGGGCCTACAGCGGGAACGTCGCCCGCCATCCGTACGATCCGGGTCGCGCGCGGCGGCTCCTCGACGAGGCCGGCCTGCCCGATCCGGACGGCGAAGGGCCGAAGACCCGCTTCACGCTGGTGTTCAAGACGAGCTCGGCCAGGTTCAGGGTGGCCGTGGCCAGGGTCGTGGCCGCGGCCTGGCGCGACGTGGGCATCGACGTGGATCTGAGGCCCTTCGAGTTCTCCACGCTCAGGGCGCACCTCGACTCCGGCTCCTACCAGGTCACGTTCATGGAGATCCCCATGGTGATCGAGCCCAACCTGTACCGATGGTTCTTCCACTCCACGTCCATCCCCGGCTCGGGAGGGTCGGGCGGCGCCAACCGCTGGCGCTACAAGAGCAAGCAGGCGGACGGCCTCATGGACAGTGGAGTGAAGGTGCTCGACGCGCAGGCCCGCAAGGCAGTGTACGCCGAGCTGCAGGCGCTCCTGGCCGACGATCTGCCCGTGCTCCCTCTCTGGCACGAGGACGCGGTGGCAGTGACCAGCACGCGGCTGAACGGCTACGAGCTTCTGGGCGGATCGCCCTACACGCCTCTCATGCGCGCCACGCTCGAGAACTGAGCCGCGTCAGCAACGGACCAGTTCCACGAGGCGCGACACGTCGGCGATGCCCGTGACGTCCAGGGCGCCCGAAGCCATGGTCGTGGCCTCGGCCAGGTTGGACTCGGGAACGACCAGACGGCGAAGGCCCAGCTTGCGGACCTCGGAAACGCGGGCCTCCATGCGGCTCACCCAGCGGACCTCGCCGGTCAGGCCCAGCTCGCCCGAGAAGGCCGTGTCCCTTTCGCAGGGCATACCCATGGCGGCGGAGATGATGGCGGCGGCCATGGGCAGATCCGCCGCGGGCTCGGTGATCTTCAGGCCTCCGGGGGCGTTCAAGAACACGTCCTGCGCGAGCACCTGCACGCCGGCCTTGCGATCGAGCACCGCGAGCACGAGGGAGGCGCGGCCCTGGTCGAGACCCGTGAGCGAGCGACGGGGTGTGCCGTAGCCGGCCGACGTGACGAGCGCCTGGATCTCCATGACCAGTCCACGCCCACCCTCGGCGCCGGCATGGATGGCCACGCCGGGCATGGGAGGCCGGTCCTTGTCCAGAAAGATGCCCGAGGGCTCGGCCACCTCGGCGAGGCCGCGGCCCGTCATCTCGAACACGCCGATCTCGTGGGTCGCACCGAAGCGGTTCTTGGCGTTGCGCACGATGCGGTAGTGTCTGGTGGTCTCGCCCTCGAAGTAGAGCACGACGTCCACCATGTGCTCGAGCAGCTTCGGTCCGGCCAGCAGGCCTTCCTTGGTCACGTGGCCCACGAGGAACACCGAGGCGCCAGAGCGACGGGCGTGATCGGCGAGCTCCGATGCCGCGGCCCGTACCTGGCCCACGGTGCCCGCGGCAGGCTCCAGGTCGGCGCTGCGCACGGTCTGCACGGAGTCCAGGACGATGACGGCGGGCTCGCACCTGCGCACCTCGTCCATGATGGCCTCGAGGCCGGTCTCCGCGAGAAGCAAGAGCGTCGGGCAGGAGCACTGCACTCGCCGGGCGCGGGACGCGACCTGTGCCAGGCTCTCCTCGCCCGTGGCGTACAGGACCGTGTGGCCGGATCCTGCCATGGCGCCGGCGGCCTGCAGCATGAGAGTGCTCTTGCCCACGCCCGGCTCGCCGCCCACGAGGATCACGCTGCCGGGCACGCAGCCTCCGCCCAGCACCCGGTCGAGCTCTCCGATGCAGGTGCTCACGCGGGCCACGCCGTCCTCGGACACGCCGTCGGACCGGACAGCGCCCGGCCCGCGGGCGGGCTTGCGCGCCGACGGTGCGGATCTGGGCGCAGCCTGCTCGGTCAGGGTGTTCCACTCCTTGCACTCGGGGCACTGTCCGAGCCACCTGGGCTGCACGGCCCCGCACTGGTTGCAGACGAACTCTGTCCTGGCCTTCTTGCCCATTCAGAACGTGATGCCGAGGTATCCCTGGAGGGTCTGCGGATGGCTGAGATCCCGGTGCAGCCCGGGGATGCCCTTGATGTCCTGGAACCCCGGGAGAGGCACCAGGTAGGCGTACTGGAGCATGGCGATGAAGTGGTCCTTCGTCTGGTAGCGGATGGACAGGTCGAACTCCACGCCCAGGTGCGGGCTGTTGCCGTTGGTGCTGATGGGCTCGGAAGCCAGCGAGTAGATGATGTCGAGCTGGCCCACCAGCGTGTCCTTCACGAACCAGTAGCCCAGCGAGGGGCGCAGGTAGTACGCGCCGCCAACCTGCCCGAGGATCTGCTCGAACATGATGAGGTCCACGTTGTAGTCCGGGTCGAAGCGGAAGGCGGAGATCCTGTGGTCGCCCTTTCCGGGGTTCTGCAGGGCGATGCCGCTCGAGGGGCTCAAACCCTCCACGTTGGGATCGCCCGAGGCGTATCCTGTCTTGAACATCACGAACAGAGCGTCGTCGAGGAACTTCTGCTCGATCTCCAGGGCGAACCCCCACTGCAGGATGTCGTAGGCGTCGTCCACCCACACGTCCTGCTCGATGTTGTCGATCTTGCCACCGACGATCACGCCCTCGAGCTCGAGACGGAAGCTCTGGAAGAGCAGCCTGAACCACAGGTCGCCTATCACGGCCCATGCGTCGCGCTCCACCATCTCGACGTTCTCGGGGGTCACGCCCGGTACGTTCCAGTTCTCGGAGCTGAGCACCTGCTTGCGAAACAGCGTGTAGAGGCCAGCGCTGATGGCGGGCTTGCCCTCGGCCAGAAGCCTCAGCTCCTCCTCGCGCTCCTGCTTGTAGGCCACAACGGCCAGCCACTGGTTCACGTCGTCCACCTGGCTCACGTCGTAGGCCTGACCCGATGACTGGCTCCACTTCTGGCTCGTGACGCCCGAGGCGGGGAAGTCCCAGCCCACGGCCAGAATCACGTTGAACAGCTTGGTCGCGAACATGACCCTGTCGGCGATGTCGCCGTAATCGTCGTCGATGCCCGCCCCGTCGTTGGCCAAAAGGCCCATGCCGAAGTGGCTGGGCATGCGGCCGAACTTGATCATGCCGATGTTCTTGAGCAGGACCTCGCCCCAGACCGCCCGCACGGCGATGGCGTTCTGCAGGGTGTTGTGCCAGCTCGGCGACTCCTGGGTGGACGCGAACGCCTCCAGGGGCACCCACGGGTTTCTCGCCGGCAAGATGAAACCGGAAGGGCTGAGCTGGACGCTCCCGCCCTCCGGGATGGAACCCAGCACCAGGTTGTCCAGGATGTCGAAGGACATGAGGATGCGCACGTTCTCGGACAGGTGTATGATCGGGTCGAAGCGCAGCCTGATGTTGGCGCCGCCCAGCGTGTGGTTCCTGCACCACTTGGGCTTCTTGCCCTCCATGTCGCAGGCGTTCCAGCCCGTGTGGATGGTGTTGGTGGCCTCGAGGGGCCGCGGGAAGGGCATGTACGCATCGTCCGGCCCGAAGCCCATGTCGAACTTGTGGAACAGGTCGGCGCGCAGGCGGAAGTAGCCGCTGAAATCGAAGAACTTGGTGCTCTCCTCTGCCCAGACCTCCTCCTCCTCGGGCTGGACCTGCTCGCTCGTGGCCTCCTCGATGAGGTCCTCTGCGCTGTCGCCGAACAGGTCCTCGACCTCCTCGTCGTCTTCCTCGTCGCCATCCTCGTCGCCGAAGCCGAGCTCGTCCGCCTCGTCGAGCACGCCGGGCTTCTTGAGCGTTGGCGTTTTGGAAGCGCCAGGGACGTAGTCGTCATCCTCGTCGTCGGCCGTGTCGCCCTCGTCGTCGGCCGTGCCCTCCTCCTCCGGATCGGCTGGAGCGAACGCCTGGGCCGCGGCCGTCGTGGGCCAGGCGACCTGGGCGATCACGCCGATCACCACCAACAACCTGAGAAAGGATTTCTCCATAGTAATCGCCCTCTTTGGATGGCCGGACCCCCGGCCAGCGTGGGGGTCAGGCTAGCTTACAACACCAGACCCGTCAATGACCCGCCGAATATTTTATAGATTCGAAGGTTTCTGCTACCCAGGTAGTCGTGGGCCAGATGTCCGATCGTGCAACCTCGGTCGTGCGCTCCGCTGGCGCGTTCGGGGTGGCCACGCTGGCGTCGCGCGCGCTGGGCATGGTGCGCGATGCGGTCATCGCGGCCGTGTTCTCCACCCTGGCCACGGACGCTTTCTTCGTGGCCTTCACCATCCCCAACGTGCTTCGCAGGCTGCTGGGAGAGGGCTCGCTCAACGCTGCGGTGGTTCCCGTGTACACAGAGGTAGGAGAGAGCCAGGATCCCCTGAGGGCCGTGCGCTTCGTACGGTCGCTTCTGGGGGTCTGGCTCGTGATCCTCATCGTCGTGTCCGCGGCAGGGATCGCGGCCGCCCCCTGGATCGTGCGGGTCTACGCGTGGGGGTTCGCGGACGATCCGGAGAAGCTGGGCCTGACCGTGACTCTCACGCGCATCATGTTTCCCTACATCCTCTTCATGGGGCTCGTGGCCCTCGCCATGGGCGTGCTCAACGTGCACGGCAGATTCTTCGTGCCGGCCCTGAGCCCGTTCTTCTGGAACCTCGCCATGATCGCCAGCGCCCTGGGCCTGGCCCCCGTCCTCCATCGATGGGGCATCCCGCCCGTCGTGAGCATCGCCGTGGGCGTGGTCGCGGGCGGCGTGCTGCAGCTCGTGTGGCAGCTTCCCGCGCTGGGCAAGGCAAGGCGGCTCGTCTGGCCCTCCTTCGACCTGAAGAACCCGGATCTGCGCAAGGTCTTCAGGCTGATGGTGCCCATGACCTTCGGGTTCGGGCTCTACCAGATAGACATCCTTTTCTCCAAGCTCTTCGCGTCGTTTCTGCCAGAGGGCAGCGTGTCGTTCCTCTACTACGGCATGCGCGTGGTGGACCTGCCTCAGGCCGTGTTCCTTCTGGCCATCGGTACGGCCGTGCTGCCTGCCCTGAGCCGCGCCGCGGCCCGGGATCGCCCGGACGAGATGAAGAGCGCCTACGGCGATGCCCTGTCCTTGAGCCTGTACGTCGCGCTGCCGGCCGCCGTGGGCATCATGGTGCTGGCCGAGCCCGTTTGCTCTGTGCTCTTCTTGCGGGGCCGTTTCGACGCCTCGATGCTCGAGGGGACGAGCCTGGCGCTCGTGTGCATGGCGCCCGGCATCGTGGGCACTGCTGGCGTGCGAGTGACGACCCCCGCGTTCTTCTCGCGCTCGGACACGCGCACTCCCACGATCGTGGGGGCCACGAACCTGGCGATCTACCTCGCGTGCTGCGCGGCGCTCATGGGGCCGCTCGAGCACCTGGGCCTGGCCGTGGCCCTGTCCGTGGCCCCGATCACGCAGTTCGCCCAGCTTGCGTACGCGCTGCGCCGCAAGGTGGGCAAGCTCGGGCTACGGCAGGTGGCGGCGTCGTTTTTACGCTCCATGGCGGGCTGCGCTGTCATGGCCGCGGCCGCCTGGGGCATCGCGCGGCTGGGCAAGTGGCAGGACGGCGGCCGGTTCTTGACCAATTCGGCCGTGCTGCTCGTGGCCGTCGTGGTGGGGGCGATCCTCTACGCGGGGGTCACGCGGCTTCTGGGGAGCAGCGAGGTGGCGATCATCGCCGGCGCCCTTCGACGCAGGGTGAGGCCGTGACGGGCCTGCCTCCCATCCGAGCCCTGTGGCAGAACGTGGACGGGTTCTTCGAGCGCTTCTTGGCCCGCCACGGCACGCACATGCGCTGCGCCGGGGGCTGCTTCGCCTGCTGCCACACCGACATCACCGTGTCAGGCGTCGAGGCCGCACAGATTCATGAGTGGTTCACGGCCCTGGACAGTGCAAGCCGCGATCAGGTCATAAAGGCGTGGGAGGCGCAGGACGCCTCGAAGCGCCCGGACGCCGCTGGCGTGCCCCGGCCGCCGTGTGCCATGCTCTCTGGCGGGCTGTGCACCATCTACCCGGTCCGACCCGTGATCTGCAGGACCCAGGGGCTCGCCATGCTCTACAGGCCGGTGGGAGAGGTCGACACGCTGGCCGTGGACGTGTGCCCTCTGAACTTCACGGCGTCCGGCTCTCTGCCTGCCCGCGAAAAGTGGCTGGACCTGGACCGGCTCAACGCTCTTCTGGCAATCGCAGCGCGTGCAGCGCACGATGCGCTGCCGGCATCGATCCTCGCCCGGCTGGACCCCGACGGGCGTATCGCGCTCTCTTCGCTGCGGGGCATGTGCATCGAAGGTCGACAGCGGCTCTGAGAGACGGGACGATCCACCGATCTGCACATGAGTCTCGATCGTGCTTTTCCTGCGGCGTCAGGATCGGGTTGGATTGAGGTAGCTGGGGGTCAGATGATGACGACCGGCTCGGTGCACAGGCCGATCTCGAGGATCATGTAGATCAGGATCTTTTCCTGCATGAGCAGGTCGTGGTGCACGCCGCCCATGGAGCCCACGGTGTGGTAGGTGGTGAAGAGCACCTTGCCGCAGCCGAACGGGAAGGTGAGGGTGAGCGGTGCGGACGGGCTCATGCAGTCGTGGCTGCGCGTGACCGGTCCTTCCGCGTAGACCTCCGGCGTGATGGAGACGGGCAAGCCGTCGGGATCCGTGCCCGGCACCGTGCCCATGCTCAGGATGCAGTCCCAGTTCTCCTCGAAGTCGATGGAGTCCGGTGTGCCGGCCAGGGCGTACTGGATCCAGTCGCGGAGATCGGTGTTCACGGCGCGGCCCGTGGTGTCGAAGGACCCGGATGCGTCGTCGGCCGCGCCGAGGGTGGCGTCGTTGCCCTCGAAGTCGAGGAAGTCCGGGAACACCTGCTCCACGTGGTCGTAGCTCCAGTCCGCCACGTACCACTTGCCGCCCAGGGCCACCCAGTTCCTGATGTTGGCCTTGACCGTGGCGTTCTGGAGGGCGCTGTCCGTGCTCGAGCCCGAGCAGGGGATGAAGATGATCTGGTAGAGGGCCATCTCGGTGGGGTTGTTGAGAAGGCTCGCGAACGTGGGGTAGGAGCTCGGGAAGCCTCCGCCGCCGTTGTCGTAGAACACGATGTGATCGCACGTATCCTTGATGGCGTGGTCGTCGGAGCCGAGGTCGCACAGGCCGATCTTGGCCATGATGTCCTCCATGTCGTCGTAGGATCCGAGGGCCACGGCGATGGAGGGCGTGTTCTCGCCCGACTCGGGATGGTGCTCGTTGGGGAACGTGGTGAACTCCCACGGTACATCGAGGACGGTGTCCTTCACGACCTCGATGTAGCGCACCTTGCGAAACTCCCCCTTCTGCACGACCAGCATCCACGTGCCCTCGCTCACTCCCGAGATGGTGAAGCGCCCGTCGGGCCCGCTGAACGCGTGGGGCACCGAGGAAGGCATCTCGACGCACTCGTGGCAGTACACGCCGGCCGGGATGGGCGCCGGGTCGGTCTTGGTGAGGTACACGAGGGCTCCGCCGATGGGGAAGTTGCCCACGCCCACGGGGGCCTGCGGGGACATGACCTGGCCGGCGACAGTGCCGAACCCCGCGATGGGCGAGTCCGAGCCCCAGTCCATGGTCCCATCCGCGGGAACGTCCCCTCCCCATTCACCCGTGGTGTCGAAGGTGATCCCGTCGAATACATAGGGGGTTGTCTCGTCGCAACCGCAGCGGGCCAGGGACGCCGAGGCGATGATCGTGCCGAGCACGGCGATGAAGGTGCGATTCATGGATAGCCTCCGGAGGCATCCGTGGCAGACCGCTTCCGGTGCCTCTCATCGTGCATAACCCCCCTGAAAGAATACCACCGGTCGAGGTGGATGCAAGCGTTTGGTGCGAGTCAAAAGATCAGGGCCCCCTCAGCAGATCCATGCCCAGGACCTCCTGGCGAGCCTGGTCACCCGTGAGGACGGGCCGGCGCGTGGCGAAGCGGGCCACCACGAAGCGTCGGGCCTCGGTGACGGCCTCCTCGGGCGACCAGCCGAGCTCCTGGGCCAGGATCGAGGCGGCCCGCTGCGCGCAGCCAGCGGCCCCGCAGGGCCCGGTCCCCAGACGGGTCCGGTGCATGACGTCGAAGAGCGACCTGGCCTTCTCGTAGCGGCACACGTACCGGATCTCGGCGTCCGTCACGGGCTCGCACCTGCACACGGGGGCCCTGCGCGAGGGCTCGCTCAGCATGCCGGCCACGATGTCACGGGCGCGGCAGCCGTGGCGGTAGACCATGCGCGAGATGAGCGCGGGCTCCACGGAGGCCTGCCTCGCCAGGGCCCTCACGTCCACGTCCTCCTCGGACCCGGGCAGCGGCCGCTCGCCCGTGGTGCACCTCGCGTTCTTGCCCAGGTGGGCGCAGACCCTGTCGGCCGCTTCCTCGCTCATCTGCCGGTAGGCCGCGAGCTTGCCTCCCGCGATGCTGTACAGGCCCGGGTACCCATCCTCGCGGTGGGAGAAGATGCGGTGTGCCCTCGACAGGTCCTCCTCGACCGGCCCGTAGTCGAACAGGGTCGGCCTCACCCCCACCCACGTCCCGATCACCCGGTGGCGCAGGACCGCGGGGAAGACCGACGCGATCCCCTCGAGCAGGTAGCGCGCGTCGTCGTGGGTCGCACGGGCGTCGTCGGGATCGCCGTAGAAGTCGTCGTCCGTGCAGCCGGCCAAAGTCACGTTCTGCCAAGGCTCGAGGTACACGGTCCGGTTGTCCACGGCCCTCGACCCGATGGCGTAGTTCGTGATGCGGCGGTCGAACACGAGGTGCACGCCCCGGCTGGGTCTCAGCCTGTAGGATGCGCCAGCCAGGGCCGCGACTCCCGGGCCCCAGGGGCCGGCGGCGTTGACGACCGTGCGGGCCATGACGGTCTCGGCGCGGTCTCCCTGATCCGAGAACCTGACTTTGACCGCGTAGTAGGGCTCCTTGCCCTCGCTCCTCTCCCGGTACGCGATGCTCTCCACGCGCGCGTGGTTCATGGCCTTGCCTCCGGACTCCTCTCCGGAGAGCACGTTCGCGATGCACAGGCGGAAAACGTCGATCCCCCACTCGTCGAACGTGATGGCGCCCACCATGTCCGGGTTCAGGCCGGGCTCGACCCTGCACGCCTGCCCGGGCGTGAGCCTCACGTGACGCTTGCCTCGCTTGGCAGGCGCGTACAGGTCGTAGGCCGCGAGCACGCTCTCCATTCCTGCCAGAAGGACTGTGGCCTTGAGCCCGGACCCCGAGACCGGCACGATGAAGGGGATGCGGAAGACGAGGTGGTGGGCCACGTCGTGGATGCGGCCCGAGTCGAGGCACGTCTCGCGCACCAGGGCCGGGTCGGAGAGCATGTAGCGAAGCCCGCCGTGGATCATCCCGCTCGATGCCCCCGAGGTCCCGGCGCCGAAGTCGTCCTTCTCCAGAAGAAGGGTACGGAGGCCTCGCTGGCTCAGGTCCCTGAAGGTCCCCGTACCGTTCACGCCGCCGCCCACCACGATGCAATCGAAACGCGAGGCCGGTATCGTGGTGCGGTCGGCGATGGC
>JBFYZU010000103.1:0-70917 GCA_041309365.1 Myxococcota bacterium
TACAGGCACCCGGGTACCACCGCGTGCGCATCAGCTCGCAGCGCATGCTCGAGCAGGGCGAACCACCCCTTCTGGACGTCGTCATGCAACGGGCCTTCGTTCTCGAGGGAGAGGTGACCGACGAGGCGGGTGTGGGAGTGTCCGGCGCCAGGGTCCTCGTCGACGAAGAGGAGAAGCTCTCGGCGGGCCTGATAGAGGGGCTCATGCAGGTCCATCTGCCCAACCTCTTGACGCCCGACCCAGGGCTCCTCCCCGTGGGCGACCTCGGGGTCACCATGGGACCCGTGCCCCCCATCCCGCTGACGACCGGCCCCGTCCAGGTGCCTCCGGCCGGGGTCGGTGCCGGCGTGGCCACCATCCCCCCGGGCTGCGAGTGCCTGACCTCGGCCGCCATCGTGCAGCAGACGCGGGTCGTCACGGACGAGGCGGGGCGGTTCAGGCTCGGAGCCCTCTCGGCCGGCGAGATGAGGCTGGTGGTGATCCATCCATCCTACGCCACGCTGCGTTCCGGACCCATCACGGTGCCACCGGAAGGCTCGATCTCTCCGGTCGTTCTGGTGCTGTCCGAGGGCGGGTCCGTGGGTGGACGTGTCGTGGACACATCGGGCGACCCGCTGGCCGGCGCCACCGTCTGGATAGAGAGCGACTCGGTGGCACTGCTCGATCCCATCGATGTGGAGATGGATGGCACGTACAGGGCGGATCACGTGGCCGGGGAGCTCGTGATCAGCGCGTCCATGTCCGGCTACTTCTCCGTGACCCGCAGCGTGACCCTGGCTCCGGGTACGTCCAGCATGTCCGTGGATCTCGTGCTCGAGCCGGAAGGGGAGCTCGTACAGGCTCGAGTCCTCAACCCATGGGAGTACCCGGTCACGAATGCCGTCGTCACGGTGAGCACGGCCAGCTCGGAAGAGGAGGTGACGAGAACGCTGTTCACGGACTCGGACGGGATGCTGGAGTTTCCAGCATTGCCGGGCGACCTGTGGAGGATCGTCGTCAAGCATCCGGAATACCGGACCCTGCATGCGGCTCTCCAGGCCTGGAACGCATCCGAGGAACCATCCTTGATCATGGGGTTTGCCGCCGGCGTCTCGGGGACCGTACGTGACACATGGAGCTACCTTCCCGTCGAAAGCTTCACCATCACGGTGCAGTACGAACAGCAGAGCACCAGCACCCACGCCGGAACGGGAGGGCAGTTCGAGATCACGGATCTTCCAGCTGGCCTGTGCACTCTCGTGGTGAAGGCCGAAGGATACGAGACACTGACGAAGGAGCTGTCCCTGCCACAGGGGCAGGGACCGACACAGGTCACTCTCCCCGACCAGGATCTATGGCTCGATCCATCGGAGCCGCGAGGCCAGTGAGCAGTCGCACAAGCTGGCACCAAAGCCCGGCACGAGGCTCAACCTGTTGATATCAAATATGTTTTTAGTGTAGCAATCGAAGCTCGCACGAGTATAATGTCCACATGATCAAGATCGGCTGCGCGGATTTTCCAATCCCTCCATCCAAGTACTTCAAGGAGTGGCGGCTGGTCGAGATCCAGCAGACATTGAGCCGTTTTCCAGGGGAAGGCACTGTACAGAGGTGGCTCGCCGAGGCACCTGCAGGGTTCGAGTTCATTGTCCTTGCATCTCCACTCATCACGACCGAGCCAGGCAGCCCGAACCTCAAGTACCAGGATCTGCCCCGTACCAAGGGTTCCGGCGCATTCGGGGGGTTCCGCATCAACGATATAACGCGCAAGGCCCTGGAGCAGACGCACGATCTGGCCTCCGACGTCGGAGCGCAACTCGTGCTCTTCCAGACCCCACCCGAGTTCAACTCCTCGAGGGCCCATCTCGAGCAGATGCGCAAGTTCTTCGAAACCGTGGATCGCGGCAAGTTCACCTACGCCTGGGAGCCGGTGGGGAACTGGGCACCAAAGACGGTCCTCAAGGTTTCCGAGAGCCTGGATCTGATCCCCTGCGTCAACCCCCTCGAATTCGAACCGCTCCCCGATGGTCTCACCGCGTACTTCCACCTCAATGGCCCGGCCGGTTTCCGGTCCCGCTACGAGGAGGAGAGCCTGCAGGACCTTGTGCTCGTCTGCCGCCGATACGACGAGGTCTACTGCGTGTTCACCAACATAGACATGCACAACGACACGATGAGGTTCAAGCGGCTCATCGACAAGACTCCCCGCTAGCCATCTTCACGAAGAGGGTTCAGAGAACACCTTCCATGTGAGCTCGGCCCTGCCAAGTGCCCCTGTGAAGAGCAGCGAGAACGAACCGATGGATGGATCCAGGACGTCCTGACCTCCGGGCCCGCTGCGAGGGAAGTTGAAGAGAAAAGTGTTCCTGTAGATAGTGATCGTCGTGTAGTAGGCCAACATCTCCGGCCCGGGATCGAGCTTCTCGATGTCCATGGGTGCAACCTCGCCACCCACATCGTTCACCAGGGCGATGGTCCAGGGAGTGTCCTTTCTCGTGAAGTCCGCCCACTTCGGCTTGTTGGCCGTCGCGGTCACGATAAACTCGTGCGACGAGTCGTGCGCGACCCTCTGCTCCTCGACAAGCGCCTCGACCTTCTCGGGCGTGAGCCTGTAGTCGTCCGCATAGCGCTGGACCCAGGCCTGCCTGAACTCCCAGGAACGATAGGTCGCACTCACTGTCAGGGCGTTCTCCAGGGTGTCGAGGTTGTACGCCTGTGCATCTCTCGTCCATCTCTCGAAGATCCGCTCGTAGTCACGACTCCCGAAGCTCTGCTGGGCCTGCGAGAGGTTGACCGGCAGGGGCTTGCAAGCTGCCAGCACGAGGACAGCCATGGCGGCGAGCTTTTCAGCGCGGCGAGGCATCCATGAAGTCTCCGCGCGTGAACACCGTCACGAGCTTCACGTCGAGGTCTTCGATGACAGCACGGCCCCCCTCGACACGGTCGACGAGAACAGCGGCGCCGACCACGACGAGGCCGGTGGCACGGGCCTGCTCGATACCGAATACCAGGGAACCACCCGTGGTGAGCACGTCCTCCACCATGACCACCCGGCCGCCCGGTCTGATGCCCTCGAGCCCGTCGAGCTTCTGCCCCATGCCGTGATCCTTGCGACTCTTGCGCACGTAGAAGGCGTTGAGCTCGATCCCTCGGCCATGGGCGACAGTGCTCACCGCGCTCACCAGGGGGCAACCTCCGACCGCCACCCCCCCCACACCGTCGAGCGGCCCGAGGCCGGAAATGGCATCGAGCACGATGTTGCCCACGAGATGGTGCGCCTCGGATCTGAGAACCGTGGCCTTGCAGTCGATGAAGAAGTCGCTCCGCCTGCCCGAAGCCAGGAGGAACTCGTCTGGCCTCCCGCGCCTGAAGGAGTGCTCCCTGAGCAGCTCGAGCAATCTCTGCCTCATCTGCTCTCCCCGAGGGCCGCCGTTGGCTTCACGATGATCTGCGATCTGTCGCCCGTCACCGCGGGAGGCCTCGGAGCGGCGGACCTCGACCGCTGGACGGTGACGGGATCCCTGGGAAGGGCTTCACGCTGTGCGGCAATGGTCCGAGGCGCCGTGGCGTCGGGGAGCATGGCCTCGAACCCGGGGCCCTCGCCCGAGAAATCCAGCGCAGGTGCCATGATCCGGCCAGCCACCACGGCACCCGGATCGACCTGCACCGGACGATCGGAGTGCAGAACGCCACTCAGGCGGCCCGACAGGTGGCCTCCCGAGCAGGTGGCCTCTCCCGAGATCGCGCCTGATGGACTCACCACGAGGCGCCCCGTGACGAAGACCTTTCCTTCGAGCGTGCCCTCGATGACGAGATCGCCATCGACATGGAAGCTGCCCCTGACGGTAACTGATTGCTCGATATTCAATGGTCACTCCGATGACGGCCGCGCAAGGTCGCTCATGCGGATGCGAGTGTATCCATTCGCCCGTGCATTGACAACCGGCCTGGGAACCCACGCCCCCCGGGGCTGTCGAATGCCCAGTGAGACGTAAGGAGCGTGAACCATGAAGCGTGACAACGGAATCGGACCCACGACCGGAGAGCCGGACATGATTCCTGTGATGAACCTGGTCTGCCTGCTCATCCCGTTCATGCTTCTGACCGCCACATTCGTCCAGTACGCCGCCTTGACGGTGACGGCACCCCGTCTCAATCCCGCGGGCCAGCCGGATGGAAGCGAACCCCCCCGACTGGGGCTCACAGTGCTCGTCACCGACCGAGGGTTCACTCTCTCGGCCCATGGCAAGGTCCTGGGCCAAAGCGCCCTGGAGGTGGATGCGCAAGAAACCTATGGGCCAAGCATCCCGGTTCGCGGCAGCGAAGCGTCGGCCGATCTCGACTTCGAAAAGCTCACGCGGATGCTCCGTGACATCAAGGACGACAACGAGGGGGAGACGAGCATCATGATAGGCGCCGAGCGCAACGTCGACTTCGGGACGATCGTCAAGGTCATGGACGCGAGCCGCGAGGACCAGAAGGGGGAGCTGTTTCCCCAGGTGACCTGGCTTTCCGGAGTCATGTGACTGTTCTTCTGCTGAAAGGAGGTCGACCATGGGAACCGGCGAGAGACGTTCGACACCTGCAGGCCAGGCAGCCGTACCGAGAATCGGGCTCTTGATCGGTGGGCGTCTCATCGAGGAGCACGTCGCGCGTGACGGCGGTCACGTGACCGTGGGGCGGTCAGGACGGTGCAGCATGACGCTGTCCGGCTCGGACATGCCCTGGAAGCACACGCTGCTCGAGCTTCGGCGGGGCACCTATCACATCAACCTGACGGACTCCATGACCGGGAGGGTGCACGCGGCTGACGGCGTGGTGGACATCGAGGACACTGCCTCGCGACGTATCGCGCTGGACGATCGGAGCCGGGGACGCATCGGTTGGGGAGGCGCCACGCTCCTGTTCCACTTCGTACCGGCCAGTGCACCACGTCCCCGCCCCCAGCTCCCCTCGGGCGTGAGGGGCGCCTGGGCGAGCGCCGTCCTGTCCTTGTTTCTGGCGGCCGAGGGCTTCATCGGCTGGGTGTGGGCCTGCTCGTTCGTGGCGAGCATCGCCATGGTGGCCTTCTTCCACCTCGGCGACTGGTCCATCGAGGATCAGGGCTTCAGGGTCGAGACAATCTACGACAGGCTCCTCGTGCAACCTGTGGACCGACCAGAGCCTCTCCAGGGCGAGTCCTCGTCCGGCAACGCGAAGAGCGTGGCCGCGCAGGACGAGGGGGATCTCCGAAAGGTCGTGGACGAACAGGGCCGGATGCAGCAAGCCGCGCATCACGAGCCTCGCAAGGGGCCTTCGGGAGTCGAGCAGCGAGCGGCGAGCGAAGCGGCCAGAAAGGCGAGACTCGAGGCGGCCCTGAACGACACCGCGCTGCTCACGGTCCTCGGTTCCGTCGCTGGCGACCAGGCCGGAACCGGGGGGGACATGCTCAAGGGGGGTGGCGTTTCCACCGACATCGACAACGTGCTGTCCAAGGTCGCCATGGTCAAGACCGGTGGGCAGGGCGAGACGACCGATTCTTTGGGCGGTGACCTCTGGCCACAGGGCTCGCAGGATGTGGCTCACATCGGGGGACCCGTCGACGTGCAGGCCGTGTCGGGCAAGGTCGACAGCGGCTGGGTGTCGGAGAAGCCGATCAAGGGCATGGCCAGCTCCAAGGGCGGGCAGGATGTGGGGGGTGCCGGGATCCTGGATACGGGATCCGTGAACAAGGTCGTCAAGGGCAACATGGCGGCACTTCGCAACTGCTACGAGAAGGGTCTCAAGAACGACGAGACGCTCGAAGGCAAGATCTCCGTGAAGTTCACGATCGGCACCAGCGGCTACGTCACCGGCACTGCGGCCCAGGACGATACGCTGGGGGATCCGGCCGTGGCGACCTGCGTGCTCGACAAGTTCTCCCACATGAAGTTCGACAAGCCCGCCGGCGGAGAAATCACCTTCGTCTTTCCCATCGTGTTCAAGTCGGCTAGATAGATCCATGTGAAGCTGCCTGTGACCAGCTGCCTGTGGGTCATCATCGCGGCCAGCGCCTGGACAGGCTGCAGGGCGAGCCCGGCACCATCGAGGGTCGGATCCGCGGATGGAACCGGATCGTGCCGCGCGGTGCTGGAAAAGGACGTGCAGGCCTTCCTGTCGAAGAGACAACCCGCCTACATGTCATCGAGGCTGAAGGCCCGGGCATGGCTCGATGAATTGAGCGTGGATCCCGAAGAGCTCAGGACCCACGGCATCAAGGGCAAGAAGAAGCTCGTGGAGCTTCTCGACGGCTACGTGTGGATGATGCGAAGCCCACTGCCAGGCGAGGAAAAATGGCTTCGCGAGAGGATAGAGCACGTGGTGGCCATCACCCGGACCGACGGCTACAACGACATGGCCGATGTGGACGACCTCACCTTCAAGCAGGACGCCACGAGCTACATGCGGGCCGCCTACCTCATGGACGGACTGGGCCTGGACACAACGTTCTACCGCGAACAGATGGAGAAGGTGAAGCCACGATATGACGCTCACATGAGCGGGCGTGGGCCTGCCCAGCAGATGATCTTCCACCTCTACTACCAGCACTTCGGGCTTGCCGAGCCGTTCCCCCTGGACAGGGCCTTCGAGAAAGGCGTCATCGCCGGCAGGCCAGACCCGGCCGGGCTCGAACGGATGGACATCTATCACCTCACCCACGAGATCTTCATGCCCTTTCGCTACGGTGAGGTGCGGGAGACGGATTTCTTCGACGAGAGCGACGTGACGTACCTGACAGGGGCCCTGCCGGTGCTCGTGAAACGTCGCATCCAGGCCCGCGATCCCGATCTCGTCGCGGAGCTCGTGCTGTGCATGGAGTATCTCGACCTCGAGAACCACTCGGCCTATCTGGACGGGCTCGGATACCTGCTCGAGAACCAGAACGAGGATGGTAGCTGGGGACATTACCCGGACGCGGATCGCAGCTTTGGCGAGTGGGCCAGCTACCACGTGTACCTGCACACGACGAAGCTGGCAGCTTCCGCCCTCATCAACGCCTGGCGATGTCCCGATTGAGCTGGGCTCCCCCAGCTTCAGGTGATGGTGTCCACTCGCACGAGCACAACGGTGATGTTGTCCTCGCCGCCGTTCTCGTTGGCCTTCTGCACGAGCATACGGGCAGCGGCGTCCAGATCCGACTCGGCCCTGAGGATCTCCTGCATGGTGGCATCCTCGATCATCCCGCTCAGCCCATCGGAGCACAGCAAGAAGACGTCGCCCGGCTCCACGGGGACTCGGCTGAGATCCACCTGGACGGTGGCCTGCATGCCGAGCGCGCGGGTGATGACGTTGGTGGGGATGGCCTGCTTGCGTTCCTCGGTCATGTCCGGCATGGCGTCCAGGTAATCGTTGAGGAGCGAGTGATCCCTGGTGACCTGGGAGAGGATTCCACCGCGGTGGAGGTAGCAGCGGCTGTCGCCGACGTGCCCCACGTAACCCAACGCTCCCTGGCCGGAGAAGCAGAGCGAGACCACCGTGGTCCCCATGCCCTCGGTCGAGGAAGGCTGACTCGATTCGTGGTAGATGGCCTTGTTCGCCACCTGTATCCCGCCGATGAGCCTGTTCTCCTCGTACGAGAGGTTCGTGTCGAAGTGGAACGGCCAGGTGGTGTCCTCGCTCTCGGTGTGCTTGAAGAAGGAGGAGATCCGCTCCACGGCCATCCTGGAAGCCACGTCACCGGCGTTATGCCCCCCCATGCCGTCGGCCACGATGGCGAGATCGTACTCGGGCATCAGCAGGTAAGCATCCTCGTTGTGCTCCCGCTCCTTGCCAACGTCGGTGAGTCCCACCACGACGAGCTTCATGGTCATCTCGCCAGCTCATCCTCGCATTGCTACAAGACCAATCTGAACGTTTTTTCCAGATGTTAAGGGGGTTGTCAAGACAAGAGGTGAAGCAATCCCAACGTCGAGCCGGGTGGGTTGCACCTCGGACCGCGGGATCATATAGTCGACATCCATGGGAGTGACAACGTTTTTCATCCCACAACTCAAGATCGACGTCTGGGTCGGGGATGGCCGGATCGACTTCGACGGGACCTCGCTCGGCCTCACGGGCGATTCCCCCGGCATCGACCTCGAGCCGGCCGTCAGGTTCGTCAGCGAGGTGACGGGCACGGGAGATTCGACCAGCCTCGTGGGCAAGGTGTACTCCATCTCCGACATCGCCGAGCTCGGGGCCGACCACTACCGCGACTCGGTGATCATCGGGGATGTGGCATACCAGGTCGTCGAGGGATACATCGCGACTCCGCGCAAGGTCATCACCGAGGTTGCCCGGACATCTTACGGCAACGAGCCCGAACCCCAGGCATGGAAGAAGCAGAGGACATCCGTGGCTCCGGAACAGCACTCCGTGAAGCCCAGAAGCTCGCATCGCCCCAAGGCTCCGGCACCCGTCGAGGCTCCGAGGGAGGATGCGCCTGCCGTTGGCGAAAAGGCGAGCAAGCAGGCAACGGACGCCGAAGAGCTCGCCCGGCTCCTACTCGAAAAACTCTGAAAGCACCGGATATCGATCGGATCAGTTGGCGAGTGCGGTGGAGATACGCGCCTTTGCGGCGGCTCGCTGCAGGGGCTTCTCGATGTCCTTGAGGACCTTCTCCTCGGTACAACCCCGGGCGATGGCGATCTCCTTGACGATGAGGTTTTTTGCAAGCTCGAGCATGCGGCGCTCACCGAAGCTGAGGGTCTTGCCGCTCTTCAAGAGGCTCAGGTCACGAAAGACCTCGGCAATGTCGAACAGGTTGCCTGTCTTGATCTTCTCCATGAACCCCCGGTAGCGGCGGTTCCAGGTCCGATTGTCGTGGGCAGGCGGCGTTTCGCCGATGATGGACATGATGACCTTGATCTGACGTTCCGAGACCAGCCCTCTCAAGCCAATCGACGAAGCGTTCGTCGTGGGGATCATGACCTTCATGTTGCTGTCAATGATCTTGAGAACATAGAACGACTGCTTGACGCCGGCTATCTCCTTCTTGACGATCTCGACGACCTCGGCCACTCCCTGAGCAGGGCAAACGGCCTTGTCACCAACCTTGAACTCCATCTCTTTCATGGTGCCTCCGACCAGCAGGCCGCCTGGCAACTGGATACAACAAGCAGCGCGTTATATTATGTCGACACAATACGATCCTGTCAATCGAATCTTTATTCTCTATAGTATTTGCCAGGTTAAGCCAGGTTAAGCGACCTCGAAGCGCACGATGGCATCGAGTAGCCTGTTTAGTGCAGGCAGGTCGAAGACATCCTCGGCCATCTGAGGCACGACATAGAGGGTGTGCTCGTGGCCGACCTTTTGAAGCAGCATTTCGAGGGTGCCAAGCTGGGTGTCGCTCAGGAGCTTCACGTTCTCGAAGTTCTCGTCGATCTTTACCATGATCGTGGGCGGTAGCGGATCGGGGGGATCGTCCGTCTGGGGATACCCCGGATCGTTGCGAGGGCAGAGAGGCTCGAGGTGGTGCCCCTGGCCATCGTATCCCGAGTACAAGAGGACCCTGTTGGCCACGAAGAACTCCTGATCGAACCCCATCTCCTTGAGCATCGAATGGACCCGGATGCATTCAGGGACGGTTTCCGGGGATGTGACGACGACGAACCCGATGTCACCGGTCTTGAGAAAGCTTTGCATCTGCAGCGACCGCGCATGGAAGCCCTTGAGCATGTCACCGCCCAGGATGAGAAACTGCGCGACCTCCTCCACCAGTCCTTGACCGATGAGCCTCCCTATCACGCGCATCGTCATGCCCGTGCCGAGGCCCACGATACCACGCCCCGGCAGCCCGCGGCCTCCCGCATCCATGAACAGGTTCAAGACCGGGCTCGTGACCGTCTTCTCGATGCGGGAAGGAGCCTCGAGGAAGTCCTTGGCGTGCTGCGATGGCGGAGTGTCCAGGATGATGCTGTCGAACACTCCCCTCTGCACGAGATCGAGAAGCACGTCCATGCACGCGAACTCGTGAAACCCGGCCAGCGTATGTCGCAGGTAGCGGAAGATGCGGTTCGTCTCGAAGTCAGAACTGGCGCCCGGATCCAGGTGACGGCGGGTGGCCATGTCGACCGCGCTCGTCGCATCGACCATCATGGCCCAGAGGTTCTCCCTCACGGGCACCTCCACCATGCCCTGCCCGGCCCTGTCCACGATCCCCTTGACCCCGAGGCTCTCGGCAAGACGCCGGGCAGGATCGATGGTGAGGCAGAGGGTGCGCCTGTCGTGCTGGGCGGCGAGCAGGCCCAGGGCCGAGGTGACCGTGGTCTTTCCGACCCCGCCAGGACCCAGGCAGACCAGGACCCGGTGAGCGTCTATCCAGTCCAGAAGTGACTTCAATGGGTTCCCTCGAGACCACTGTCCATCTTCATGGCCGAGCGCAGAACCTGGTAGGCGATGTACAGCTGGTTGTCATCCACCGGCACGGGAGAACCGCCGAGCTGGGAAGTGCCGGTTCCTGCCTCGATGTGGCCGATCAGGTCCTTCTCCTTGAGCTTGGCTCCCTGCTCGAACAGCTCGGGCTTCAGCGCCGGAACGACGAGGTCTGGCTCGATGCCCTGGGCCTGGACGATGTGGCCCGATGGTGTCGCGTAGAGCGCCGTCGTGAGCTTCAGCCCGGATTCGTCGGGCAGCTTGATGATGGTCTGCACGCTTCCCTTGCCGAATGTGGTCATGCCCACGACCACGGCCCTCTGGTGGTCCTGCAACGCTCCCACGAACACCTCGGCAGCGGATGCGGTATACTCGTCGACCACGAGCACGATCTTGAAATTCTTGCGGGTGCCCTTCTTGTGGGCCTTCTCGACGAAAGTGATCTCGTCGCCTCTTCCCCTCGTCGTCATGATGACGCCCGACTCGAGAAACTCGTCCGCCATGTAGATGGCCTGGTCGAGCAGACCGCCCGGGTTGCTCCTCAGATCGATGAGGAGTCCATCCAGGCTGCCTCCGCAGCGCGCCTCGAGCCAGTCGAGCTCGTCGCGCAACTTCGAATACGTACCCTGCTGGAACACCTTGACGCGCACGAGGCCCACACCAGCATCCGAGTCGAGGAGCTCGCTCTCGATGCTGACCATCTTGATGATCTCGCGCACCAGCTCGAACTCGAGGATCTCGCTGTCGCCCCTCCGGATCTTGACCTTCACCCCGGTCCCCGGCTCGCCGCGCATCATCTTGATGGCGTCCTGGATGGTGAGGGTGTAGGCCGGCACGCCGTCGATGACGATGATCTCGTCGCCGGACATGATCCCTGCCTTGTCGGCGGGGCTGCCTGGTAGCGGGGAGATGATCATCAGCCTGCCGAACCGTGCATCCACCTCGATGCCGACACCTCCGAACTTGCCCGAGGTGTCGCCCTTGAGCATCTCGAACTCCTCCGGATCGAGGTATGCGCTGTGCGGGTCCAGCGAGTTGACCATCCCCTTGATGGCGCCGTAGATGAGCCTGTCGGAATCCACCTCCTCGATGTAGCTGGTCTGCACGTGCGCCAGCACCTTGGAGAAGATCGTCAGCGGGTAGTAGGGCGAATCCTCGGCCTTCGTTGCCGATGCCGTCGTCATCTGCATCGAGAGCGTCGCCATCACTCCCACGACGACGCCCGCGGCGAGGGTCACTGAGGTGTGTCCGCGCATGCTGCCTCCAGGTCCTTGCATTTCTACTCCAGACGCCTCATTTTTCAAACCGTGACCGGACCCATGGATAACGATCTTCCAGTGGCGGTGGTGGGCACCGCCGGCCACATCGACCACGGCAAGAGCGCCCTGGTCCGGGCGCTCACGGGGACGGATCCGGACAGGCTGCCGGAGGAGAAGAAGCGAGGGATCACCATCGAGCTGGGCTACGCGCGGCTCGCCCTTCCTTCGGGAAGGTCGGTGTCCGTGGTGGACGTGCCCGGGCACGAACGGTTCATCAAGACCATGGCCTCCGGTGCGGCCGTCATCGATGTGGCGATCCTCGTCGTTGACGCAGGAGAGGGTGTCAAGCCCCAGAGCGTCGAGCACCTCGGGATCCTGCAGGCCCTGGGAGTGAAGCGCGGGCTGGTGGCACTGACCAAGTGCGACACGGTGGATCCGGACCTCGCCAACCTGGCTGCCGAGGAGGTTCGCGAGCTCGTGGCATCGACATTCCTCGAGGGAGCGCCCGTCATCATGACGAGCACCGTCTCGGGTCAGGGCCTGGCCAGCCTGCGCGAGACGATCGACGCGATCACCGTGGACTTCCGCAAGGAGGCCGTGCGCATGCCCGTGCGCATGCCCGTGGACAGGGTGTTCGTCATGCAGGGGTTCGGAACCGTGATCACCGGGACCGTCCTGGGTGGCACCATCTCGGTGGCCGACACGGTACAGGTCCTGCCCGCAGGCATCGAGGCGCGAGTTCGCGGCGTGCAGGTGCATGGCACCGACGCCGGTCTGGTGCACGCCCCGTCGAGGGCGGCCCTCAACCTTGCAGGCGTGGAGATGGATCCTGCACTCAGGGGCCAGTGGGTCGTCTCACCCGGCGAGTTCGCCACCTCGGGCTCCGTGCTCGCCATGGCCAGCCTCATGGGCTGGGTGAAAAAAACCGTGAAGCTCCCCGCTTCCATGAGCCTCAATCTGGGTTCGAGCGTGGTCAACTGTGCCGTGCACGGCGTGGCGGACGGACCACGCCAGGAGCCCATGATCCCGGGCACGGCGCATCTGGTGCGCATAGAGACGGATCACCCCGTGGTGCCGCGTGCCGGCGACCGCTTCATACTGCGCGTCGGGGGCGGCCTGGGCGCGGGCTTCTCGACGGCCGCGGGCGGATGGGTCGTCGACCCGCTCTGGGGCCCAAGGAGAATCTCCACCAGGGTGCAGGATCAGGCTCGAAAGCTCGACGCTTCGGATCCGCAGACATGGCTGGAGTTCGCCTTGATGGGTGCCGGAGCGAAGGGTCTGGCCACGGCCGAGCTCGTGCAGAGGATACCTGGCCCGCCCGCCTCGGCCCAGCGCATCCTGGATGCGATGCTCAGGACCCACGCCGCCATCCGGACGGGCAGGGCACGAATCGTCGGCAGCGCAGCGTACGGACGTGCGCTTGCACGCGCCGACCAGTGCCTGAAAACCTTCCACGCGAGCAACCCGGAGCGGGCGGGCATCAAGCGCGACGCGCTGAGGGACCTGTGCGTGGGCGGCTCGGGAGGGCCCCTGTTCGAGTCGCTGCTCTCGCGCAGGGTCAAGGAGAAGGCCTGGAAGCTCGACCAGGATCTCGTGGCCGAGGCCGATCACGAGCCACGATCGGCGACGTCGATCGAGGACCTCGCATCGAGCATCCTCGCATCCATCGCCCGCGACCCGGCCAGCCCACCGAGCCTCAAGGCCCTTGCACAGCAGCACGGCGTCTCCATCGACTGGATATCCAGGGCAGCGGACCTCATCGTGGCCAGCGGTCGAGGCAGGCTCCTGGACGGCGAGTTCATCTTCTCCACGGGGTTTCTCGATACCCTCAAGGGCAACGTCCGTGCCTTCTTCGCCAGGAACGAGAAAATGATGGTCACGGACCTGAAGACCATCGCATCGGTGACTCGCAAGCATGCCCTGCCTCTGGCACGATGGCTGGACGACGAGGGCGTGACGCTGCGTCGCGCGGATCATCGGATCGCCCGCTCCTAGAGCACCGGTCGGTGCTCTTGCAGGCAAGGGCCGGGGTCGGGATCGAAACGGCCCTGCTTCGCCTGGAGGTCTCAGCCTGGCGAGCCATCCCCGCCGCCAGGGATACGGTAGGTGCCGTCGAGCCGGGCGACCATCCTCTCGTATCTCTCGTGGAGCTCCTCGAGGGCCCTGGCGTGCTCGCCAGGGTCCATCTCACCACGCTCCAGCCTGACGTCCAGGAGTGCGCGACGATCCTCGAACCACCGCTGCGGATCGAAGTTGTAGGTCATGCCCCCACCTCGGCGTGCAGGGTACGGACCATCCACTCCACCTCGACCCCGTACCCTGCGAGCACCGCCCGCAGCTCGGACGGCCTTGGCCAGCGGCCATCCAGGGGCCGAGTGATCAGCGTGACGGCCAGAGCGTGCATCTCGGGTACCCGTCCGGCGAGCCATGTCACGTCCGCTACACGTCGGACCTCGACGCCGTCGATCATGCCCAGAAGGTCCAGGGTGACGTTTCGCCCGCGATCCGAACGGACCACGGGCATGGCCCCGGCCATATGCAGCTCCTTCACGACGCGCTCGACCTCTCGGGGGTCGGTCCCGGGCCCGAGCAGGAAGGCCAGGCCCATGGACCGGGGCCCCCGCGCCAGGGCTCGCGCCTCCCGGGGGTCCAGCATGCGGGCAAAGCTGAAATCGATCCCTTCCGGCGTCGTCTGCTCGAGCCTATCCAGCAGGGCGCGCTCGCTGCGCAGCGGCGCCGTGACCTCCACCCGGAGGAGCTCGCCCAGGCCCGCGACTCCCACGGGCATGGCCGCACAGAACACCATGCCTGGCCTGGGGGTGTATCCCTGGCTGTAGCGCAGCGGCACGGCTGCCCGTCGGAGGCTCTGGCCGATGATGCGCAGGGTATCACGATGGCCGAGCCAGGCGGCCTTGCCAGTCCGGTCGAAGCCGAGAAGCATGAACAGCCTCTCCTTGGCACCCGAGTCCAGGTCGAAGGCTTCTCTTGCGCTCTCGAGATGCAGCACGATGGCCTCGAGAGCCTCGCCGAGACCGGCTCGTGTGTCGTCTCCGTGAAACAGCGCCGCGTTCGAGGGATCGCACGGAGCACCGCAGCTTTCGCAGCGTTCTCCCCATGGCGCGTCGCAGCGCGAGGAGGCCTTGCTGGCCCGTGCGAGCTCGCGCTCGCTGGCGAGGTGCGCAGGGCTGACGTGCGTCTCGATGCCGTCCCAGGGCAGGGGCGCACCGTCCTCGATCTCGGCGCACTGCGCTGGCACGTCGACGCCTGCCCCAGCGAGCGCGGCGTCCCAGGCCGCTTGCCGGAACATCTCGCTCCAACCGTCGAAGCGACACCCTCCGCGATAGGCGCAAAGAAGGGCGTCGCCCATCTCCGCTCCTCCACGCGCAAGGAGCGCTTCGACGAGTCTTTGCCTGTGGTCGTGGAACGAGAGCTGCACCGGGCAGTCTTTGAAAAGCTCCCTGATCCTGTGGGCACGGGCACGAAGCTCGTCCACACCGGCGAAGGCCTCGCGCTCGAACGGTGTGAACGGCTTTGGGACGAAGCCCGAGACGGACACCGAGAGCCGGCGCCTCCCTCTGGACCCGAACGTCCTCACCGCTTCCGCCACGAGCCCTGCGATCCCCTCGAGATCGGCGTCGGTCTCCGTCGGCAGGCCGAACATGAAGTAGAGCTTGGCCTTCTGCCAACCGAGGTCGCGCATGCGGGCCAGGGCATCCAGGAGATCGCCAGGGGTGACGGACTTGTTGATGACTGTCCTGAGCCGGTCCGTCCCCGCTTCCGGCGCCAGCGTCATGCCCGTGGCACGGACCCTGCGGATCGCCTCGAGCGCGGCCGCGGGCAACCCGTAGGCCCTGAGCGAAGCGACGCTGAGGGCGATGCGCCGCTGATCCAGCACCGGCCCGAGCGCTCCTGTCACCTGCAAGAGCGCGGGATAGTCGGCGGTGGAGAGACTGGCCAGGCTCACCTCGTCATAGCCGGTGAGCAAAGCTCCCCGGACGGCCTCGCGTACGACCGACCCCGGTGAGCGCTCCCGCACCGGCCTGTAGATCACTCCGGCATGACAGAAACGGCATCCTCCTGCGCAGCCGCGCGCTATCTCCACCTGGAAACGGTCGAAGACGGTCTCCACGCTCGGAACGACGGGCAGAGGCGCGGCTCCCAAGAGCCCGGCAGGCGGCGCCAAGCGCACGGGCCATGGCGGGTGACCCGACGGCGGAGCCACGGGCACGCACCGGCCAGTCCTGGTCGAAAGGCGTCCGTACAGGGAAGGCACGAAGACGTGTCCGGTCCGGGCGAGTGCGGCGAGCAGGTCCTGCCGTGACGCCCCGTGACGCCGGGCGTCCTTGACGAGCTCGAGCACCTGTACGAGGATCTGCTCCCCGTCTCCCGGGGTGAAGGCGTCGACGAAGGCAGAGAGCGGCTCGGGGTTGGTGGCACAGGGACCCCCGGCGATCACGAGCGGATGGCGCGCATCCCTGTCCGCCGAGAGGAGCGGGAGCCTGGCGAGATCGAGCATCCAGAGCACCGTCGTGTAGGTGAGCTCGTGCTGCAGGGAGAATCCGAGGACATCGAATCCGGCCAGCGAAGCCCCGCTCTCGCGAGTGCCTAGCGGAAGCGAAGAACGAACGAGGGCGTCACCGTAGTCTGGCCATGGCGCAAAGACACGCTCCACCCTCACCCAGCCCAGCTGCTGGATCAGCCTGTAGAGGATGGTGAGGCCCAGATTCGAGCATCCCACCTCGTACACGTCCGGAAAGGCCAGCACGAGGCTCACGTCCGCGCTCGGGTCCGGACGATGGGCCCCATACTCGGGGCCCGCGTAACGCGCTGGTTTCTCCACCTTCTGCAAGAGATGCCGGTGGGGATGATCGTCGATGACGCTCACGTGTTTTTCGCACCTCTTCTCGTTGGCCCTCGAAGGTTCGAGCGACGGCCGCCTGGACGCGGTAGCATACGTACCATATAATGAAGATGCATGGGGTCGCGTGGTATTGACACCCAGCGTAACCCCTTGTAACGTGTGCATTCATCGCGTCGTCCACGACGCCAGCGCCACGGAGTACGAGATGCGCAGATGGAATGTTCTCGTCGCGGCGGCCCTGCTCGTTGCAGCGGCGGCCAGCTGTACCCCCGAAGGGGTGGGTGACCCCTGCGAGCCAGAGTCCTGCCCGCCGGACGAGGTCAACCCGGAGGTCTGCGACTGGCAGTACGAGGAGGTGTACCTGGAGCACTTCTCGCTGCAGTGCCGCACCAGGGTATGCCTGGTCTTCAGGCCCGAGCCCAACGTGTTCGATCCCTACTGCTCGCGTCGCTGCGGGCCGGGAGCCGCTTACACGAAATGCCCTGCCAAGTTCGCATGCGCCGAGGTCGCCTCGGGAGCCACGGCCGGTGCGGGCTGCTACTGCGTGGACAAGGAGCAGCTCAATCTCGATCCCTTCAGCGGCAGCAACGACCTGGACAAGCTGGAAGCCTGCAAGTAGCCGAGCCCTTCCGCGCATCTCGCGAGCTCTCACGATGAACGGTCCGTTCAACGATCCACGCGATACCGCCCGCGCAGGGGAAGACGCCGTGGCGGCATTGCTCGAGCAGCGAGGTTTCACCATCGAGCACCGCAACCTCAGGATCGGAAAGGGCGAGATCGACATCGTGGCCAGAAAGCAGGACCTCCTGTGCATGGTGGAGGTGAAAGCGAGGCGCACACGGACACGAGGCGCGGGGCACGAGGCCGTGACGCCGGCCAAGGTCCACCAGCTGAGACGGCTCGGAAAGGCGATGGCGGCCAGAGACCCGTCGCTCCGCTACCGCTTCGACGTCGCCTCGGTGAGCTGGGACGCATCGGGACGTCCCGTGATCGTCTATCACGAGAACGCGTTCACGGAGACCGACCTTTGACCGTGGACCCTGGCGCCGAGCTGGAGCTGCTGCTTCGCGGTGCCGTGACGTCCGGTGTGTCCTCGGCCGCGAGCGCCTGGATCTGGCACGACGGCCGCGTGGTCGCGTGCGCGGCAACAGGAGTGACACGTGCGGATTCGGGCCAGCCGGTTTGCCCCGACACGCTGTTCGATGTGGCGAGCCTCACCAAGCCTCTGGCTGCTGCGGTCGCGGCCCGCCTCGTGGCGGCGTCACTTGCGGACCCGGAGGAGGTCGTCGTGTCGGACCCGCAGGCGACGCTCACCCAGGTCTTGTCCCACAGGGCTGGGTTCGAGGCCTGGAGACCCATCCACGAGCTCGTGGATGGGCGGCTCGTGGGGACCGAGCAGGCGCGCCGGGCCGTGATCCGCGAGGCGGGTCTCATCCCGCGCAAGCAGCCCGACACGAGGACCGAGTACAGCGACCTCGGCTTCATCTGTCTCGCGCACTGGCTGGAGCAGCGGTGCAAGAAAGGCCTGGTCCAGGCCCTTCTCGATGACGTGACAGGTCCACTGGGACTCGTCCACACGCACTACAGGCCACATGGAAGAACCGGGGACGTTCCGGACGAGGCCGTGGCAGCGACCGAGATCGTGAGCCGCCGTGGTGGCTTGATACAGGGGGCCGTACACGACGACAACGCCTTCGCCATGGGGGGAGTGAGCGCCCACGCGGGTCTTTTCTCGACGGCCAGCGACATGGGGCGATTCGCAGTGGCCACGCTCGAAGCCTGCGAGAAGGGCGGCTGGCTGGAAAGATCGGTAGCCCGCTGGTTCGCGAGGCCGGTCGCGAAGGGGTGTCGGACCCCAGGCTGGGACGTGAAGAGCCCCGAGGGATCGAGCGCCGGAAACTCCTTTGGAACCAATAGCTTCGGCCATCTCGGATTCACAGGGTGCTCCCTGTGGGTCGATCCGGAGGAGCGCCTCGTTGCCTGTCTGCTCACCAACCGCATCCATCCGACGAGCACGAACGAGGCCATCAGGACGTTCCGGCCGCTTTTCCACGACCGCGTCCACGAGCTCGCCCTCGAATCTCCCTAGAGCCTGGGGGAATAATCCTTTCGGGGCAGGCGTCCTGAACCCTGGAGGCACGACGGGGCAGGGACCCTCCGAAGGGTGAGCAGATGACTGAAAGCACGTCAGCGGACCAGGCCATTACCGCCGGAGACCAGGGGCAGGGCCACGAGTCGCACCAGGACGCGGAGTCGCGACCTGGAAATGACAATCGAGATGGGACGCTCCTGAAGTACTTCAGGGACATCACGGCACACCCCCTTCTTGATACCGAGCAGGAGCAGAGGCTGGCTCGCCGCATCGTGGAGCTGGAGCTGCGCGAGTGGATGGAGTGCCTCGCTCACCCCCCCGTGGCAGCTGCCCTGCTTCCCGTTCTCGGCCATCGATTCCCCGGCCTCAAGCCGCGCATGCGCTTCATTCGCAGGGCTCATTGCAGATTCCGCGAGCGGCGGGGCAGGCTGAACCTGGCGGAGCTGGCACGCTACAGGCAATCGGTCGAAGAGCTGGCCCACGAGCTCAAGGAGGCGGACCAGGACCGTATCGTGCTCGACACGACCGAGCAGTGGATCGGGTCTCTTGCCACGGTCACCAGGCGCACTCCCGACGGCGCCGGTGGCAGGAACGGGCACCACGGTGGAAACGGAAACACCCACCAGGCCGGGCCTGCTACCGTTCAGGCGGAGGTGACCATGCCCCGGATCCGCTACACCAGGGGAATAGAGGACGTGCATCGTGCAATGACCCTGGCCATCCGCAAGAGCCGCCTGGAACGGGATCACTTCATCTCGGCCAACCTCAGGCTCGTCATCTCCATCGCCAAGCGCTACAGCAGGGGTACCCTGTCGCTCTCCGATCTCATCCAGGAGGGCAACATCGGGCTGATGAAGGCCGTCCAGAGGTACGACCCGGAGCGGGGCTACCGCTTCAGCACATACGCGAGCTGGTGGATCCGTCACGCCATCAACAGGGCGCTCGCGGACAAGAGCCGCACCGTACGCCTGCCCGTGCACCTCATCGACGCCCACAACAGGCTCCAGCGTGCCAGGGCCCAGTACCAGATGCGCGAGGGCAGGACGCCGACGGACCAGGATCTGGCGCGCGAGATGGGGATCAACCTGAAGAAGCTACGCAAGCTGCAACGACAGAGCACGGACCCGTCGTTCTCGCTGGACCGCAACGTGGGAGAGGACAATTCCTACAGGTTCATCGACCTCGTGCACGACGAGGATGCCCACTCCCCCATGGACTGTGTCTCGTTCAGCGACTGGTGCGAGGAGATACAGAACGTGCTCGCTCAGCTTCCTCCCATCGAGGCACAGATCGTCTGCTGGCGCTACGGGGTTCGTAACGAGAACGAGCTCACACTCAAGGAGATCGGCGAGCGTTACAACCTGTCGCGCGAGCGCATCCGCCAGCTGCAGCAGCAGGCCTTGCAGAGGATGCGCCAGAACGTGAAGGGTCTGTACTGACCTCGTTTGACCCACACCCTCAGGACCGCTAGAATGTCACCGTTCTCTCGGAGGCATCACATGAGTTCTCCTCTGGTGGCGTCATTTGCGCTGGCCTGTGCCTTGCTCGTGGCAGCACCGCAGGTCGCCCTCGGCTACGACGTGGCCGTGGTCCGGTCCAGCGGCCCGGCAGAGCAGGCCCTTCTCGACGAGCTCGATGCGGCCGTGCTGACCGCGCTCACCGATCAGGGCCACCAGGTGGCGTCAGCGGATGCGGTGACGGAGGCCCTGGCGAAGCTCGGATATGCCACGGTGGAGACGCAGAAGCAGGCGGACATGCTCGGGGCCTCCATGGGCACGAGCTTCGTCATCGTACCCTACGTTTCTCCTCTCGCAGGCCAGAACAGGATCGAGCTTCTGGCCTATTTCTTGCCGGATGGACGGGCCGAGACCCTGGAGCAGATCGCCATCGAGGGCGAGCTTGCGTCCGTGGTGGCGGAAATGCTATCGCGGCTCGTGACCAAGCAGGGCCTCCTGGTCACCACCCTGAAACCACCGGTGACGCCGGCCACGCCCCCGGCCTTGGACGAACCTGGCAGCGGCGAGGATGGACCCACCGATGACGAGAAGCTCCTCGAGAAGCTCGACGAGGTGGCAGATGCCGGCCAGCCCGAACCACCCGCGGTGAAAAAGCCAGGTCTCGGGGATCCGTTCCGCCTGCACGTCGTGCTCATGGGCGGCTATACCGTGCTGCTCAACGAGCCGGCCTCGGGGGGTTCGAGCTACAGGCACGGAGGCCAGCTCTCGGCCACCATCGGGTACGTCGTCCTCGCGAAGATAGGGCTCGAGGTGGCCGGCGACTTTCACGTGTACATGGGCCGCTCGGGCGTGGGCTTCGGGCTCACGGCCACCACCGGCGTGCACATCCCGGTGGCACGCAGGCTCCTGGCTGGGGCCCGCCTGGGCCTGGGGTTCTTCAAGGGGGCCACGGGCTCTCAGCGCGCGAGCTTCCTTGTCACCGTCTCGCCCACCATCGAGGTGATCCTGCA
Source organism: Myxococcota bacterium (assembly GCA_041309365.1). Taxonomy (GTDB): domain Bacteria; phylum Myxococcota_A; class Polyangia; order DRWM01; family DRWM01; genus JAFDER01. The sequence continues at coordinate 21,033 of JBFYZU010000103.1, forward strand.
CGACCGCGTGTTCTTGCGCCTCGCATTGCCCGAGATCACGGTGCTCGCTGGCGGCGACAAGGACGTGCCGGGGGTCGGGATACTCGGCTTCAACCTCGGTATCGGCGCCCGCTTCTAGTTCGCGGTCTTGGGGGGAGCATCAGCCGAGGCAGCCGCGCTTCATGCTGCGTAGCAGTAGCCCAGGGTGGGGTTCGGCGTGTAGGCCGGCGTGAGCGGGTAGCAATTGCCCGTGGTGCATGGGTGAGTCGAGTCGCAGAACGGCGCGCAGATGATCTCTGTGGCGGAGACCTCCAGGCAGATGTTCCCGGCCACGCAGGTCTCGGACCCGCTGCAGTCACCCCCCGTGGCAACGGTGCCGTTGGGGAAGCACCAGGAGATGTCGCAGTCGGAGCGGATCCAGCAACCCTCTCCCTCCGCGCAACCAGCGCCGGTTCCCGTACCACCGAAGGGGTCGCACCCGGCATCGGCCGGGCACGGCAGGGTGCAGGCGTTGAGCGGTGTGTCGATGGGCGTGCCTGCACAGGTGCCGCTCGAGGGAGTCATGGTCAACGTCACGGTGCAATCGGCGCCCGTGTCGCAGTCGGAGCTTCCCTCGCACCACTTGTAGCAGTGGCCTGCATCCTCTCCCGCGTAGCGCACGCAGATGGATCCCGGGATGCAGTCCGTGGCGTAGTTGCACTCGGCACCTACAGCGACCGAGCCCGGCGCCGTGGCGATGCAGGTCTCGTACATCTGGCAGGCTTCGGATATGCCGTTGAGCATGCACACCTGACCGGTCTCGCACCCGCACAGGTCCAGCACGCTGCAGGTGCCTCCTGCGGCTGCGGTGGTGGAAGTGCACCCCGTGGTGTCGGGCATCGTGTCCACGGCCGTGTCATCCGACGTATCCGGCGTGGTGTCGGCCGTGGTGTCGGCCGTGGTGTCGGCCGTGGTGTCGGCAATCGTGTCCTGGGCAGTGTCGGTGCTGGTGTCCTGCCCGGTTTCCTTCCCGTCGTCGCAACCCGTGAGCCCCATCTGCAGGGCTGCGCACAGGATCAGCGCGAGAGGTGCATTTGGCCTGTTCATCTGTTTTCCTCCGGTTTCGTGACCGCGCCCTTTCGAGCGGCGCGTGGATTCGCCCCGTGGGGTCTCGCTAATTAATGTCAGATATCGTGCACATGTCAAGAAAGAGCTCCCTGCGAGAGCGGCACCTCGACTCATTCCTCGTCGTCGTCGATGTCCTCGTCCGGCCTATGCGTGGGAGCCTGTGAACCCGCGTACTTGAGGGCCGCCCTGACGAAATGATCGAAGAGAGGATGCGGCCTGAGCGGTCTCGACTTGAACTCGGGATGGAACTGGCAGGCGATGAAGTACGGGTGATCGGGCAGCTCGATCATCTCCACGAGGTCGAGGTCCGGGTTGAGGCCAGAGAGCGACATCCCTGCCTCTTCGAACCTTCCACGGTAGTCGTTGTTGAACTCGTAGCGGTGGCGGTGCCTCTCGTCCACGCTCTTGGCGTTGTAGATCCTGTGTGCGAGGCTGCCCACCTTGAGACGGCATGGATAGGCTCCCAGCCTCATCGTGCCCCCCTTCTCGGAGACTTCACGCTGGGCGTGCATGAGGTGTATGACGGGATCGGGAGTATGGGGATTGAACTCGGAGGAGTTGGCTGCCTTGAGCCCGAGCACGTTGCGGGCGAACTCGATGACGGCGATCTGCATGCCCAGGCAGATGCCGAAGTACGGGATGCGGTCCTCCCGGGCATGGCGGGCCGCTGCCACCTTGCCCTCGATCCCCCTGTCACCGAACCCGCCTGGAACCAGGATGGCCTGGGTCCCGCTCAAGGCGTCGAGGCCCGAGCGCTCCAGCTCCTCGGAATCGATGTACCGGATGTTGACCCGGGCGCAGTTGGCGATACCCCCGTGGATCAGCGCCTCGTGAAGCGACTTGTAGGAGTCCTTCAGGTGCACGTACTTGCCGACGATGGCGATATCGACCTCGCTCTCGGGGGCGAGGAGGACGTCCTCGATCTTCTTCCACCTGGTGAGCCGCGAAGCCCGGCTCCAGATGTTGAGCCCATCCGCGATGAGCTTGTCCATGCCCTGGCTCTTGAGCATGCGCGGCACCTGGTAGACGCTCTGCACGTCCACCGCGTTGATGACCGCGTCGGGCGGCAGGTTGCAGAACAGTCCGATCTTCTCGCGGTGCTCCTTCTCGATGAGACGGTCCGAACGGCAGACGAGCACGTCTGGCTGGATGCCGATCTCGCGCAGCGCCTTGACCGAGTGCTGCGTCGGCTTTGTCTTGAGCTCCTCGGCCGGGGCGATCCACGGCACGTAGGTGACATGGATGGACATCGAGTTCTGCGGCCCCAGCTCCACCCTCATCTGCCGGATGGCCTCCAGAAAGGGCAGCGACTCGATGTCGCCGACCGTGCCGCCCACTTCCACGATCGAAACGTCCACGCCCTCGCTGGCGCGCATGATCTGTTTCTTTATCTCGTCCGTGATGTGCGGGATGATCTGGACCGTCTTGCCCAGGTACTCCCCGGCGCGCTCCTTGTCGATGACCGACTTGTAGACCTTGCCGGTCGTGATGTTGTGGTGGCGAGTCAGCCTCACCGTGGTGAAGCGCTCGTAGTGACCTAGGTCCAGATCCGTCTCGGCACCGTCCTCGGTCACGAACACCTCGCCGTGCTGAAAGGGGTTCATGGTCCCGGGATCGAGGTTGAGATACGGATCCATCTTGATGAGGGTCACGACGAGACGCCTGTCCTCCAGGAGCGCCCCTATGGCCGCCGCGGTCAGGCCCTTGCCGACCGATGAAACCACACCGCCCGTGACGAAGATGAATTTCGTTCCCTGCACCGCCATGGGCAACGTCTCTAGAAGAGGCTGGCAAAGGTGTCAAGGTGGCCTGCAGATCCCTCGTGAAAGCCGATAGATGGGTGATCGCCCGGGGGAGTCGGGAACGTGATTGTCCGATCAGGCTGCCGGGGCGCTCCGGAGCACCTCCCTGTGGCTCTTGCCCGGGATGGCAGGGCCCACGATGCCGTCCGTCTCCATCCGCTCGACGATGCGGGCCGCGCGGTTGTAGCCTATCTTGAGCTTGCGCTGCAGGTACGAGATGGACACCTTGCCCTCGCTCGTGGCGATGGCCACGGCGTCCACGTAACGCGGATCCGCGTCCTCGTCATCCACCTGCAGGGCCCCTTCCTCATCCTCGCCGGCGCGCAGGATCTCCTCCTTGTAGCTGGGATCGGCCTGGCTGCGCCAGTGATCGGTCACGCGCTGGATCTCCTCGTCCGACACGAAGCCACCATGCATGCGCAGAAGATCCGACTGGCCGGGGGGCAGGATGAGCATGTCGCCGAGGCCAAGAAGGCACTCTGCACCGTTGGCGTCGAGCATGACGCGGGAGTCCACCTTCGAGGCCACCTTGAAGGCTATGCGGCAGGGGAAGTTGGACTTGATGAGGCCCGTGACCACGTTCACGCTCGGACGCTGGGTGGCCACGATGAGGTGGATACCGGCCGCACGAGCCTTGGCAGCGAGACGGGACACGGCGTTCTCCACGTCCCTTGCGGACGTCATCATCAGATCCGCGAACTCGTCGATGACGATGACGACGTAGGGAAGGCGCTCGTGCTGCAACGCCTCCTTTGTACCGGGGTCGTCGGGATCCATGGTCCCCGTGTCGGGCTGCAAAACCGGTGCCCCAGCCAAGAGCTTCTCGACCTTCCGGTTGTAGCCTCGGATGTCCCTGACGTTCAGATCCGAGAACATGTGGTAACGCCGCTCCATCTCGTCCACGGCCCACCTCAGGGCGCTCGCTGCGTGCTTCATGTCGGTGACCACCGGCAGGTACAGGTGCGGTATCCCGTCGTAGGGTTGCAGCTCCACCATCTTGGGATCCACGAGGATCAACCTCATGTCGTCGGGCGTGAACTTGAACAGAAGACTCATGAGCAGCGTGTTGATGGCCACGCTCTTGCCGCTGCCCGTCGTGCCGGCGATGAGAAGGTGCGGCATGCGGCTCAGATCCATGATGTAGGGGTTGCCGATGATGTCCTTGCCCACGGCCAGCGGAATGCGGGCGCTCTCCAGGGAGAAGCGTGGGTCATCCATGATCTCGCTCAGCAGCACCGGCTGCCGAAGGGGGCTCGGCAGCTCGAAGCCCACGGCATTCTTGCCTGGGATGGGCGCAACGATCCGGACCCTGGTCACCTCGAGACTCATGGCGAGATCGTCGGAGAGGCGCGAGATGGTGGACACCTTCGTTCCCTTCTCGGGCCGCATCTCCAGGGTCGTGACGACGGGTCCTGGATGGATGTCGGTGACCTTGCCCTTCACGCCGTAGTTTTCGAGCGTCTCGGAGAGCCTGCTGGCCATGGCCGTGAGCTCGGCCCCGAGCTCTTCGTGCGAGACGTTGGACTCCTGGACGATGGGGCGCTCGAGCATCGAAAGAGGAGGCAACGTGAACACGCTCGGCGCCGGAGCAGCCGCTCCCCGCTTCCCGGCGGGTCGCCCGTTGGGCCTGGTGGGAGCCACTTCGGTCTTCGGGTCGAGATGGTGATGAATGACCGGGGTGAGAGTCTCGGCACCTGCATCATCTTCGTCGGGATCCCCCCCGAGAGCTTCGCCTCCATCGTCTTCGCGATCCTCGATCGGCATGGACAAGACAGGGTCGATCACGATCGTGGCGCTCGAGGCCCGACGGGTGATCCTCGAAACGAGGCCGAGCGCCGACCGACCGGCCCTTTGGACGATGGCGATCGCTCGCCGGCCGGCGGCCATGGTCATGGCCAGAAGCACACGCGAGAATGCCCTGGGCCCGAGACCCGAGACGAGCACCGCGGCCATGCACAGCCCGGCCGTGAGCAGCAAGAACGAGCCAGGACCGGCGAAAAGCCCCTTCATCCAGTCGCCCAGCAGGGCACCTGTCGCTCCACCGGCGAGGTGCCCGCCGAGCACGAGCTCGCCAGCCCAGCCCACGTGCATGAGGGCAGAGGCCAAGACGATGCCCGTGACGGATCCGAGCATCCTGAGAGGACCGAAGAAGCTCGTCTTGCGCACGAGAGAAGTCACGGAAGCGACCACGAGCAGCACTGGAACGAGCAGGCCGGCGTGACCCACGAGCTGGTAGAGCGCGAAGGCCAGATAGGTGCCAGCCGGTCCCGTCCATCCTCCCTGCAACGGGAGCCCGTCCGGGTCCAGCCCTTCGTAGCTCACAAGGCCGAGCATCAGGAACACGCCCGCCACGAGCACGAAGGTGAGGCCCACCTCGACGAGCAACGACAGGATGGCGGCCCTGTCCTGCCTCGTCGATACAGAGGCCTCGAGCGTTCGCCTGTTCTTGGAGCTCGACATCGAATCAGTGTCCTCGATGGTGATGTCATTCTAGATCGGGCAGGATGAACCGATCCAAAAACAGGATGGCCTCCTGGACGAGGATCGCGACCGCTTCTTTCAAAAAAAATGCGCGCCATCCTGCAGGAGTCATGCTGGCAGTATCCTATAGCCGATCACGGGCCGGTCACGGCAAGGGCGCACGTCTCATCCGGAGAAACCTCTGGCACACATCGCAGGCGGGCCGGAGCGATCCTGCATCGATGACGGCCGGGGCTCTTGTCACGCTCGTGAAACTCCTGACGACGCGTTCGAGAGTGTAGAAAGTGCATTCGATATTTGTAGTTAATTTTACCAAGTTGTATCTAATTATGCATTTTTGAGTTGACAACGATCACACTTGAAGATAATCATGCAAGATAACTGAGCGGATCCCGTCGATGGCTGTTGTCGTCATGGGAGCGTGAGGAAGAAGTGAATGGTGGGAGTTGGCTCCCGCCGGGCAGGTGATCCGGAGGATCACACTGGCAAACCAAAGACAGGAGGAAGTCATGGTAGCCAAGAAGAAGGTCGCCAAGAAGGCAGTGAAGAAGGTCGCCAAGAAGAAGGTCGCCAAGAAGAAGGTTGCCAAGAAGGCAGCGAAGAAGCCCGCCAAGAAGAAGGTCGCCAAGAAGAAGGTCGCCAAGAAGAAGTAGTCAGTCCCAAAGGAGGATAAGACATGCCCTGCGGAACGAAGACGACGGCCAAGAAGGTCGTCAAGAAAGTCGCCAAGAAGACAGCGGCCAAGAAAGTGGCCAAGAAGCCCGCCAAGAAGGCAGTGAAGAAGGTCGCCAAGAAGAAGTAGCCGGCCTCTCGCCTCCCTCCTCTTCCCGGATGAGCCGGGCCATCGCATCGCTTCCCCCCCTCGAGTGCACGTGATAGGCTTCTGGTCATCGGTCGTACCCGCATGGCAGACCCGCCCAACGTAAAGCCGGAGAACGCAGAACGGCTCACATCAGAGGAGCTGCGGACGGTTCGCGGCGCAGGACTGTTCGAGCTCTACCTCGGACGGGGCTGGATGAGGCACCTCATCATCTACGGTTTTCCAGGCATCACGGCCATGCTGATCGCATCCGGCATATTCTGCTCGTTCATCGCGGTGCCAGACACCCTCATGCTCTATGCCCAGCCGGCCTGGGTTCCAGGGGAGAAGACCGGGGCTCGCGTGGGAGTCATGGACGAAAAGGGCGAGTTCGTGCCCATCACCCGGATGCGCGTGACACTGCTCGACAAGGCTTTCGACCGCGATCGGATCCTGTTCGACGGGAAGTCCCATGGGACGGTCGCAAGCCTCACGATCGACGTCCCGTCCTGGCCGGCCGGCGAATACGAAATGGTTGTACGCGCCACCACCATGAAAAACACGAGAGAGGGCATTCTCACCGTGAGGCTCGACCCCGGATACGACGGCGAGAAACCCGTCATCACCCACGAGATGAGAGCCTGGCGCGAGCGGTTCGACGACGAGGACTTCATGAAACCAGGGTCCCCTCTCGATGTGGAGCTGTTCGCCGAGTCGGGAATGATCGCCTCCAGCCTGCCCAACATCCTCTACGTGCGCTGCACCGACCGCAGAGGCGTCCCGGTGCGGGCCACCGTGTCTCTGGCCCTTGCGCAAGGTTTCATCTCGGGCGAGCTTCCCGATTCGGTCGAGACCGACGCACTGGGTCTGGCCGCACTGATCGTCTACCCCACGTACAACTCGCTCGTCCTCGACGTGTCCGCGCAAGAACACGGTCATGGACCGGGCTTCACCACGGCCGGCGAAGGCCTTGGAGCAGGCGAGGGCATCGACGCCGGTCCTGATGACCTTTCACACGACGCACCACCTGCAAGCGAGGGACGGGTCATCGTCCCCATCGGACCCCAGGGAATACGGCTTCGAGCCCTGGTGCCGGCTCCTTTCGTGGGTGAACCCATCTCGCTGCGGGTGTACTCCGTGGGCAAGGACATGAACATGTTCACGGACCTGTACCGGGAGAGCAGGTGGATCGCGGCCTTTGATGCCCAGGTCGACGGACAGAGCTTCGAGGTCGCCGCCCCTGCGGCGCTCGGACCCGGGCTCCACGTGGTGCAGGCCTACAGCTCGCCCGTGCCCGCCATCTTCCAGAAGCTCCCCGGGCTTACGCCAGAGCTTCTGAGCGCGAGCATGTCAGCCGCCCACGTCTGGGTCAGAGATCGGGCCGAATCCGACCAAGACACCGTCCTCACCCTGGCGGGGATCCTCGCGACCCGGGGAGTGGACGTGGATTACGTGTCGCAGCTCACACCGCAGAGGATCGAGCAGGAGGGCGTCAACCTCGGGCTCGCAACGGCCTTTCTGCTATCGCGGCTGGACGGGGCGCTATTCCCTCCTCTCGTGGCCTCGTCATCCAGGGATCACGACACGAGCTCCGCGGCCACTTTGAGAAATTCCATCCGCACCACGGTCATCGTTGCGCTCGTCATCGTGTGCGCAGTCGTCGTGCTCGCCCTGGGGATATTGACCTATTTCACCTGGCGAGCCGGACGGGGGGGTGCCTCTTCGGAGGTCGCCTGCGAGACCCCCATGAGCAGCGCGGACGCCAGGTGGCTGCGTCATCAGGTCTTCCAGATGAGCATGCTCATCGCGGTCGTCGTGGGCATGTTCGGGCTTCTCGCGATCCTCGTCGCCTACCTCCGCTGGCAGATGAGCTGAGAGCCTCTCCTATCGATCGTCGAGTCCCCCTGGACATTTTCGACAAAAAGTTGAGCATCCCCTGCCGATCACCTACTCTCGCCCGAAGTCGAATGAAGAAGCTCAGGGTGAGAAGGGCGGGGTTCGGCAGGGCCGCTGGTGCGGCTGGGCTCTGGGTCGCACGTCACGTCCTTCCCTTCCTGCTCAGCGGGGCGGCCGCAGGGCTGGCGCACCTTGGAATGCTTCGCCTCGATACCGTGGGGATCGCGCTCGTTTCGTGCAGCTCGGCCCTGCTCGTGGCCCTGGTCGTGCGGGAGATCCTGATGGGTCGCAAGGAGAAGCTCCAGGGCGCACGCAAGGTCATGCGCGAGCTCAGGATGCTCGTGCCCGCCGCGGCCGTGCTCCAGCTCTGGACCATCATGGCCCGGAGCTCGAATCTCGAGCTTGGAGCACTGAATTACCTGTTCACACTCGTTGCCGTGACGTTTTTTTCTCGCGGGGCCTCGATCCCTGCCGTGCTGGCGGATTGCGCCATCGAGTGGGTCGCGATCGGAGGGCCCGACGTGCAGGGAACGGACTTCAACCGGAGGCTCGCCGCGTCCACTTTCCTGATGTTCTTCGCGATCTTCGGCATAGCGTTCCTCAGGACCGAGATCGTGAGGCTCAGGGCCAAGGGCCGCGAGCGCATCGAGGAGCAGCTCGACAGGATCACGCAGCTCGCGCGCGACTACAGGCTCATGAGTGCACCGTCCTCGCAGATCTCGGAGGAGTCGCCGGAGGAGCGTGACGACGAGGAGGAGAGAAGGCGGGCACTGCAGAGCGTCACCGCATCGCTTAACGAGATCCATTCGACCATCTTCGCCATGCTCGACGTGGTCCGGCGTTCGATGAGGCTGCACACCTGCGTGCTATTGTGGAAGGAAGACACGGGGGAGTACCTCAGGATCCTGGAGGCGGCCACCGATTCGACGCTGCTGGCAGAATCGTCGATTCCCGTCCAGTTCGGTGTGACGGGTGTGGTGGCCAGCCATGGCAAGCACGTGAGCTTTTGTCCCTTCAACGCATCGACCACGCCTCTGCCCTATTACCACCGGCCCGAGCCCGTGATGAGCTTCTGCGCCCTGCCAGTCATCGAGGATCGCGTGGTACGGGGTGTTCTGTGTGCCGACCGGCTCACCGAGGATCCCTTCACGGACCAAGACAGGGAGATCCTGGAAGCCGTTGCGGCACAGGCCATCCGGATCGTCAACAACGAGCGGGTCTTTTTACAGCTCGCCAAGAGCAAGACCGAGCAGTCCCGTCTGTACCGGGCGAGCACGAGGCTCAGGGCGGCGAACAGCTGCGACGAGGTCCTGTCCGCCGCGTTCGAAAGCGCCAGGAGCATCGTGGCCTTCGAGCTGGCCGTCGCCACGAGCTACGATCCCGAGTCCCGCCGCCACACCGTGATCAGGGCCGACGGCCTGTGGGCCGAGCAGCTATCCGGGCTCGCGTTCGGCGACAACGACGGGCTCGTGGCCCAGTCGGTCCGCATGCGCTATCACCTGCCCTACAAGGGTCAGTACGACCCGGTCAACATGTCGGTGTTCACGCGCCGCGTCAAGTTCAAGGGAGCCCGATCGCTGCTCGTGATGCCGCTCGTCGTGCGGGATCGCGCCGTGGGCACACTCGTGCTGGCCTCGAAGCGCGAGCGCGTCTTCAGCCTGCAGGCCAGGCCTCTTCTGCTGGTCATCGCGGACCAGACGGCTCTCTCCTACCAGAATGCGCTCATGGTCAGCAGGCTCGAGGAGCTGGCAACGACCGACGGGCTGACGGGGCTTCACAACAAGAGGGTCTTCATCGATGCACTGGGGCGAAAGCTTTTGGCCGCATTGAGATTCGACAAGAAGCTCTCGCTCATCATGACGGACCTGGACAGGTTCAAGTCCGTCAACGACACCTATGGCCACCAGGTGGGCGACGAGGTGCTTCGCAGGTTCGCCAGCGTGCTCGCCCGCAACGCACGCCAGGTGGACATGGCGTGCCGGTATGGAGGAGAGGAGTTCGTCATCATCTGCGAGGAGACGGACGCCGAGGGTGCCTGGATGCTGGCCGAACGAATCCGGATGGACATGCAGCGGGAGTCCTTCTCGAGCGACAAGGGGGCGTTCGCGGTCACCTGCTCGCTGGGAGTCGCCACGGCGCCAGCCCAGGGCGACACGCCGGACGAGCTCATCCGCAACGCGGACGAAGCGCTCTACCAGGCGAAGCACTCGGGCAGAAACTGCGTGGTCACCTCCCAGGCAGGACTGAGGAAGACCGGCTGAACCAGGCTTCCCCCCTCTTACCATCTGCCGGTTTTGAGTCTAAGATCCGCTCTGCCCCGGCGATGGGGCACCGACGACGGAGAACCATGAGCTATTCGAATGCACGTGCGCTGTGCGCCATCACCTTCGCCACCCTGATGCTCGGTCCCGGGGTCGGACGGGCCTCGGGCGACAAGATATGGAACGACCCGGACCCTTCCACGTCCAAGGCGGAGATCCCCAGCTTCGCACCGCTGAGCACGAAGCTCATGCCCGCGGTGGTGAGCATCGTGGTGACCCAGGAGATGGACGAGGCCGCGCTCGATCCCATGCTGAAGTTCTTCAAGGACTTCTTCGGAGACGGGCTGCCGGAGAGCTTCGAGAACAAGGGCGTCGGCTCCGGCGTGATCATCAACGCCGACGGCTACATCGTCACGAACCATCACGTGGTCGCAAGCGCCACATCCATCCTGGTGACCCTGCACGACGGCACGGAGCACGAAGCCCACGTGGTCGGCTCGGATCCGGACACGGACGTGGCGCTCATCAAGATAGAAACCACGGGGTTGCCCACCGTGGCTCTGGGCGACAGCGACTCGGTGCAGGTCGGTGACTGGGTCCTCGCCATCGGAAATCCCTTCGGCCTGAGCGCGACCATCACGGCCGGCATCGTGAGCGCCAAGGGCCGGCACGAGGTGGGCCCCTACAAGGAGCACAAGTACCAGGACTTCATCCAGACCGACGCACCCATCAATCCGGGAAGCTCGGGAGGACCGCTGTTCGACCTGGCCGGCAACGTGGTCGCCATCAACACGGCCATCAACGCAGCAGGCCAGGGAATCGGCTTCGCCATACCCATCAACATGATAAAGCCCATCCTACCCCAGCTCGTGGAGCACGGCACGGTCCTGCGCTCCTGGCTTGGGGTGAGCATCCAGGGAGTCACACCGTCACTCGCCAAGGCCTTCGGACTGCCCGGATCGCCCAGAGGTGCGCTCGTGGCGGACGTGGTGGGGGGCTCGCCGGCTGCCAAGGCAGGCATCACGGTGGGGGACATCATCCTCGCATTCGACGGCGAGTCCATCGACAGCGTCGACGAGCTGTCGTGGCTCGCCTCGACGAAGGGGCAGGGCATGAAGGCCAAGCTCCAGGTCTTCTCGGATGGCAAGACCAAGACCGTCAAGGTGAGCCTCGCGAGCCTGCCCGGCAAGAAGGAGGCACCGGCTGTGAGCGGGAAGAAGGGTCCCGGGAAGAAAGCTGCCCCCGACGACCTCGGCATCGCCCTCTCGAAGGTGGATCCGCAGTCGGCTGCAGCACTCGGTATCGATCCCGTCGATGGCGAGATCCCCGGCGCTCTGGTGAGCGCGCTCGAGGTGGACTCCCCTCTGGCGGCCGCCGGCCTCGACCGGGGTGACGTCATACTGAAGCTGGACGGAAACCTCGTGAAGTCGCCTTCGGAGACGCTCGAGGCACTCGAGAAGACCGGGAAGGGTGAACTGGTTCTTTTGTACGTGATAAGCGGTCAGAGCAAGGGATTCGTGACCTACCAGCCCTGAGACGAGGCAACGTGTCACTCGCCGCTCTTTCTCTCGAAGCAGTGCTCGCATACCTGGTCGCCATGGCGGCCAGGCTCATCGGGCTGACTCTGAGGGTGAGACTGCGCGTCCGGTCGAGGATGGCCAAGGGACCGGTCATCTATGCATTCCTCCACGGACAGCAGATGGCGCTTCTGCGCTACCCTCGCCCGCGCGCCACGGCGGCGCTCGTGAGCCTGAGCCAGGATGGAGCCCTGCAGGCAAGGGTCCTCTCGCACCTGGGCCTGGACATCATACGAGGATCCACGAGCACGGGCGGCGCAGCCGCTCTGAGCGCCTCTCTGAGCTGGCTGGCATCAGGACGGGACCTCGCCGTGGCGGTCGACGGACCGAGAGGACCGGCCGGACGATCCAAGCCCGGCACCATCTGGCTGTCGCAGAAGGCACGGGCACCCATCATACCCGTGGCCTGCGCCGCGTCGACGGCCCACAGGCTGCGAGGAGCGTGGGACTCCTTCATGATCCCCGTGCCCTTCGCGCGTGTTCCCATCCACTCGGGTGAGCCCTTTCGTCCCTGGGAAATGGACTGGACAGATCAGCGCAAGCTCTCCTATCTTGATTCGCTGCTCTCGGATCTGAGCGCCCGAGCGCAGGGCGAGGTCCGGACAGAGGGAGCGTCCCATTAGCACCAAGGTCAACATCGACGGCAGGATCGTCGGACCCGGGGACGCGGTCATCCCCGTATTCGACAGGGGGTTCCTCTACGGCGACAGCGTCTACGAGGTGATGCGCACCTATCACGGCGAGCCCTTCGCACTCGAGGAGCACCTCGGCCGGCTCGAGCGAAGCGCCGGGCTCATCGGCATCGAGCTGCCGGTGCCGGGAAGCCTGATCGCCGACAGGATACGTCAGACACTGGCCAGCGCAGGCAACACCGAGTCGTACATCAGGGTCATCCTCACACGGGGCGAGGGCGAGATCGATCTCGACCCCGCCGCGGCAAGAGACCCGCACCTCGTCGTCATCGTCAGGCCCCGCCGCCCCCTTGTCGCCGAACTGGTCCAGCAGGGGGCCTCCGTACTCCTGGTACCGTCGGGCAGGGCCGGGTTCGGGGCCGTACCCGACGGGAGCAAGACCGGCAACTACCTTGCCAACATCATGGCCCTCGGACGTGCCCGCCAGGCAGGTCACCACGAGGCCATCATGGTGGAGGCCGGAGGCCTCATCACCGAAGGGGCGTCGAGCAACATCTTCGTGGTCACCCAGGGCCGCGTCAGGACCCCTTGCCTGTCCACCGGCATCCTGCCCGGGATCACCCGCGGGCTGGTGATCGGGTTGTGCCGCGACCTGGGGATGGAGGTGACGGAGACCGACCTCGTGCCGTCGGATCTTCTCGGCGCGCAGGAGGCCTTCCTCACGAGCACCCTCAGGGAGGTGCTGCCCGTGGTCCGCGTAGGTGGCGACAGGATAGGAGATGGTCGACCCGGCCCCGTCTGTTCACGCATCCGGGAGGCCTTCCTTGCCATGGTGGCCGCAGGTGGACCAAAAAACCGGGACGCTTGACATTTCCCCCCCAGTCCTATCAAACATCTAAGGATCCAGCGACCCCGCGAGGGAGGCCAGAGACCAATGACCACGGATAATCGGACACAGGGCGCCAGGAGCCGGGCAACGCTCGTGCTGGGAATCGTCTGCGCGTTCGGGGCAGGCATGCTGACGGGCTACCTCATAGGTCTCGGCGGTGCCGCCAGCGAGATGGATATCCCGGTGCCCGTCTATGACGTGCAGATAGGCAACTCCCCCCGTCTCGGGCCCGACAGCGCGCCGGTGACCATCGTGCTCTTCACGGACTTCTCCTGTCCACACTGCCGCAAGGCATCGGGAATCATCGAGAAGCTCCGGGAGCGCCACGGCGACGACGTGCGCATCGCATTCAAGCACTTTCCGATGACCACCCTTCACCCGACGGTCATGATGGCCCACGAGGCGGCCGTGGCCGCCATGGTCCAGGGCAACTTCTGGGCCTACCACGACCGGCTGTTCACCCACACCGGGCCTTTCGAGCGTCCCGTCCTGACGACAATCGCTGCGGAAATGGGCATGGACCCTGCCAGGCTGGGCGCGGAGATCGACCGGCACGCGCACCGGGCAGTGGTGGAACGGGACATTGAGCTCGGCCGCGCTCTCGGAGTGCAGGGCACTCCCACGTTCTTCATCAACGGAAGGAAGGTGGTGGGAGCCAACGAGCGTCGCATCGAGCACGTGATCGTCCACGAGCTGGACCACGCCAAAGAGCTCGTGTCCGCAGGTGTGCCGGCCGACAAGGTCTACGAGAAGATCATGAGCGAGGCGGTCAAGCCTCTGGGCCAGGATGCCTTGCCGAAACCTCCATCCGTGATCCCGCCACGGCCGCCTTTGCCGGACGATCCGGACACCGTCTACCGGGTCGAACTGCTCAACTCCACCCTCGTGGGCAAGCCCGATGCCACGATCACGCTCGTGCTGTTCATGGACTACCAGTGTGCCTTCAGTGCCAATGCAGAGGCCAACATCGGCAAGCTCATGCAGAGCATGGGGGACAACCTCAGGGTCGTGTACAAGAACAACCCGCAACCACGTCACGAGAACGCCATGCTGGCAGCCGAGGCCGCCCTGGCCGCAGGGGCGCAGGGGAAGTTCAAGGAGATGCACGACAAGCTGTTCGCCAACCGCGAGAAGCTCGATCGCGAGGTCATCGACGGGCTGGCCAGGGAGCTCACGCTGGACATGACTGCCTTCGCCCAGTCACTCGACGAGCACCGCTTCGCGCCCATCATCAAGCAGGAGCAGACCATGGCGGCCCAGCTCGGCGCCACATCGACGCCCACCTACTTCATCAACGGAAAAAAGCTCAAGGGCGACCAGCCCCTGGAGGTGCTCGAGCTGGCCCTTCAGAAGGCCGCCCAGGAAGCCACGGAGCACCTCTCCAAGGGCGTCGAGGCCAAGGATCTCTACCAGAAGATCATCGAGAAAGGGTTCACGGGCGCACCGATCTCGACTCCCATCGCTCCACCCCCGTCGAATCCGTCCGCACCATACTGACGGCTCAACCACTTCTTCCGAACCGCCTCTCGATCTCCGCTCGCGGCAAGACGAGGCTCACCGGACGTCCGTGGGGACAGTGATTGGCCCAGTCCACCGTGTCGAGGCTCTCGAGCAACGCTCGTGCACCGGGCCCATCGATGGCGTCGCCCCCACGCAAGGACGCATGGCAGGCCATCGTGGCGAGCACGTCCTCGGTGAGCGAGACGACGCGCCCCCATGGTGCCTCGAGCCTGTCGAGGACATCTCCAAGGAGCCTCTCGGGGCTCACGCCACCCAGAAGCGCGGGAACCTCGCGGACCGTGACACTGCCGGGGCCCGTGAGGTCTGCACAAAGACCCAACCCCGAGAGCAGCCCCTCGTTCTCCAGCACGAGCGCGGCTTGTTCTTCCTGCACGTCGCACCGCACCGGGACGAGCAGAAGCTGCCTTTGCACGCCACCTGCTCGCAGCTGGGAGCGGAGCCTCTCGTAGGTGACACGTTCCGCGGCCGCGTGCTGGTCCACCAAAACGAGCGCATCGTCATCCTGGCACACCAGGTAGGTGCCCAGGGCCTGACCCAGCACCCTGAGCGACGAGAAGCGGCTCGCCCGCGTCGGTCGTGACGTGACCGTGAGACCAGACAGGGTCTGGTCATCGCGCGGATCTCCGTCGCGGACGCGATCCGTCCCGGCTCCCTCGGACCAGCTCGCTGCGAGAAGCCCCTGTTCGGGATCGAGGCCTGGGCGCCTTGCAGCGGCGCCGGCCGCCTCCAGGTCCATCGCGACGGGGACGCCTCGCGTCCAGGGCGCCTGACGGGCCCAGCCAGAGACGGCACCGAACAGCGCGGACGTGACCGTGCGCGGGCTGGCGAAGCGGACCTCCCTCTTCTGGGGATGCACGTTCACATCGACGCCCGTGGCCGGCACCTTCACCATGACCACGCCCTGCGGGTAACGGCCTGCAGGCAGCAACCCCTCGTGGCCGGCGGCGATGGCCCCGGACAGGGATCTGTCCAGGACGACACGCCCGTTGACCACGAGCACAAGCCCCGCTGTCGAGACCCGGCACTGCTCGGGAGCCGTGAGAAGGGCCCGCAGGGAGACCTCGCCTGCGTCATGCACGATCTCGTGGAGCGTCAGGCGTCCCATGAGCGAGCGAGCACGCACCGCGAGATCCTGGCCCGCCGGGCAGGAGAACACCTCCACTCCGTCGTGGTGCAGGGATATCGCCACATCGGGTCGAGTGAGAGCAAGGTGGCGCACCACGTCCGTCACGTGAGCAGTCTCGGTGCGCTCGGTCTTGAGAAACTTGAGCCTTGCCGGCGTGTTGAAGAAAAGATCCTGCACCCGGACCCGCGTCCCGGGGGGCAGCCCGGCTGGCGAGCACTCTCTCACCTCGCCTCCCTCGACGAGCACCCTCGTCCCCGCCTGAGCGCCCGCGGGCTTCGAGAGCAGCGTCAGACGGCTGACGGAGGCGATGGACGGCAGCGCCTCTCCCCTGAACCCGTACGATCGAACACCCAGCAGATCCCGCTCGGTCTCGATCTTCGAGGTGGCGTGACGCTCGAGAGCCAGGATAGCCTCATCGGGCGACATGCCTGCACCGTCGTCGGCCACCTCGATGCGCTCCACCCCACCGCCCGAGAACTCCACGACTATCTCGCCTGCACCTGCGTCGAGAGCGTTCTCGACCAGCTCCTTGACGACGCTGGCCGGGCGCTCGACCACCTCGCCCGCGGCTATCCGGTTGACCACCTCGGGTGCCAGAATCCGTATCATGTGGGCACACTACACGACGGCCGCCGACGCGTCGAGTCGGTCCACGACGCTTGCGAGGATCGAGCCCGCCGGCACGGTACGCGAGACGGCGAGCCCGCAGAGGAGATGGTCCTCGACGAGGCCTCTCGAGTCGAACTCGACCACCTCGCCGGTGGAGCGCAGGTTGCCGGCCGGGGCCAGACAGACCCTGTGGGCCCAGCGTGAGCACGCCTCGAGAGCCGAGCCGAGAGCACGTCTGGATTTCTCGGGATCGGCGAGAGGGTCTACCATGACGGATCCCGCCGGGCGAAAGGAACCATCGACGAAAGCCTCGAACCGCAGCTCCAGGGGCTGGGCGATCGACCCGGCGAGGAGCGAGAGCGACAGGTGCTGCGAGGCGAGGATGTCCGGATCGAGGAACGACACGACGGCCGTGTCGGCCACAGCCAGCCGCTCGAGATCGGCCGGCGTGAGCGGGGCATGGGCCCTTCGCCCTATCCTTCCATCGAACCCCGCTGCCAGGACCCAGCCATAATGGGAGGTGACCTCGGCCATGAGCTCCTCCATCCCGCCGATATCGACGAGGTTGCCACTGCAAAATGCGCTGCGCACGACCGGACCTGGTGATCGGACGGCGAGCTCGAAGAGCCCACGCTCGATGAGCTGGCGGCTCCCCCGGGGAGGCGTGCAGAAGCCGACATAGGCCACCTCGGGCGCACCGGGGAGCACCTGGCGGACGAGATCCACGATTGCCATGGCGCCCCCGCATGACTGCAGATCGAGCACCAGCACGCCCCCTCGCAGAGGCTCTCTTGTCCGGGCGCGGCGAGCTACAGCCTCGCCGATGATGCTCGTGACCACCTTTCGCTCCAGGGACAGCCCCCTGAAGAGGTGATCGGCCCAGTGAACGACCCGGTCGCGCTCGAACGTGTCCATGATCCCGAGGTGCTCCGCGAGCCTCGCGAAAACGTCCTGGGAGCGATGGGGCACGAGTGAAGGCTATCCGGTCGCACCGGGTGAGACAAGTCGCAGGCTGTCACGGTCGAACGCTGCCACGCGCTGTTGCCCGCCGACATGGGAGGGGAGTAGTCTTGGCACATGACGCGAGACGAATTCGAGAAGCTCCTTGGCTGGGCCGTGGAGAGTGGTGCCAGCGATGTCCACCTCAAGGTCGCGAGCAGACCTCTCGTGCGCATCGACGGGGTGCTCAGGCCGGTCAAGACCCCCGTGCTCACGCCGGAGGACACCAACGTGTGTGTCCAGCGTGTGCTCGAGGGCCGCCTGGCCAAGCACTCGCCGTCCGAGATCGACGACCTGGATGTCCCGTTCTCGCTGCCCAATGTTTCGCGCTTCAGGGTGAACATCTTCAGGCAGCGCCAGACGCTGTCTTTGGTGCTCAGGACCATCCCCACGGAGGTTCCGACGTTCGACAAGCTGGGTCTGCCGCCCGTCATGAAGAAGGTCTCGGAGGAGACGCGTGGCCTCATCCTCGTCACCGGCGCCACGGGCAGCGGCAAGAGCTCGACCCTTGCAGCCATCATCCGCCACATCAACGCCACGAGGCCCGTGCACATCGTCACCATCGAGGACCCCATCGAGTTCATCCACCGCGACGAGAAGGCGACCGTGAGCCAGAGGGAGGTGGGCGCGGACACCGCGGGATTCAACACGGCGCTGCGGGCCGCGCTGCGCCAGGATCCCGACGTGATCCTGGTGGGCGAGATCCGCGATCACGAGACCATCGACATCGCACTCAAGGCAGCAGAGACGGGCCACCTCGTGCTCAGCACGGTGCACACGCCCGACGCGGCCAAGACCATCCGCCGGCTCATGGCCCTGTTCCCCCCGGAAGAGCAGGAGCTGGTGCGCCAAAGGCTCGCGGACAACCTGCGGGCCACCATCTCGCAGCGGCTCCTGGCACGAGCGGACGGAAAGGGGCGCGTGGCAGCGCTGGAGATCATGGTCGTCACGGGTACCGTGCAGGAGTGGCTCCTGGAGATGGAGAAGCCCTCCACCATCCGCGACATCATCGAGAAGAGCCGCGACCAGTACGGCATGCTGAGTTTCGACCAGTGCCTCACGGACCTCTACAAGGGAGGCCTCGTGACGCTCGACGTGGCCAAGGCCGCTGCCTCTCACCCCGCGGACTTCGTCCGAGCACTGCACTTCGACACCTGACATCCCGGAGGCTTATCGAACCTCGACCTGCCCCACCCGTGTCCTTGCCAGCCTCTTTCCTGATCACCCGGCTCAGAGCACGGGCGGCGGCAGGTTGGCATTCCAGGCCAGATCGGCCATGCGTGCGGACAGGTTGGCATGCCGGGCGGCCGCGAACAGGAGATCGGAGGCCCTGTTGAGGAACCTCAGCAGGCCGGGATCGACCGGCTCGAGCCGCGACAGGGCAACGACTTCCCTCTCTGCGCGTCTCACGACGGTCCTGGCCACGTGCAAGAGCCCTGCTTGGTGACAACCGCCCGGCAGGATGAAACGATCGATGGGGCCCGTGTCCGCCTCGAGCCGATCGATCGCCTTCTCGAGAAAGACCACATCACGATCCGTGGGAACCGGCACGCGGCACGAGGTGCCCGCCGGCGCGGCAAGACACGAGGAGCAGTTGTAGAGCCTGTGCTGCAAGAACTCGAGCGCCATGGCAAGACAGGCATCCTCGACCCTGCTGCGTGCCGCGCCGACGTACGAGCACGCCTCGTCCACGGTGCCGCATGCTCGCACGCGCGCGTCGTCCTTGCCCACCCTGGTCCCGTCGAGAAGCGAGGTCTGGCCGCCGTCACCGCCTTTTGTGTAGATGTGCGAGCCCATGTCGCTTCCTTTTCTACTGGTTCGACCACACTAGCATCCCTCGAGGGCAGACGGTACCGGGGCTCAGAAGAACAACTGCAGAGGATCGAGCCCTCTCATGGCCGCACGCGTCAGGCCGAAGTCGTACTTCGCGGGATCTTCCGAGTTGGCCACGAGCGCCACGATCTCCCTGTCCGCCACGTCCCAAAAGCGACGCACGAACATGAGCGGATCGGGATCGACGTATTCGGGCCTGTTGAAGCGCTCGTAGAGCGCATCGAGCTCGAGACGCAGTGCAGCGGTGTTGCCCACGTGAACGATACAGTCGCCGCGGTCCATTCCGGCACCTCTTCAGATGCCTGAGCCGGCGGCGAACTCCTCGCGCCTGTACTGGGCCTGGGTGACGCGGCTCGCGGGGGGAACGGAGCGCGTGAGCCACACGTTTCCACCGATGACGGATCCGCGCCCGATCGTGACATGCCCGAGGATGGTGGCACCCGAGTAGATGATGACGTCGTCCTCGACGACGGGGTGGCGGATGACGCCCTTGACCGGCCGTCCATCCTCGTCGAGCGGAAAGCTCAGCGCTCCCAGGGTCACGCCCTGGTAGATGCGGACGTTCAGCCCGATGCGGGCGGTCTCTCCGACGACCACGCCCGTTCCGTGATCGATGAACAGTCCCTGCTCGATCCGTGCACCGGGATGGATATCGATGCCCGTGATCCCGTGCGCATGCTCTGCGATCATCCTCGGGATGAGCGGGACGCCCAGCAGTTGCAGCTCGTGGGCGATCCTGTGGCTCGTGATGGCGAGGATGCCGGGGTAGCAGAAGATGGCCTCGTCGGTGCTGCCGGCCGCTGGATCTCCCTCGTAGGCGGCTCTCACGTCGTGCGCGAGCATGTCCTGCACCTTCGGCAAACTCCCGAGAAAGCTCTCGGTCATTGTCCTGGATCGGCTCTCGCACTCCGGGCAACGTCCCGGATCGTCCTTTTCGCAGAAGAAGCACAAGCCCCGCTTGACCTGCTCGGTGAGCATGCGCACGACCCTGTCGAGGGTGGACCCCACGTGAAAGCGCATGCTCTCCGTGCTCATCTCGGAGACGCCGAAGTAGCCGGGGAACAGGACTGATCTCAGATCCTCGACGATCTGCACGACACGATCCCTGGAAGGAAGCTCCTGGGCGCGACTGCTCCTGGTCAGGGGGCTCGGCTCGCCGTTGCCGTATCCGCACAGCGCCTCGACCACGCCCGACAGGGTCTGGTCCCCGGATCCCGACGTCGAGAAAAACCGCTCGCCTGGATGGTCGTGTCGCATGTCACTTCTCGAACAGCCACGTGCTGAGGTAGCGCTCTCCCGAGTCGGGCAGGACCACTACGACGACCTTGCCCGCATTCTCGGGCCTGCCCGCCACCTGAACGCCCGCCCAGAGGGCCGCGCCGGATGAGATCCCGGCGAGAATGCCCTCCTCGCGGGCGAGACGTCGCGACATCTTTTTTCCATCATCGTGGTCGACCACGATGATCTCGTCGATCAGGCTGGTGTCGAGCACGTCGGGCACGAAGCCGGCACCGATGCCCTGGATCTTGTGCGGCCCGGGTGCTCCTCCCGAGAGGACCGGAGAGCCCGCCGGCTCCACTGCCACTGCCCTGAAAGAAGGCTTTCTCTTCTTGAGCACCTTGCTCACTCCTGTGATGGTGCCGCCCGTCCCCACGCCCGAGATCAGGAAATCGATCGTGCCGTTCGTGTCGGTCCAGATCTCCTCGGCCGTCGTCATCATGTGGGCCTGCGGATTGACCGGGTTTTTGAACTGCTGGGGCATGAAGGCCCCGGGCGTGTTTCCGACAATCTGTTCGGCCCTGCGGATGGCACCGGGCATTCCCTCGGAGCCGGGCGTGAGCACGAGCTCGGCACCGAACATCCCCAGGATCTGACGGCGCTCGACGCTCATGGTCTCGGGCATGGTGAGCAACAGTCGGTACCCCCTGGCCGCGCAAACGAACGCCAGCGCTATTCCGGTGTTGCCACTCGTCGGCTCCACCACGAGCCCACCCGGCTCGAGCGATCCGTCACGCTCGGCGGCCTCTATCATCGCGAGCCCGATGCGATCCTTGACACTGGAGCAGGGATTGAACGACTCGAGCTTGACGACGAGATCCGCGCCGAGATCCTTTCCGAGGCGGTTGAGCTTGACCAGCGGCGTCCTTCCCACGAGCTCGGTGATGCTGCTGGCGATGGGCATGACTCATGCTTTCCGTGAATGGTGCACCATTTGAGTACACCTAGTTCCGACCCGGACCCAGTCAACCCCTGCCCAGGCTCGCTCCTTGTCCGCGATCGGCGAAACCTTGCGGACGATCAGATCCGGGTGGCCGAGATGACGGTTGACTGATTGACGCACCCGGACCCGAAGCACCCGTACGGGGTGGAAGGAGTGAACGTGGCTGTCCACAGGCCATCGAAGTGGTCCACGTCCGTAAAGTCGCCTGTGATGTTGTAGTACTCGTTACAGGCCCCGGACACGGTCTGGCTCACCGAGAAATGGAGATCTCCGGGCACCGGAACCTGCGTGAGCCGCAGGGTCCCCGCTGTGACCTCCAGGCTCATGCCCACCACATCGAAGCAGATCTGGCTGAAGTCATAGTTCACGTGCCCCAGCGCGCAGGTCTGTGTGATGGCGGCAGAGAGCGAGAAACAGCCCGAGTAGGGGTTCACCGGGCATTCGTCGGCACAACCGGTGATCGTGGGATCGCAAACGAAGGTGCACATGTTCTCCACCGTGTCGCAGGAGTCCACGGTGCACGGATCGGAGTCTGCGCACTCGCGCGGGCCAGAGGGCGGCATGCAGCCGAACTCGGGGTCGCATCTCTCCTCGCCGTTGCAAAAATCGTCGTCCTGGCAGTCCTCGTTGGTCGTGCACTCCACCGCGTCGAGCACGCACCCGGTTTCCTCGCAGTGCTCTCCCACCGGGCAGGTATCCTCGTGGTTGCAGGTGTGATCGATAAGGCAGGTGTCTTCCGTGCAGGCCAGGGAATCGTCGCATTCGCCGTCGCTCATGCACTCGTACGACAAGCAGCCCAGCAACGGGTCACAGGTCTGCCCGTAGGGGCACTCGTCGTCGTCGGGCTCGAACAGGCAGCAGCCACCGAAGACGCAGGTATCGCGCGTGCAGTCCACGCCGTCGTCGCACTCGTCGATGCCGGAGCAGACCTGCGTCTCGCACGTGATCTCGGCCACGTCCTGGTCCGTGGCCGTGTCCATGCCGGGCACGCCTCTGGCCGTACTGCACCCCACGAGCAGAGAGGCGAAGATCGCGAACACCCAGAAGTTTCTTCTCATGGCTGCGTTCCTCCGGACGAAGGCTCTCTAGTGCCGCACCCCTCCGATGGTGATGGTCTGGGGAGAGCACAAGCAGGACGACACCTTGACCTCGGACCAGGTCGCGATGAGGTTGTCCGAATTGACGAAGTTGCCACTGAGGGTGGCCTGTATGCAGCTGTATGTGCCGGTCACGCTGAAGCTCGCGTCGGCGGGCGAACTGCCTGTGAGCGTGAATGGTCCGGCCTGGACCGTGAGAGCTCCTCCGTAGTTCGTGAAGCTCAGCTGGAGCACGTGATAGGAAACGGATCCGCACTCCTGGGCAATGGTCGGGCTGGTGTCGAACAGGCCGTTGTAGTGCACTGCAGGATCGAAGACATCACCGGTCAACGTGTCCGTCGGTGCGTCCGACTCGCACTCCGGGTGGGTCTCGTACTCGCACGAGTCGGTGTCCTCGTTGCAGTAATCGATGGTGCAGCTGTTGCCGTCGTCGCATGAACGCGGCGTGGACGAGGGCACGCAGGTGATCCCGAAGCAGTTCTCCACGCCGTTGCACCACAGGCCGTCGTCGCAGTCCGCATCGGAGCTGCACCCGCTGATGCAGCCTTCCATGAGCGAGCAGTGCTGGCCATCGGGGCAATCGTCGTCGTCGGGGTTGTGAGAGCAGGTTCCTGCCACGGTGCACAGATCCGTGGTGCACTCGATGCCGTCGTCGCACTGCGCGTGGCTCGTGCAGGTGACAGGGGACGTGTCCACCCCCATGTCCGAGCTGTCACCTGGAACATCCACGGCTTCGGCCGGCGCGTCGGTCACGGCGTCCAGGTCGATGCCGGGTGTCTCGCCTGGAGAGCAACCGAGCACGGCGAGAACCGCGAACACGGTGGCGTTGTGCCGCCGGCCCATGATTTCACCAATGATATTCATGAGTAAGAAGTAGCACGGAATCGTGCATCGGGCAACCGAACAGGAGATCCTGCTCATGCCCTGCGCAGGATGGATCCGAAGCCCACGATGAAGTAGCCGAACAAAAACAGGAGAAGAAACGGCACGGCGCTGAAATGGCCCCCCTCGAGGGCGAGGTACAGTGTCAGTGCGAAGTACAGGCCGAACAGGATCTCGAACAGGCTGATGGCGCTCTTGACCGGCCTGTACATGTGCTGCGGCCTCGTGGCCGGCACCGTGGCCGGCTGGGTATCGGTTCCCGTCTTGGGCGTGCGGACGAACTCCGCCTTGGTTCCGAACATGCCCTCGAGAACCGCGCGGGCGTTGTTGAGGCTGATGCCGATGCCCACCATCATCAGCGCTGGCAATAAGAGGAGGCCTCCGAGCCAGCGGCCGTGCACGACCCTGTGAGTGACGAGGTAGAACATGGCAATGGCGCAGGTGGTGCTAAAAAACAGCGGCATGTCCACGAGGAGGACTTCCTTGAGCCCTTGCTCGGTGCGAAACATGATGGTGGGCAAAATCAGGATGGCCAGCGGCACCATGAGCACGTAGGCCACGTTGTTCGTCAGGTGAAAGAAGGCCTCGATCTTGACCTTGAGCGGGAGGTCCGCCCTGAGCACGGGCCACAGAAGCTTGCGCGCCGTCTGCATCGAGCCCTTGGCCCAGCGGAACTGCTGCGCCTTGAAGCTGTTGAAGTCCTGGGGCAGCTCCGCGGGCGAGATCACGTCCGGGCGATAGACGAACCGCCAACCGCGCATCTGCGCCCTGAAGCTCAGGTCCATGTCCTCCGTGACCGTGTCGTGCTGCCAGCCTCCGGCATCCTCGATGGCCGCCTTGCGCCAGATGCCAGCTGTTCCGTTGAAGTTGAAGAAGCGTCCCGTGCGGTAGCGGGCGTTGTGCTCGATGAAGAAATGGCCGTCGAGCATGAGCGCCTGCACGCGAGTGAGCAGGCTCTGGTCCTGGTTGATGTGGCCCCAGCGGGTCTGCACGACAGCCACCTTCGGGTCCGTGAAGTAGTGGACGACCTCTCGGAGCATCTGCGGGGCAGGGACGAAGTCCGCATCGAAGATGGCGATGAAGTCGCCCCTGCAGCTCCTCATACCGTGCTCGAGGGCCCCGGCCTTGTAACCCGTCCGGTCCGCCCTGTGGATGTAGCGGATGTCGATTCCCTGCTCCGAGAAACGCCTCACGAGCCTGCGCACGATGTGCTGGGTCTCGTCCGTGGAGTCGTCGAGGACCTGGATCTCCAGCCTGTCCCTGGGATAGTCGAGCTTTGTGGCCGCCTCGATGAGCCTCTCGGCCACGAACTTCTCGTTGTACATGGGCAGCTGCACAGTCACCACGGGCAGCTTCTCGAACCGGGCCGGCTCGGGCTCCACGTAATTGCGGGACCTCCAGAACAGGTACATGAGCCCTGCCCTGTGGACTCCGTAGAGGGAAAGCAACCCGAGCACCGCAAGGTAGCCCATGATGAAGACATCATCGATCCCGATACTGTCGATCATGATCCCTAAACTCCTCACCCCCGGCTGATCGCACCGCCAGAAAACTGCTGCACATCCTATTTTGTAGACCCCTGGAAATTGTCACGGGAATGTAAATATTTGTCCCGAAATGTATAATATGTCATTGATATCAACGAGTTGCCATGATACCGCCACGGCCGCTCGGGCACAAGTTTTCTGCACTTGCTCCTGCCCACACCTTGGCTAGAATGGACGCCGGATCGACACCCATGACAACCGCCTTTCTCATTGGCCGGGTCCGGGGCGTGAAGCGCTGGATCCAGCTTCTGTGGCTGCTCGTGCCTGCACTTGCGCTGGTTGAGGTGGGCCACCATGTCTGGATCGAATCCAGGGTGCCGGACAGTCGTGACTGGCAGCAAGCGACTCGGCTTGTGGAAGCGGGCCGCCAGGCTGGAGATCTCGTCGTGATCTCGCCGTGGTGGGCCTCGCAGGGCTTCATCTGGCTGGGTCGGTTCGTGACCGTCGAGCAGATGGCCCGAGAGGATGACGAGGGATATGGCCGGATCTGGGAGGTGGCCCTGCCTGGACACCGCCAGGAAGGTTACGAGAAGAAGGGCAAGCTCCTCAAGGAGGACAGGGCGGGGTGCCTGACCGTGAGGCTCTGGTCGTTTCCACGAACGCCAGCAACTCTTTTCGACTTCGTCGAGCAAGTTGAAACGAGGGCCAGGGTGTCCATGGTGCCCTCGGCTGGCGGGCCCGAGGAACCCTGCGTGTTCAGGGCCAACCCCAAGACCGGCTTGGTGCCAAATGCCGCTGTTCAAGGAGGAAAGTTCCGCTGCGACCAGAGGCTTGCATGGAACTACGTAGCGCGCGAGGTCATCGCCGACCTCGACAACAGGCCCCGTCTCTGCCTCTGGGCTCACCCCATCGACGGCAAGCGCATCGTCATCGAGTTCTCGGGCGTCCCGGAGGGCGGCGTGATCGAAGGGCACACGGGCAAGAAGTACGAGGCCGACAGGGAGCACGTCGAGCGCCCGCCGATCCTGCTCCAGGTGAACGCGGCAGGCAAGACCGTGGGTACGGCCATGCACGTGCAGGGCGGTGGCTGGATGCCCTACAGCTTCGATCTGGGGCCAGAGGGTACTGCTGGCAAGGTCACGTTCGAGGTCTCGAGCGCACAGGCCGGGATGGCCCATTTCTGCTTCACGGCCAAGCTGAGGGACGAGTGACGGCTGGCCTGGCACCGGGCCCCATGCCCGGACGCACCCGGATCGCGGCGCATGCCCTGGGATTGGCCATCGGCACGCTGTACGTGGTCTTGCTGGTCGCAACGGCTTCCGACGTGGGGTTCGCAAGGGACGAGGGCTTCTACTTCACGGCCGCGGAGCAGTACATGCGCTGGTTCGACTTCATGCGTGAGGACCGGGCCGCGGCCATGACGCAGGAAGGAGTCGACCGGTTCTGGCGTATCAACAGCGAGCACCCGCCGCTGATGAAGGTGCTCTTCGGCCTGAGCCACAAGCTTTTCGCCGAGAAGCTGGGGTGGATGCTCGAGTCCACGGCCTACCGATTCCCCGGCATGATCATGGGAGGGCTGCTCCTCTATCTCGTGGTACTGTTCGGAACCTCCATCGGCGGTCTCAGGACGGGTGTGGCCGCCGCGATCGCCCTCGCCCTCATGCCCAGGTTCTTCTACCACGCGCACCTGGACTGCTTCGATGTGCCCATCACCACCATGTGGTTCGCGGTCGTGTATGCGTTCTACCGGTCGCTGCGCTCGTGGGCATGGGGCATCGTCACTGGGCTATTGTGGGGGCTGGCCCTGGCCACCAAGCTCAACTCGTTCTTCATCCCGGTCACGCTGCTCGTTTTCTGGGTCGTGCTGTACGTGAGGGAGTTCGGGCTCGAAGGGCATGGAGACGCTCCGGGCAGGGGCAGGCTCAGGCTACCCGGCATCCCCGTGGCCTTCGTGTCCATGGTCACCCTGGGACCGCTGGTACTCTTCGCCATGTGGCCCTGGCTCTGGCACGACACGTTGGAGCGCTTCGGCGGCTACATGGGATTTCACCGGCACCACCCGTACTACAACATCGAGTATCTCGGTTACACCTACTTCGAGCCCCCGTTCCCCTTCTCCTATCCTTTTGTCATGACCCTCGTCACGATCCCCCTGGTGACCACGGTGCTGGCGCTGACGGGCATGGCAGGCAGGCTCGTGACCTCCACACGGCGCATCCTGGGAGGGATCTCGCCTCTTGCGCTCGAGACCCTCGTGCACGAGCGGACACAGCGAGGCATCACTCTTCTCCTGTTCCTCAACATGCTCGTGCCCATGCTCATCATCGCCTGGCCGAGCACCCCCATCTTCGGTGGCACAAAGCACTGGATGCCGGCCTGGCCCTTCATCGCCCTGTTCACAGGCCTGGGCTTTGGCATGGCGGCCGACGGTGTGACCGGGCTCATGGAACGGGCGCCCGCGTGGTTGCGCGCCGGCGCGGGAGGCAAGCGCGTCGTCGCGGCCGGCCTGGGGCTCCTGCTCTTGGCACCGGCCGCCCAGCAGACACAGGCGAGCCACCCCTTCGGTCTGGCCCACTACACGATGCTCATCGGCGAGACACCGGGAGCCGCGGACGCCGGCATGTGCCGCCAGTTCTGGGGCTACACCACGGGAAGCGCCCTGGGATGGCTCAACGAGAACGTACCCGAGCGTGGCAGGACGTTCTTTCACGACACGGCCTGGGACAGCTACAACATGTACAAGAAGGATGGGATGCTCAGGAACGACATCCTTTGGCACGGGCAGGTGGAAGGCTCGGACGTGGCCATGGTGCACTGGGAGCAGCACATGGCTGGCTACGAGTATGCCATCTGGACATCCTATGGCACGGTCACACCGGCGTTCGTGGTGACCCACCAGGGAGTCCCCATACTGCCCATCTACGTGTCTCGTTGACGCGTCGACCGGTTCCCATTACATTTACAACTTAGTTGGAATCCCGACGCACGGACATTCAGTGACCCCCACAAGGGGAGGAGCCAGCAATGATACGAACTCTCGTGGCAACAGCCGCCATCTCCTTGTTGTCCCTGATGGCAGGGCGCGTCGAGGCAGGCGATCCCATGGACATCGAGGCCATCAACGCAGCCATAGAAGCGTCAGGGGCGAACTGGGTAGCCGGCCCCACCTCGCGAACAGGGATGGACCCTGCCGAGAGGTCCTTGCCCAGCCTCGAGCAGGTGCTCGCCGGCATGGCCCCTCCCTGGACCCCGGCGCCGCCCTCGGGCCTGCCACCAGCACCGCCCCCACCCACCCCCGACCCGGATGCCGTGCGTCTCGCCTGGAACGACTACGAGGGCGCGGACTGGATGACCGAGATCAGGGACCAGGGCATGTGCGGAGGGTGCTGGGCCTTCGCCTCGCTGGCCGCGGTGGAAGGGTGCTACAACGTGGCTCTGGGCACACCCTATGCGGACATCGACCTTTCCGAGCAGGTCATCATCTCGTGTACCACGGGCGGATGCAGCGGCGGAATGCCCGAGCCCGTCGTGCAGTACCTGCGCACCACAGGCGTGCCGGACGAGCAGTGTTACCCCTACACGGCAACGGACGGCGACTGCGACAGCAAGTGCGCCGACTGGGTCGAGCGCTCGTTCACCATCTCTCGCTGGGGCTGGGTCTTCGACCTCTACGGCCAGGAGCAGGCAATCAAGAACCGCTTGCTCACAGGCCCCGTGTACTCCTCCATGACGGTGTACTCGGACTTCAATGCCTACACCACGGGCGTCTACGAGCACGTGACGGGCGCCGAGGAGGGAGCCCACGCCGTGACCATCGTGGGTTGGGACGACGACCACGACAGCTGGATAGTCAAGAACTCGTGGGGGACGTTCTGGGGAGACGAGGGGTACTTCGAGATCAAGAGAGGCGATTCCGACATCGGTATGCACGTTGTTTACGTAGAGGTCAACCCTGCGGATCTTCCAGGGCACCCCTGCATCCTGCCCCAGAGTCGGTCGATCGAGGTTGTGAGCGGCGGCGATCCCGTGACCCTGGAGTTCTCCATGACAAACTGCGGCGGGACCACCCTCGACTGGACCGCCACACCGGATCCCACAACGGGATGGCTGTCGGTCACGCCGGAGTCGGGGACGCTCCTCATCGGTGCAGGCACGGTGCTGACCGCGACCGTGGATCCGGAGACGCTCACGAGGCTCGGCCCGTGGGCCGGTTCGGTGGTCGTGCACGGAGGCGTGAGCGACGCACGCGGCCACATCGACATCGAGGTGGTGAGCACACCTTCCGAGGCGGACTTCACGGCCACGCCCACGAGCGGCCCCGTGCCTCTCGAGGTGGATTTCACGAACACGTCCACGGGCACGTTCTTCACCTCGAACTGGACATTCGGTGATGGAGGCATACTCAACGGACGCAACGCGACGCACCTGTACGAGGAGGAAGGGGTGTACACGGTCTCCTTGAGCATCACCGGGCCGGACGGCACGGACACCGAGACCAAGGAGGAGTACATCACCGTGCTCCCACCCGCGCCGGACCCCCTTCCGGACGAGGTCGCGGACGAACCGGCGGACGTGGAACCGGACGTCGCGACCGATGCGCCGCAGGACACCACGGAGACACCCGGTACAGGCGCCGATCCCGGATGCGGCTGTGCCATGGTGCACTGAGGAACAAGGCACATGAAACCGCAAGATCTCGTCACGGTCGTCACGCTGCTGTGCATGGGATGCGGAGGAACCGTGAGCACGGCCGGCGATGCGGGTGCGGACTGGACGAACGATATCGCGATGGACATCGGGCATGACGGCATCCTCGTATGCGGAGACGAGCGTACGCCTCCGGGGGGCGGCTCGTGGCCCATCGTCAACGGAAGCCTCGTTTGGGATACGGCGGTCGTGGATCTCGCGGACGGTCAGGCGCTCGCCGTGGGTGCGCTCATGTCACAGGGATACGGCGGCGAGTGGGACAATATCTGCACGGCCACGCTCGTGGCTCCGGCCCTCGTGCTCACGGCAGCTCACTGCGTGCGAGGCTGGAGCGGCGACGAGCCCGCGTCCTCTTTCCGGTTCGCCGTGGGAGACGACGTGGCTTCGCCCGTGCACATGTATGCGCCCATTCTCGCCCAGTCCAACCCCAGCTACGCCGGAAGCTGGGGTGGAAGCGCCGAATGGGACGTGGCCGTGCTCGTGCTCGGCGAGCCCGCCATGACGGCCGTGCCTGCCATCGAGCCCATCCCCATGAACTGCGAGGTCATCGAGTCCACCGCGTTCGTTGGACAGGATGTGCAGAACGTCGGGTACGGGATCACGGACACCGACTGGGGCGCTTTGCCCAACACGCTCAGGTGGTGGACAGTGGAGGAGGTCGTGGCGCTCGGCGCGTACGACTTCACAGTGGACGGTCACGGTGTGAGCAGCGTGTGCAACGGCGATTCTGGTGGACCCAGCCTGTGGACCATGCCGGACGGCACGATCCGGGTCATGGGCACCGTGAGCTGGGGCGCACCCGACTGCGTGAGCGAGGATCACTTCGCCCGCGTGGACTACAACTGCGGTTTTATTTCTGGATTCCTCGAGAGCTGCGGTGAAGTCACGCCGGAGGGGTTCTGCGACGGCGACCAGGCCGTCTGGTGCGAGGGTGGCTCGCTCACTCGCGTAGACTGCGCGGCCTCGGGCCGCATCTGCGCCGACGACGGTACGGGACACATGCGGTGCATCGACCTTTCCGACCCCTGCGGCGATGTCACGGAGCAGGGCACCTGCGAGGGCAACACGGCCGTCTGGTGCGAGGCAGGGGCGCTGATGAGCCTGGACTGCGCCTTGACGGGGCTTGTCTGCGGTGACGATGGCACGGGTCGCATGCGCTGCCTCGAGGAGGATCCCTGCTTTGGCCTGGGATGGGAAGGCGCCTGTGAGGGCAACGACGCGATATGGTGCGAGGATGGAAACATCCGCCGCCGCCTGTGCACGGACTGCGGCCAGATCTGCGGCTTCGACACGGACATGGGTGCCTACTACTGTATTGACCCGGCCTGAGGCTTTCCCTTACACACGTAGATCATGAGCGCAGGATATCCAGGCGGGTACGGGCAGCCCGGTTTTCCGGGATCCCACGCCCCTGGCCAGGCCCCGTTCCCCCAGCAGGGCCCAAACCTCGAGCCGGGGCCTGCTTCTCCCGAGGGAATGGGAACCGGTGCCAAGGTGGGCATCGGCATAGCAATCGGTTGTGCGACTGCAATCCTCGTGCTTCTTGTCGTGATGCTGGCCGCGGGTGCCTGCACCTGCCAGGCCTGCTCGAGCTGCTGCAGCCAG
Organism: Myxococcota bacterium; assembly: GCA_041309365.1. Taxonomy (GTDB): domain Bacteria; phylum Myxococcota_A; class Polyangia; order DRWM01; family DRWM01; genus JAFDER01. The sequence goes on from JBFYZU010000103.1 coordinate 52,543, forward strand.
ATGAACGATCTCGCACAGAAGTCGCGAGAGATGGAGGAAAGAGAATCCGCCCGGATCAACGCCGTGGGGGAGACTGTCCACGTTTCCACCTTCGCCGTCATGGTGTCCGAGGCTCAGAGACAGGAGTCCACGGTGGTGGTCAGCCTGGACATCGAGAACACGTCCTCCATCGAGGAAGAGCTCGACCCCACGCAGTTCATCCTCGAGGACTCGGCCGGGAAGCGTTACGCCGTGGATCGGGAGAAGGCCAGGCTCACGATGGACGGCGTGCAGGCCGGTGACACCATCCCGGCGCAGAGCACGAGGACCGTGAGGGCCGTCTTCTCCGTCGCGCCCGAGGCCAAGGGCCTCGTCCTGCAGTTCAAGACACCCGCACCATCCACCTACAGCCGGCGCTTCGGCCTGGGGATCTGAGCATGAAAGCCAGCCCCATGTCCGCAGCGCTTCACCTGGTCTCCCGGGCAATGGGCCGCGGATCGCCGGCATCGCTCGCACCCTGGCTCGAGGGAGAGCTCGTGAGCGCGGCCCTCGCGCAGGCAGGCGGTCCGGAACGAGAGGCCGCATCGTTCGCGCCCCTTCACCCGACGTGGGTCACGAAACCTCTTCTCGACCTGCCCGGGGCAGCGAGGGCCGGCTTGCTGATGATCCTCGGTCAGGAACTGGCCCGGTACGCGGCCCTGGCGCTGGAAGCACGAGGCCTGGAACCCCTCCAGACGGTGGGGTGCTCGCCGCCAGCGGCCGCCTCGGCAACAGGACTCGTGCGGTCCCTGTTCGCCATCCCTCAGGCGACAGCCGACGATCCGCGCGAGGATCCGGCACGCTTCCTCACACGGGATGCCGATCGCGTTCCGGTGTCCACCGTCTTCGAGCGCTGGCCAACGGTCGCAAGAGAAGTCGAGGCGGATATCCAGGCCGCGCTGCCACCCGGTCTTGCGGGGATGGACAGAGTCATGACGGCAATGGCCGCCTGTCTGAGCGACCGCGAGGACCTGGCCGGATCGGTGGCGCGAGGACTGCCCCGACACATCGGACTCACGTTCATGCGGGCACGCAACCGGTGGTGGCTCGCTCTGAAGCCTGGTGAGCCTGCAATGCTGCTCGCCGCTCTTGGAATGGAGGGACGATGGGACGCGTGATCAAGGGGCAGGGCCGCTTCGAGGCAGAGGAGCTGGCCTCGGTGGGCACGGCGCGAGAGATGCTCGCACAGGTCGAGCGGTTGAGGGAGCGTGCACGCCAGGAGGGGTTCGAGGAGGGCACGGCACGAGCGGCCGCGTTGCTCGTTCTGGCCGAGCAGATCAGGCGAGGCGCCGTCGAACGGGCCATGGAGGATGTCGTAGATCTGAGCCTGAACGTGGCCGGCGCACTGCACGAGCGCGCGGCACGCGAGGATCCTGCCATTGTGATGTCGGTTGCGAAGGAGGCCCTGGAGAGGATGGGCAATGCACGGCCGGTCATCTTGCGTGTAGCCCCCACCGAGGCCCTCGCTGCAGAGGATCTCGTCGTGCGGTGCTCGGGCTGCGTGAAGGTCGTTGCCGAAGATGGCATCGAGGCCGGCGGCTGCATCGTCGAGTCGAGCACGGGCACGGTGGACGCAAGGGTGCCCACGAGGCTCGAGGCCCTGCGCAGGGCCCTCATCCTGTCACGAGGATCGAAGAACGGCGGCGACGCTTGAAGGACGATCCCGCACGGGACGCGCCTCGACGGCCGGGCTCCATCGCGAGGCGGCTGCTCGGCACCAACCCCTACAGCCCAGGCCGCATAGTCTTCCATCTCGCCCTCTTCGCAGTCACCGTGGCAACCACGCTCTGGGTCGGCGCAGGATACAACCCAGAGGCATTCGTGGCCGCGCCGAACCCCGGCCTGTGGGACCTTTTGCGCGCGGGTATCCCCTACTCGGCAACACTGATGGCCATCCTTCTGTGTCACGAGATGGGCCACTTCGTGGCCGGCCGTATCCACCATGTCCGCCTCAGCCTCCCGTTCTTCATCCCCATCCCCTTTGCGCTAGGGACCATGGGGGCCATCATCGCCATGCCGCCCCTCGAGTCGCGAAAGAAGCTGCTGGACGTGGGGGCGGCAGGCCCTCTGGCCGGGCTCGTGGTGTCCACCATCACGATGATCGTGGGGCTTTCCCTCTCGACCGTCACCGATCTGCGCGACCTGCCACAGGGAACGGTCGTATTCCAGGAAGGTCAGAGCCTCTACTACATGCTGCTCAAGTGGGTCGTCCTCGGCTCCATGCCCGAGGGTCACGACGTCATGCTCCACCCCGTGGCCTGGGCCTCCTGGATAGGCTTTCTGGTCACCATGCTCAACCTGCTTCCCGTAGGACAGCTGGACGGCGGTCACGTGGCATACGCGATTCTCGGAGAGAGGCAGAACCGTGTCTCCGGCCGCCTGCACCTGGGCCTCGTGGCGCTGGGCCTTGCAGTGAGCGCCTACCACGGTATGGGTGCCTGGCTGGCTGGCGCACCGTCGGATCAGATCTGGACGCAGGCCCAGTCCGGCCTGTCGTGGTTCGTGTGGGCCTTCGTGCTGGGCATCATCCGCAGGCTCTCGAGAGGATATCATCCCCCTGCCCCGGATCTCACACCCCTGGGAGCTGGCCGCATGAGCGTCGGGATAGCATGTCTGGTCATGTTCGTGCTGCTCTTCATGCCCGTGCCGCTGCAGGTCATGGAGATCTGATCATCCGGTCATGTCACCCGACTGTATCCTTTCAAGATCATTGCGATCTTCCGGGTTGCGCCGGTATCCTGGTTCTGGTAGCTTTTTAGAAATTCATGATGATCTTCGATAAAAGTGTTCAATTGCTAAAATTGCTCGCGGACAACACGCGATTCAAGATCATCTGCATGCTCGCCGAGCGCCCGCACTTCGTGCACGAGATCGTGAAGAACACCGGCGTGTCGTCATCGGCGGTGAGCCAGCAACTCAGGCTGCTCAAGACCGCGGGCCTGGTCAAGGATCAACGCTTCGGCCAGAGCGTACAGTACGAGTTGACCGACGAGCACGTCTTCCAGATCCTGGACGCCGTCTTCGAGCACGTGCGCGATCAGGAACGCTAGATCGTTGCCGCCTTGAGATGACCCCTTCACGCGATCTCGGCGTCAGCCTTCGGGTTTGCTCGACCTCGCGCGAGATTCCTCATTTCGTGACAGGCAACCGACCGTGCTCCCACCTCCTTTCCGGGATGGGAGCTTTCTACCTTCTTCCCTGCCTCGTTGACGGTGGAGCCGGCAGGGACGTCAGATGGGGATTTCCACGATCGAGAGCTGGAAGCCGGTCATGTCCGAGTAGGTGTAGGGACCCATACCGATGGGATGACTCTCCACGTCGTAGGTGGCGGGGTTGATCTTGAGCGCCGCGTTGCCGCCCTGGGAAACGGCCCAGACGAAGCCCTGGTGGTCGATGGCCACTCCCACGATGTCCGCAGGGCCTGCGGCGAACTGGTGGATGAGGCCCACCGAGTCCTCCGAGATTCGCACCACGTCGCCGTGCGTGACCGCGGCCCACACCGAACCCTCGTTGTCCACGGCGATGCCGCGGTTGAACTGCGAGAATCCGGAGTTGTAGGTCCTGTTCTCACCCGTCGACGGATCGTGACGGTTGATGCACCCGAGGCCTGCGGTCCAGACGCGGCCCAACCTGTCGACGCTGATGCCGTAGCCGCATGGCACGTTGACGATCTCGTAGGTCATGGTGGCCATGTCCATCTTGGAGAGCCGGCAAAGGCCCACCGTGCATCCCATTGCAACGGTCCAGAAGTGGCCGCGCCCATCCATGGCTCCGCCGTAGGTTCCGATGCCGGCTGGCGCCTGGTCCAGGATCGCACCCGAGTCGCCGTCGAGCACGTAGATGGTCTGGTTGTTCATGCAGCCGATCCAGACGTTGCCTCCAAGGCCGCTGTCCGGATCCTCGTTGCCTTCCCAGGCCGTGGCCCTGCAACCCGTGCTCATCGAGGGGTTGCCCAGGACCGTGTTCCAGATCATGCACTCGTCCTCACCCCAGGGCAGGACGTCGGTTGCGCCCGTGGAAGTCTGAATGTCGCCGTCACCACTAATATCCACGCACTCGGACTTCTCGGCCGCGAACTTGGTGACGGAGGAAGGGCCGCTCGCAGGATCGCGATTGGTCACCACCATGTCTCCGTGAAGGTTGACCGAGGTCCGGGAGGGATCTCCCGAGGCTTCCTGTGGGCTCGTGTAGTACCGGCCCATCTCGACGCCGGTGATCGTGCAGAGCTTCGAGAGGGTGCCTTCTGCCGAGTTGGCTATCCAGATATAGGACTTCTCGGGACATCCGGGCGGCGGCGTCACGTCGGAGACCGTGTCCGTCGCATCGGGTGGCGGCGTGTAGTCCCAGTCGGCGTACGTATCGTCCGCCGAGGGATCGCCAATGGTGTCCGCGATTCCGTCCCAGGGATTGTAATCGGGCCCATCGTGCGCGCCGCAGGTCCCAAGGCATGGTGCGAGCAGCACCACGCATACCATGGTCAATCGCTGCATGTGTATCTCCTGTGCATGAAATGATATGCCACATGCCCGGATCCCGCAACCCCGCGCCTGACCCCGCGCCTGACAACACGCGGGATCACCAACCCAGGATGAGCCTCAGGGCAAAGTTCGCATCCCCGCGCGCTTCGTTGATCCTGTCGGAGGCCGACTCGATGTCGTACTCGACACGGATGAACGTTATCCGCCTCTCGTCCGAATCCAGAAGCACCCAGCTCGACCGGTTGTCCAGATCGCGCGGCTGGCCCACGCTGCCCACGGATATGATGTAGCGCGGCCCATCCAGACTGTACACGAAGTCGCGCTCTGACATCTCGTGCACGTCGTAATCCCGGACCATGTAGACCTTGCACAGGTGGGAGTGTCCGAGGAATGTGAGCCTCGGCAACCTGTCGATGATGGAGAACAGCTTCTGGACGTGATCGAGCTCGAAGATGTAGTCGAAGTTCTCGGGGTGCAGTGGCGACCCGTGGGTGAGAAGAACGTCCAGCTCCGGCACGCGCCTCGTGTAGGGAATGTCCCTGAGCCAGGCCATGCTGTCCGGTGCCAGGATGCGACTGTGCTGGTCGAGAACGTTGCGCGCGGAGTCGTAGTAGTAATCGTAGTTCATGCGGCCAGAAACGGCCGCGTCGTGGTTTCCGAGCACCGTGGCGTCCACCATGCGCCGCACGACCCTGCAGCACTCGTTGGGCCAGCCGCCGTAGCCCACCGTGTCGCCCAGGCAGAACACCTTGTCCACGCGTCGCTCCTCGATGGACGCCTTGACCGACAGCAGTGCGTCGAGGTTGGCGTGCACATCGCTGATGAGCGCTACTCTCATGTCGACTCTCTAGTCACGGAGCAATCTGGTGTGGACATCCCGGAAAAACAGCAGTGCCGGATCGTCGGTCTCCGCCTTGAGCAGGGCGTCGAGCTCGGACTGCACCTGGTGACGCCTGTCCCATCCGCGACGGGCGAGCGCGGCGAGAGTGAGGTCCTGCTCGGCCGCCATCTCCTTGACCTGGGCCTCGCATCCTGACTGAGCCAGGGCGCCTGTCAGAAAGGCCATCCTCTCGTCGCAACCGTGCGGGTTGCGAAGGAACTGCTCGACGGTTCTCGTGGCTGCCGAGCCGTAACGTGCGAGCACGAAGGCCATGATCTTCCACTCGGGTTCGTCGCGCTCGCACAGCGCATTGATGAGCGGTACCACGGCGGTGCGTATCCTGAGCTTGCCCAGGGCCACGGCCGAGGCGAGTCGAACCAGCGGGGCGTTCGACTTCAACCCGTCCAGAAAGAAGCTCTCGCCAGCCTCGTCGAGCTGCATGATGTACGGGATGAGCTCGAGGATGTCGGCGGGCGCCATGCATTCCATTGCCACCGCGATCTCGGCGAGTCCCTGAGGGCCCCCACGACGCAGGATCTCCACTGCGGCCGCCGCCCTGCGGGATGGCCTGAAGAGCCAGCGGGAGAGCACGTCTCCTTGCAGGTCCGGAAGCGGTGTGGCGTCAAGGGCGGCCACCTTCTCGACGCCCGGGACCTTCAGATCCGAGACGCCCAGGAAATCGAGGGCCATCTCCGCCACCTCCAGGCTCACGGGCACGCCGTGCCTGCCGACCGCGTCCAGGAGGCGGCGCCAGTTGTCCGTCATCTGCTCGTGCGAGAGATCCGTGCCTGCGCGACAGATGGCGAGGAATGCGCCCAAGGAATGCATGAGCAGGGCCGGAACGTCATCTGCCAGCCCCATGGACACGGCGTCCTCGGGCAGAGCGCCGGGCAGATCCAGGCCTGCCGAGACCGCCCGCGTGAGGATGCGCCTCTTGATTGTAGCGATGCCCTCCAGGGGGAATGAGTAGATGCGTACGAGCCGTCGGACGTTCTCCTGTGCCCCCCACTCGTCGAGATCCGACAGGGCCTCGACCAGGCCAGCGTGGCTCACGTGATCCTCGACGTACCTGGCGTGAAACGGGAATGGCTTCTTGAGCTCATCGAGAAGCCTGCCCATGATGTACGGCTCGTCCACGGCATCCTGGCTCTGCATGTCGGGATTGTCGAGGAAGATCCTCTCCACGTCCGCGGCGATGCTCTTGACGTTGCCCTCGATGCGATTGGCCGCTTTGAACGTCGCTTCACGCCCCATATCCGGCGTCACGAGCGTGACGAGCGCCGAGCAGCTCTCGCCGAGCTTGCCCACGATGCGCCGGTGCACCCTTACCTTGTAGTCCAGAAGCCAGGGGAAAAGATGCGCCTTGCCCGAAAGGGGCCTCACGGCCAAGCTCAGCACGATCCATGTGTAACCGGACCTGTCCTCGACCTGATGCACCCTGAAGCGGACTGACGTCTTCCCGACGTCACGGAACATGGAATCGTCCCCGGAGACCGCGAACAGCTCGACGCGATCTCCGTCGAGACGCACGAACCGTCTGTCCCTGCCCGAGAGCGCCTCGCGCGCCTCTGCATCGAGTCCCCTCGGCGAGGGTCCCGTCTTTCGAGGCACCGCGGCCGGGCTGGCGGCCCTGGCCCTCGTCGGACGTGCGGTCGCCAGTGCAGGCTTCGGTGCCGTTACGGGTGCCCTGTCCTCGACCTCAGCCTCCTCGTCGAGGAGGTCCGTCTCCTCGATGACGTCGTCATCGGAAACGGCGTATTCCGCTGGACGGCCTGCGGTCCGCGAGGCAGGGGCCTTCGGCAGCGCCTGCTCGATGCTCCTCTCGAGCGTCGATGCAGGCGACGAGATCTCCTCGAAAATGGCTGCAGGCCTGGCCTGGGTCACGACTTCCGCAGGAAACCTGCCGGGTAGAGGGCCGTCAGGCTCACGGACGGTGAAGGTGCGGTCGCGCGTCTCGATCTGCCGGGCGAACTCCTCCACCTCGATCCGCCGCCGCTCGATCTCCTGGGACTGGCGCGAGAGCGCGACCCTGAACTCCTCGACCTCCTGCATCTTGCGGTCGACCTCGACGAGCCTGGCCTCGATGTCTGCCGTTCGGGCGGCGATCTTTTGCTCTCTCGAGCGCACGTCCCGGGCCTCGGCCTCGAGTGCCTCCTTGAGTCGGGCGAGATCCATGTTGACAGCGGCGTGACCTGGAGCCGACAGTGCGGGACGCAGGTTCGCGTGACCATGGACGACCCCGAAATCGACGACGTGCTCGGGCAGGCCTCCCGCGGCTGCCGACAACGACTCGAGAAGCCCGACCAGGGGATCTGTCTCCTCGTGCCTCTCGCAATCAGGAATATAAAGGACGAGCCTCTTCGAGGCGGGATCGTGAAGGACGCATCGGGCATCGACCACGGCCCTGACACCGCAACCCGGGCAGATGCCCTGGTTGAGATTGCCATCGAGCAAGCGTTGCAACAGATCCGCACGCTCGGAAACGTCTATGGATGTGTGCAGGTCCATGGGGTAGCGATCGCCGCAGGGGCATGCATAGAGGGTCACCCGTGTGCTCGACCTCGTGTCCTTCGTCGATCTTGCAGTCATCGGCCACTCTCCCCGGGGCAAAAAGACTAGCACAGTGATGCCCCCGGCGTCGACGGATGATCCCTCGCTGGCCGGGACGCTCGCACTTCCCCCTGCACTCCTCCTTGGCGGCGGAGACGGTCACAAGGTCAGTCGCGCCTCGAGCCCCCGAAAAGACCCAGCCTCATCAAGTAGTAAAGGAGGGTGAGAAGCCCGGTCACTGCCGCTGCCACGTAGGTCAGTGCGGCCGCGTCGAGGACGGCCTTCACGCCCGGCACCTCATCGGGACGGATGAGTCCAGAGGCGAGCAGTCCTTCCCGAGCACGGCGTGATGCGTTCAGCTCCACTGGCAGCGTGACGAGCTGGAACGCGACGACCGCGGCAAATCCCATCACGCCCGCCCACAAGAGGAAGGGGGTCCACTGAAGGTAGGCCGGGTTTTTCGTGAAAGCACCGAGCATGATACCTGCACCGATGAGCACCCAGGAGAGCTTCGAGCCGAGGCTCGCCACGGGCACGGCCATCGAGCGCAGCATCAGCGGGCCGTATCCGTCGCGATCCTGCAGGGCATGTCCAGCCTCGTGGGCGGCAACGGCCACCGATGCGATGCTCCGTCCCTGGAACACCTGCGCGCTGAGCCTGAGCACCTTTGAACGAGGATCGTAGTGGTCCGAGAGCCCGCCTCCGGCAGACTGCTCTATCCGCACCCCTGCCGCTCCGTACGACATCAGCAGTTTCCCGGCCGCCTGCGCGCCGCTCATCCCGCTTCCCACCGGAACCCTGGACCAGCGGGCAAACGTGGAGCGGACCTTGAAGCTGGCCCAGATGCCCAGGATCAGGCCAGGGGCCACGATGACGAGGTACATCGGATCGAAGAATGCGAACAGCTGCACATTTCACCTCTGCGGCAATACAGACTGACGATAAATCCGAGGCTGCAAGAGTCAACGGCCAGCCATCAGAAGCGGAACAGGGCGCCGAGCCTCTTGCCGAGGATCTGCGCAGCCACCAGGATGGTACCAGCGAGGAGCAGCATTCCCCACACGCCCAGCGCCGATGCCAGGGCCTCGCCGTGCTGCAGCCTGAAGCCCAGCTCCCAGATGGCCTTGGTGACCGGGTAATCTTCGGGCCAGTAGGCCAGTATGAGGCTGTCGGAGACCTCGAGCACCGCGAAGGAGAAGGCGAGCAGGGCGGCAGCGACCAGGTTGGCTGCCACGAGGGGCATGGTGACGCTCCGAAGCGTCCTTGCGACTCCCGCGCCGAGGTTCTGGGCGGCCTCCTCGAGCGCGACGCTCGTCTGTTGAAGCCCGGCTGCGGCGGCGCGAACCACGTAGGGCATCCTGCGGATGGCATAGGCGATGACCAGGAGGATGGTGGGATCCGTGGTGCGCGGGTCCAGGGGCGAGAGCAGGTTGCCAGGTCGGGTCAGAGCCACGTAGCCGAAGGCCATGACGATGCCGGGGACGGCCAGCGGGAGCATGCTCAAGGCATCCAGAACCGTGCGTCCCACGGCCCGCGTCCGGACGACGACGTAGGCCACGGCAAATCCCAGCACGAGATCCACGACCGTGCTCATGGAGGCGTATCCGAGGCTGTTGATCACCGCGGGCAGGCTGACGGGGCTCGTGAGGGCCTCGTGGTGATGCGCCAGGGTCCAGCCGGTTGGTATAATAGTACCTTGCCAGCGCTCCGCCAGGCTCAGAAGGACCACTCCCACGTGCGGGATGACGGCGAGGCAGAACACGGCGAGAAACGGCGCTGCGGCTGCCATGGACCCCAGGGGACCGAGCACCCTGGTGCGCGCCGCGGCCCCTGCCTTGACCACCATGGCGTGCGAGGACCTGCCCAGCACGAGCTTGCCAACGACGTACGCGAGGACCGAGGAGACGAGCATGATCACGATGAGAGCGTAGGGTTGCGGCCGGATGTCGATGTCGCTCAATCCGCGGAAGACCTGCACGGAGGTTATCTGGTTGAAATCGAACATGAGAGGCGTGCCGAGCTCGGTGAAGCTCCAGATGAAGACGATCGATGCGCCGGCGAAGATCCCTGGCCGCATGAGAGGCAAGGTCACGCTGCGAAGCACGCGCACGGGCGAGCCCCCCAGGTTGGTGGCGGCCTGCTCCAGGGTCGGATCCACGTTCGCCAGCGCTGCCTGAACATTGAGAAGGAAGATGGGGTAAAGGTGCAGGGCCTCGAGAAGAACGATGGCCGCGAATGCGTGATCTCCGAGCCAGTTCGGTGCGAAACGCGGATCCACGAGCCCGAGATTCTCGAGGAGCAGGTTGATGGGACCGTCCATCCGGGCGAGCATCCTGCGCAGGCCGATGGCCCCCACGAACGGTGGGAGGATCATTGGCACCAGCACGAGCGCAGAAACGATCTTCTTGCCGGTGAAGTCAAGCCGGCTCGCGATAAGGGCCAGAGGAACGGCGATGAGGCCGCAAAGGAGCGTGACGCAGCCGCCGATGGCCAGCGAGTTGACGAGGCCCTGGCGGTACACTTCCCGGGAAAAGGCGTTGAAGACGAAGAACAGGGTCGGCTCCCCGTTCACCACGAACCCCGAGGCCACCACTCGCACGATGGGCATGACCAGCAGCGCACCTAGCACGGCGATGAGGGCGGCGCACAGGGACTGCTCGGCGGCTCGCCTATCCATCGTCAGCCTCGCGTGCAAGCTCTACGATCCGCAGGTATCGTTGTTTGAAGAAGCGATACCAGCGCTCCTCGAGCTTTTCCGCCTCGATGGGATCGTCCATCAGATCCGCGTTCGCGAGGATCTGCCCATCATCGAACGGGGGTTCGTCGAAGAGCTTGGCGAGCCTCGTGTCCGAGGGGTTTTCGCATATGGCCTTCCATGCCTTGCCCATGAGGGCATCGAGCTGGATGCAGGAAGTCTTGATGAGCGGCCCGATGAGCCGGGAGCGCATCTCGAACAGCCCCTCGTCCAGGATGAACCCCTGACCGTCCAGGAAGGGACGCGACTCGATGATGAGCCGCTCGCCCGGCTCGTACAGCTTGGTCAGTATGGGTGGCCTGAACAGCTCGTGCTTGACCGGTCCGCCGGGAGAACCCCTGGGCGAGGCCCAGAGCCTCTGCCCCTTCTCGGACAGGACGAACTCGACGAAGCGGACAGCCAGCTCTTTGCGTGGAGTGCCCCTGATGACGGCTATCGGATCGGGAGTGTACGCCGTTCCGCCTCTGGGGACGTTGAACCCGAGGATGTCCGACCCGCTGTGCGAGATCTGGGTATAGGCATAGAAGTCGATGGCCATCCCGGCCAGCGCCTGGCCGGCACTCACGTCGCGCACCACGTCGGAGCTGGACCTGGGGAACGAGGAGGAGTTGGCCGCGATCCTGTGCAGCAGCGGCCAGCCATCACACCAGCCGTGCTGCTGGAGGATCATTTCGTAGGCGGCCTGGGCACTGCCACTCTCGGTGGCATCTGCGAGCTCGATGTTGCCTGCGTACCTCGGGTGCGCGAGGTCATCCCACCTGACGGGCTCCGGCCATCCCCTCTCGACGTGGCTTTTGCGGTGAAAGAGGATGCCGAAGCCGTTGACCGTGGTGCCGTACCAGTTACCCTGCAAGTCGCGGTACCTGATGCCGGAGAAGCTGGCGGGGATGCCGTCGAGCAGGGCGGGATCGACGTCTATCGGCTCGAGGTAGCCGGCCTCGCGCGCCTTCTCGAAGGCCGGAGTGCCACCGCCGAACATCACGTCGACTCCCACCGGTCGCCCCTCGCGGGCGGCCGCGAACTCCGACTCCAGCATCCTCATGATATTGCCGGTACCTCTTGCAGGCTGCCACCTGATGACTCCCCTGTACCCGCTCTCCCTTTCGTGCTTCTCGAACGCCAGGGTGAATTCCTCACGGATGGCCTCGTCGTGAGGCGAGACCACCACGAGCGTGTCAGGATCCGACCGGACCGCGCCGCGGTTGCTGCATCCCCCGACGAGGGAAGCGACCAACGTGAGGCAGGCTATCCGGCACGAACCTGCCACCTTCACGGCTCCCCGTCCGGGAGGATCACGAGGCAGTCAGGGACCACGGTCACGCACACCTCGTCGCCCGGCCGAAGCTCGGGTGAACGGCCCTGCGTGACCGTGATGGTCGTGTCGCCGGCCTCTACCTTCACCTCGGTACGCTCGCCGAGGAACGTCACGCTCTTCACCGTGCCCCCGACCCCTGCGCCGACACCGTGCGACAGGGTGACGCAAGCGGGACGCACGGAGCACGTCACCCTGTCACCCGGACGTGCACCCTCATGGAGCCTTGCGGCGGGCAGGATACCAAACGCGCTATCCACACTGGCAGCCATTCCGACCTCGTGGATGCGTGCCGCGAACAGGTTGGTATCTCCCATGAACCTCGCGGCGAAATGGCTCGCTGGCCGATCGTAGATCTCTCGCGGAGAGCCCACCTGCTCGATACGACCGTCGCGCATGAGCGCAATCCTGTCCGCGATGGCCATGGCCTCGTGCTGATCATGCGTGACGTAGAGTGCGGTGAGCCCCGCTTCTCGGCAAAGGCCCCTTATCTCGTCGCGCATCTCGATGCGCAGGCCCGCGTCCAGGTTGCTCAGCGGCTCGTCAAGGAGCAGCACCCTGGGCTTGACCACGAGGGCCCGGGCCAGTGCCACTCGCTGCTGCTGGCCACCGGAGAGCTGGCCGGGCTTGCGCCCGGCCAGGTCGGAGAGCTTCACCTGCTCGAGTGCAAGAGCCACTGCGGCTCGGCGCTCGCGAGACGGCACCCCCCGCACATCGAGCCCGAACCCCACGTTCTTCTCCACGCTCATGTGCGGCCAGAGGGCATAGCCCTGGAAGACCATGACCGCTTCGCGCAGGCGTGCGGGCATACGCGTCACGTCCCTGTCTCCCAGCAGGATCCTGCCCCTGTCGGCCATCTCCAGACCGGCCACGATACGGAGGAGGGTCGTCTTCCCGCAACCGCTCGGGCCGAGCAAGAAAAAGACCTCTCCTCCGGTCACGCGAAGCGACACGTCATCGAGGGCCACGGTGGTGCCGAAACTGCGCGTGATCCTCTCGATGGTGATGGGCGTCATGTGCCGTACACAATCTAGCACCCGGCACGAGTGAGGCTCAAGAACGCGATCCCCATGAAACGGCCCTTGACCCTCAGGGCACAGACATCATGACAGATCATCCCGGCCGCCGGGCTGGCCGGGGTCCGGGACCGGTGATATAAAAGAAATGCCATGAAAACGAATACAAGGGGTTGCGCCGTACTCGTCGCCGCAATGATCGCCGGCTGCGGCGGAAAGACCGAGCCGCGGTCGAGCGGCTCACCTTTGGATGAGCCTCCTAGCTCGGAAGAGACATGCGACGGGCTGGACAACGACCTTGACGGCCTCATCGACGAGGACTTCCGCGACGACCAGGGCAGGTACGTGAGCGACGACCACTGCGGGTCGTGCAGGGCGAGCTGTGCCGGTGCCATCGACCACGCGCTCACACAGGCATGCGCCCTCGTCGGGGGAGTGCCGACATGCACGGCCGTCACCTGCGAGCCCGGTTACGAACCCGTGTCAACGGGACCATGCGTATTCGTGGGAGCTTACCTGTGCCTCGAATGCTTGAGCGACGAGGACTGCGGCGGGTTCGAGAACGCGGTGTGCACCACTTTTGCCGGGGAGAAGAGGTGCAGTATAAACTGCACCGGCTATTGCCCCACGGGGTACGACTGTCTCGGAGGCGTGTGCTCGCCTGCCTCGGGGAGCTGCCGCTGCGGGCCGGGCGATGCGTTCGAGCTGGCCTGCGGCATCGCGATCGAGGGTGAGGAGGAAACTTGCGTGGGACACGCCGTCTGCCTCGACGGAGCACTGAGCGTATGTGCGGGATCCGAGGAGACCTGCGACCACACGGACAACGACTGCGACGGGGAGACGGACGAGGACTTCAAGAACGCGGTGGACGCCTACGCCGACATCCACAACTGCGGCCAGTGCGGCATCGACTGCACAACGGACATCGTGCCCTACGGCGACCTGGCCTGCGGAGGCGACCCCTACTCGCCCATATGCCATCTGCTCTGCGAGGACACCCTGGACGGGCCAGACGTGGGTGACGAGGTGGATGCGGATCTCGTGATCTCCAACGGTTGCGAGTGCACCGTGACGAGCCTCGACGATCCGGCCGGACCCGTCGGGCTCTACGGCCCGGCTCTGGACACGAACTGCGACGGCGCGGATGGCGTGGTCACAGGCAGTTACTACGTGGCACCCGATGGGAACGACGCATGGGCAGGCAGCCCGATGAGGCCGCTCCTGACGATCGCGGAGGGGATCGAGAGGGCGCTGGCGAGCCTCTCCTCCGATCTGCCACGCCCCGAAGTGTTCGTCGTTTCGGGAACCTACATCGAGACCCTCGTCGTTCCTGACGCGGTGAGCCTGCACGGAGGCTACCGCAACGACTTTCTCGGACTGGATCCCGACGGCTATATCACGCTCGTGGTGGCTGCAGACCCTGACGCTGCTCCCGGAGGGGCAGCCATGGTGATCGACGGTGCCGGCGTCACGACGACCGTCGTGGAAGGCCTGCACGTGCGCGGGGCAGATGCCCCTGCGCCGGGCCAGCCCGCGTTTGGCGTGTACGCCCGTAACCCGGGACCGGCTCTGACCTTGCGTAATCTCAATATCACGTCCGGCCGTGCGGGGTCAGGCGCGGCCGGCACGCATGGCCAGGCAGGCACCTCGCCCACGGCGTCGCCGTCCACGGGTGACCCCATCCGTGGAGCCGTCGAGGATGCCTCCCACGAGTGCATCCCGGGCGCGACGAACACGGTGATGGGAGGAATTGGCGGCAGCAACGTGTGCGACGGCCGCAACGTTGCTGGCGGCGCGGGGGGCGATTCCGTGTGCCCGCTTTTCGGCAACCACCAGGAACAGGGGAGCACGGGACGCTCCGGAGGTGGTACAGCCTATGGCGGAACGGGGGGCAGTGGCGGCGTCGACAGCGAGGGTCCCATCTTCACGTCCTGCCCCACTTGGATGTGCTGCGGCCTGAGCGACTTCACCGTGCCATCGGATTACCAGATCGCTGGCGACGGTCAGAACGGCTGGGACGGGTCTCCGGGCCGGGCCGGTACCGGCTGCACCGACAGCATGGGAGAGTTCGTGGATGGTTCCTGGACACCCATCCTCGCCACGTCAGGAACGGATGGCGGCGCAGGTGGCGGCGGTGGTGGCGGCGGCGCGGGCGGTGGCACCTTGATCACGTGGTACGCCGGCGACTGCCCGTATGCGGATGGGCTGGGCGGCGGCGGCGGCGGCGGCGGCGCAGGCGGATGCGGCGGCAAGGGCGGGACGCCCGGCACGAGCGGTGCGCCGTCGGTGGGGCTCGTCATCGAGTACATCTGGCCTGCCGGCCCACCACCTGCGGTCGGGATGCCCGCGTTCGCCTCCCTGGTCATCGAGGCAGGAGAGGGCGGTACGGGAGGCATGGGCGGTGCGGGCGGCAGCGGTGGGATCGGCGGCGCGGGCGCACCCGGAGGCGATCTCGCCTGGGAGCTTCGCACAACGCTGACATTGAGCGCTCCCTCTCGTGGGGGCCACGGTGGCCAGGGGGGTACCGGCGGGCCGGGCGGAGGTGCAGGGGGCGGATGCGGAGGGTCGAGCGTAGCCGTATGGGTGCTTCTCGGCGGGGCGTTCGATCCTGGGTTTGCGGCCGGCTTGAGGGCCACGAGCACGCTCGCCTGGGGCATCGCTGGTCATGGCGGGCAAGGCGGCTCCGGTGCCGTGCCCGGTCCGGACGGCCGGGAAGGGGAGGTCATCGATGTCGTCATCGAGTGACCGGCTGCCGGGAATGGCCGCGGCCCTGATCATCTTGTCGCTTCTCACGGGTTGCTCCAGATCCGAGCCATGCTTTCCCCTGGAAATCTGCAACTACCGCGACGACGACTGCAACGGGCTCATCGACGAGCAGTTCAAGGACGCACAGGGTCGTTACGCCTCGCTTCATCACTGCGGGGCCTGCGAGGTGGACTGCGCCGAGGCGTTCCCTTCAGCCCTCGATGTGGAATGCGACACGAGCGGCCCGTTTCCACGCTGTCGCCTGGTGTCGTGCCCCGAGGGCATGCACCCGGCCGGGGATCAGGCCTGCGTTCCGGATCTGGATCCGCTGTGTCTGCCCTGCACCGAGGATGCCGAGTGCTCCCTGTTCGATCCTCGAGCCTGGTGCGAACAGGTGGGGATGAGCTTGCGCTGCGTGAGGGACTGCGATTCGGCTGGCTGCCCGGACGGGTTTTCGTGCAGCGCCGGGGACGATGGGCGCATCGGATGCAGACCCGAGAGCGGCGAGTGCTCATGCACACCCGCGTCGGCGGGCATCGCCTACGGGTGCCTCCTCGAGGGCGCCGACGGGATCCTCTGCACCGGCGAGATGCTCTGCGAGGGGTTCGAGATGGGGCCCTGCGAGTCGTTGCTCGGGGAGCTGTGCGACGGGTTCGACAACGACTGCGACATGTCCGTGGACGAGGACTTCCTGACGGCAGACGGCAGATTCGTGCATCCGGATCACTGCGGTGCCTGCAACGAGCCCTGCGTTGCTCCCGGGCCGAACATGACGGCCACGTGCTCGGACACGCCGGCCCCGGCCTGCGTCATCGAGTGCGAAGAAGGGTTCGTGGACCTGGATCTCGTGCAGTCGAACGGCTGTGAGTGCGAGCACAACGTCGGCACCTGGCCGCCTTCCCGGCTGGGTGTTGACGCCGATTGCGACGGGATCATCGACGACTCCGACGACTTCATCTTCGTCACCACGCGGGGCAACGACTCGAGCCCGGGCACCCTCGTGTTCCCCATGAGGACTCTGCCCGCGGCCATCGCCCGTGCCGCGACTGCGGACAAGACGGTGCTCGTGGCTTCGGGCTCGTACTTGGGACCCGTGGTTCTGTCCGCGGGCGTGGACGTGTTCGGAGGTTACAGTGGCGATTTCAGCGACCGCGCTCCCGATCTGTATCCGACGATCGTCAGCAACACGGGAGGGGAGGGCGGCCGGCCGGTGCTCAGGGCGAGCGGCATCCGTACCGCGACCCGTGTGGGCGGGTTCACCATCATCGGGTCCGACGCCAGCTTCGTTGGCACGGGCAGCACCACCGTCCTCTTGACGGGCTGCGGGGCGGAACTGGTCCTCGAGGACATGCTCGTGCAGGCCGGCCGTGGGGCCCACGGGATGGATGGTGCAGACTCCTCGGAGAACCTGGCGTCATGGGGAATGACGAGCCTGCTGGATCTGAACGGTGTGGACGGGTCGCCGGGACGCGACGGCCGCGAGGCTTCCAGCGCGAACTGCACCGGACTGGTCATCAATGGAGGCGCTCCCGGCCGGCGCTTCTGCCCGGGAACGGGATCGACTCTCGACGGTGGCGAGGGTGGTGACACGACGTGCCCGCACACGGGTTGCGTCACTGGGCTGCCCTGCGCCAACGCGGGATGCACCGATTACACGGTGGGCGGCGTCTGCGACGTGGACGCGGTGTTCGCGGACGCCGTGCCGAATCCAGCAGCAGGTGACGGCAGCGGGCCTTCGGGAGGCAGCGCAGGAGCGGTGACCTACGACCCACCAACCAACCGCGCCACGTGCAGCTTCTGCGATGACAGCCCCCCTTTGCCCCGGGAGGGCCAGGACGGAGCCCTGGGCGGGAACGGGGCCAACGGATCGGGAGGTCAGGCCTGTACCGATTCGATGGGGATCTTCGACTCCTCCTCCGGCCGCTGGAGCGCGGGCGACGGCAGCGACGGCGGCAACGGCGGCGAGGGCAGTGGGGGGGGAGGAGGCACCTGCGGCAGCGGCTACGACGTGATCGTGGGCGTGACGGGATGCAACGACGTGCTGGGCGGATCCGGTGGCGGTGGAGGCTCGGGCGGCTGCGGAGCTCCGTGGGCGAGCGGTGGCCAGGGCGGCGGAGGGAGCATCGCCATCGCAGTCATCCTGACGCCCGGCACGACCACGGGCCCCAGCTTCTCGGGTGTGCGCGTCATCACGGCTGCGGCCGGTGACGGCGGCGATGGCGGGATCGGCGCAGCCGGGGGATCGGGGGGAGGCGGAGCCACGGGTGGCTGGGGCAATTTCTGGTGCGCGCGCAGGGGTGGACGCGGCGGCGATGGGGGCCAGGGCGGTGCCGGCGGAGGTGGTGGCGGAGGCTGCGGGGGTTCCGTTTCCGGGGTTCACATCGTGTCCACCACGGCAGCGGCCGATCTCTACCGTGCCTACGTGGAATCCAATGTCGTCGTGGCCTCGCTGGCCTCCGAGGGAGCAGGTGGTTCTGGAGGGTTCTCGCCCGGCCTCGTGGGTGGAAATGGCCTGGCCGGCACGGCCATCGAGGTCCGTCTGGTATACTGAACACTGCACATTCCTGGATTTGGTGCTACAATCACATTGCAATTGCGGGCTTGACACATGACCTGGACCT
>JBFYZU010000104.1:0-6862 GCA_041309365.1 Myxococcota bacterium
CCAGGAAGCAGAACTCCACGGATCCGAGGATGGTCACGTCCTCGCCCACGGCCTCGATGCTCGCGCGGAAGGTCTGGTGTACGTCGGAGGCCATGACCGTCGTGTTCCGTGCAGGGTAGACGTCGAAGCAGATGGCCGGACCCATGACCGAGCTGAACGAGTCTGGCACCGTGTCCCCGTCCGTGTCCACGGTCGTGTACCCTGTCGGACAGACCCTCGACGCATCCGGCAGATCCGGGTGTCCCCCGTCCGTGTCCGGTACGATGCGGTCGATGAAGATGGAGGTATCCACCTCGTCCGTGGGGTCGTCCAGGAGACGGGCAGAGATGTCGAGTTGCATGTCGCGCGCCAGGGTCGTGATGGCGGACACGATCTGGTTGCCCAGGCCTGCCCCCGTCGTGGGGATGTCGAACACGAGCACGTCGCCGGAGCTGTCCAGCGAGCCAGTGCCCGAGGCGATCAGGCTCATGTCGTCGCGGCTCCATCCGGAGTTCACGCCGATGTACTTGGCACCGATGACGTTCAAAGCCGCGATGGCGTCGTCCCGGGAGACGGCCGGCGAGCAGTAGTCGATGCCTTCCTGGAAGGGCTCGTCTCCTATCTGCACGATGATGGGCAAAGAGCCCGTGCGAAAGCATGCCCACCCGACCTCGCCCGGAGGTGTGCACGTGTAGGAGATGGGCCAGGTGCATCCATACCCTGCGATGGGATCCGTGTCGCCCGTGGCCAGGGTCCACAGCATCTGGGTGTACGGCTCCCATCCACCGCACATATCGCCCACCGCGTGCAAAGCCGAGAGGACCTCGTCCACGTCGTCCGTCACGGTCTGCATCTGGCCCATGCAGTTGCGGCATATGGTCGTGCGCCTGCAGTCCTGGAACTGGCCCACCCCGAACCAGACGTCCGAGACCGTGGCCCTGACCCCTGGCACGATCACTCCGACGAGCGAATCGCGCAGGTTTCCGACCTCCCCCTCCATGGAGACCGACGTGTCCATGGCGAAGTACACATCCGCGTACTTGAGATCCGAGTCGAAAATGAACCCGGCCTGCTGGGGCACTGGTGCGGCCATGTAGCGCATCGTGAAGAGGCAGTCCGGTACCCAGGAGGCGTCATCCGTCGCGGGGTCCTCGGGCGGCTCGGAGCCGGGATCCGATGCAGTGTCCGGGAGGTCGGCCGCGTCCGGGGAAGGCCATCCCGCGAGCGATGTGCTCGTGCACGTGCATCCCGCGAGCGTCAGGATGCTCGTCCATGCAATGATCCGTACGTGGACCACCATGCAAAGGCGCATCATGATCCGAGCAGTACCACGATGAGGCTCTTCGTGTATAGTAACGCAAGAGACAGGAGGCCGACATGCGACGCGCTGTCACCATCGTCATTGCCTTGGCTCTGTCACTGCCGGCCACGGTGGAGTCCACCACGCTGCTTCTCGTCGATCTCGAGCGCATGAGCCAGGAAGCCACGCTCGTCGTGCTGGGCCACGTGGCGTGGGATGCCGCGGTCGAGAAGGGGCAGGTGGGCGACATCTACTCCTACACGGGCATCGAGGTGACCAGGTGCGTGGCGGGCGACTGCCCAAAGACCCTGGTGCTCAAGCACAGGGGCGGGACGGTGGGGGATCTCACCCTCGTCATTCCCGGTATGCCCGGTTTCGAAACGGGACAGGAGGTCCTGCTGTTCCTCAGGCCCGAACCCGAGGGCGAGACGGACAGATACTCGGTCTTCGGGATGGCGCAGGGCCACTTTCTGGTCACCGAGGATCCCGACACGACCATCAAGACGGCCACGCAGATGATAGAAGGTGTCTCTTTTGCGACCATCGGCACCCAAGGAGGCATCGTCCTCGAGAAGAGCCCCGGTCCCATCGTGATGGAGCTCGAGTCTCTGACCGCGAAGATCCGCAAGCTGCGCACCGGCCTGCCTCAAGGAGGTGCGAAGTGACACGCAGGCTTGTTCTCGCGGCTCTACTCGCAGTGCCCGTCCTCGTCACCATCCCCGCGTCGGCCTGGAACGGCCTGGACGGCAACGATGTCTGGCCGCACACGGTGTGGCCGGGGCTGCCGGTGTCCTGGTACCTGCACCAGAGCGGCTCCGCTGATCTGGGAGGTCTCGCGCCCACGAGACCCATCGTCCAGGCCTCCTTCGACTCGTGGATGAATCCCGCATGCACCGTATGGGAAACGAGCTACGCCGGCACCACCACCAGGATGCCCGGGCCCGATGGAGTGCAGGTCGTGGCCTGGATCGAGACGGCATGGCCCTACGACTCCGTGGCCATCGGTATTGCTTCAACATACATGGCAGGGCCTCCCAGCGCAGTCAGGATCGTCGAGGCCGATATCTCCTTCAATGGAGACGATTTCACGTGGAACACCACCGGGACGGGAGGAGGCGTGGATACGCAGTCCATCGCGACGCACGAGATCGGTCACCTTCTGGGCCTGGATCACGACGGGTGCACTGCGGGAGAGACGATGTGCGCTGGGTACGGGGGAGGCACGGATCCGAGGACCCTGTCCGCAGACGACATCACGGGCGTCTGCACGATCTACCCGGCTGGGTGCACGACAACAGCGGATTGCCCGCCCAGCTTCGAGTGCGTGACGGGGGCCTGCGTGGCCGTGCCCGGGCAGCCCTGCACTCCGTGCGAGTACCATGGCGAGTGCGGCGGAGAGGACGACTACTGCCTGAGCGGCTTTCCGGACGGTCATACCTACTGTGCCCAGAGCTGCCTCACGGACGACGACTGCCCCTGGCGGTACGACTGCGTGGATCTCAGCACGGGGACCGAGCGCCAGTGCGTGCCCTACGACATGAGCTGCGATCCGCCCCCCACGCCGGAGTGCGATGACGACTCGGACTGCACCGGTGATCTCGAGGTATGCGACGACCTTCTGTGCGTGGGGACACCGTGCTCGCCCTGCGCCAGCCACTGGGACTGTGGCGACGAGAACGACTACTGCCTGAGCGGGTTTCCCGACTCGCAGGAATACTGCGGCTCTGCGTGCACCACGGATGGCGACTGTCCGTGGGGATACGAGTGCGAGGTCGTCCTGGGAGGCGAGAGCCAGTGCCTCCCGTACACGGGCCAGTGCAACCCGGCTCCCCTTCCACAGTGCTCGGTCGATGGAGACTGCCCTTCGGGGTTCGAGTGCAACGATCGCAAGTGCGAGGGCCTGCTCTGCACGCCCTGCGTGAACGAGTGGGACTGCGGGCCTCCCGACGCTTGCCTCACGAGCCCCGTGGACGGCAACAGCTACTGCGGCGAGTCCTGCACCGTCGACGCGGACTGCCCCTGGGGCTTCGTCTGCACGTTCACCGGTCTTGGCAAGCAGTGCTTCCCCCACGATCTGGACTGCGCCACTTTGCCGGAGCCCGAGTGCGATGTGGACGAGGACTGCACCGAGCCGGGAACGCGCTGCATCGACAGGCTGTGCCTCCAGTGCGCCGTGGATGGCGACTGTGGCCCTGGCGAGGTGTGCACGGGAGGAACCTGTATCGAGGAGGGAGTGGGGTTGCCCCTGTGCGCGCAGTGCACGACCCACGAGGACTGTGGCGGTCCGGACGATCTTTGCGTGTCCGGCTTCACCGACGGCACGAAACGCTGCGGTGTGGCATGCGACAGCGTTTCGGGCGAGTGTGGCGAAGGGAACAGCTGCATGAGCCTGGGGAGCATGACAGACCAGTGCCTGCCTGATGACATGGACTGCACGACCCGCTGCGTGTGGGACACGGACTGCCCTCTTCCCGAGCAGTGCGTGATGGGCAGCTGTACGAGCGCCTGCGATCCCGAAGACGTGTTTTCCTGCCGGGCGGGACACTACTGCCTCTTCGTGAGCTGCGGCCTGGGCACGTGCGCCGAAGCGGCCGGAGGCCCAGGGGTCCTGGGGCAAGGCGAGGCCTGCACCTCGGATCTCGACTGTGCGAGCCTCAGGTGCGAGCAGATGCTGGGGGCGTCGTTCTGCTCCTCGGCCTGCGACCCCGTGTCGGGCGGATGCGTCGTGCCGGCGATTTGCCAGCCTATCGACGATGCGACGTGCGGTGCCTGCTCCTGCTCGGCCGGAATGCTCGGTGACGTGTGCGAGACAGATGACCAGTGTCAGAGCGGGCTGTGCGCCGCGGACTGGCCTGGCGTGTGTACGATCGCTTGCCCTTCCAGGGGCTGCCCGGCGGGGTTCGGCTGCGCTGCAGTGGGGACACGGGATCTGTGCGTACCGGTCCTGGGTTCGATGGGAAACGAATGCTCCTCGGACGACGACTGCTCGTCGGGGACCTGTGTCGAAACCCCTTCAGGTTCCTACTGCTCGAGGGCCTGCGACGAGCAAAACTGCACATGTCCGGAAGGGTGGGTGTGCAGGCCGGATGAGGGCTCGGTCCTCGTTTGCATGGACGCCTCGGAGGACACCGATCCAGATGCGGACTCGGATCCCGACGCAGGGACGGTCGACCCGGTCCCATCCACAAACCGGGCCTGCGGCTGCACCATGGTGATGTAGCCCTCCCTCGCGGATTTTCAGGAACGAGCCGTCGTCGTGTGAGACGTCCTTTCGTGACAGGTGGAGTCGAGGGGGGGCGTCAGTCGTAGCCGTAGCAGATCCAGTGATTGGCACAGGGCATGGTCGCGACGAGGGTCTCGCCTCCCATGGCACCGATGGCGTACCAGCCTTCCACGTCGGTTCCGATGTGGCGGCACTCTGCGTGATCCGTTGGCGAGCAGAGGCTGTACGTCTCGTTCGAGCAGGAGTTCGTCCACCTGAACCCCAGGACTCCTTGCATCTCGCAGCTGATGACGCACTCCGGCAAGGAGCATGTGCAATCGTAGCCTTCCAGCGGGCTGCACGCGTATCCGAACGTGGCGCCGACATCGCAGCCCGTCGCGCAGTCGGTCAGGCAGCTCCAGGCGGCCTCGTGCGGATCGCACAGGCCGTTGCCGCAGTCGGCGCAGTGGTAGACGGGAGCCGTGCAGGACGGGTCCCATGGCGGGCACGATGCCACGTAGTCGAGCGCCGCACAGCAGGGCGGGCCCGCGTCGGGGCTCATCAAGCACCCCGCCGAGATGCAGGCGGGCGAGAAGTCCTCGATCGTGTCCAGGACGCCGTCGGAAAAAGCGTCCGGGGGGATGTCCTCCTGCGGCTCCTCGCTCGTGTCGTCGCCGGTATCCGCGGACGTATCGGGCGAACCAGTGTCCGATGCACCGTCATCGTCGAACCTCAACGTCCCTCCGCACGAGAGACACAAGAAGGTCATGGCGAGCACCGCGAGCTTTGCACTTCTCATGGACACCTCCCGGTAAGAGTCCCCGATGGATGGAAGTCTACACCACGGTGTGCGGGAAGCAAGAAACTGTGTCTGGGCTCCTGGTCCATGTATACTGCCCGGCGATGAGGCCCACGAGAGGAGAGCTGGTGGCCCTGGCGTTTCTCGCCGTGGTGGTGATCGGGTTCATGCCTCCGGTGATGACATGGGTCGTAAGCGTCGATGCGCGGGTGATGGGTGTGCCGTTCGTCCTGTTCTGGGTCTCGGCCATGGTGGTCGTCACATCGCTGGCCATGGTGGCCGCCAGGATCGTCAAGGACAGGATCGACCGCAGATGACAATCTCCCTGGTCATCATCCTGGGCTGGCTCGTGCTCACAACGGTCGTGGGCGTGCTCGCCGGCGTGAGGCGTTCCTTCTCCGTGGAGGAGTACTACGTTGGGGGTAGATCCTTCGGGTTAGTCATATTCTATACTGTGGCGGCGGCGGAGATATACAGTGCCTTCGCCTTCCTCGGGCTGGCCGGCTGGGCCTACGGCAGGGGGATGAGCATCGTCTATGCACTCGCGTACGGGTCCATCGCGTACGCCCTGTACTTCTTCATCGGGCCGAGGCTCAACAGGCTCGGCCGCAGGGCCCGGTACGTGACGCAGCCCGACTTCTTCGAGGACAGGTACGACTCGAAGGCCCTGGGGATCATCGCCTCCGTCGTGGGCTGCGTGTTCATCGTGCCGTACCTGCAGCTTCAGCTCCTCGGGGCCGGGATGATCGTGCAGATCGCCTCAGGAGGCGCCATGGGCGTGGTGCCTGCGGTGCTCGTGGCCGCTGTCGCCATCACGACTTTCGTGTACATATCGGGGCTGCGCGGGATAGGCTGGACCAACCTCTTGCAGGCCATCATCATGCTGGGAGGCATGGTGACCGTCGGTACGCTGTTTCCTCGCAAGTTCTTCGGTGGTGTCGAAGCGATGTTCGACGTGCTCGAGCGGGTCAGCCCCGCGCACCTGACCTTGCCCGATGCAGGGGGGTTCGGGCTGTCCTGGTACACTTCCACGGCCCTGCTCTGCGGGCTGTCCATGTGGCTCTGGCCTCACGGCTTCACTGCAACCTTCAGCGCGAAAAGCGAACGGGTGGTCCGCATCAACGCGGGAGTGCTCCCGCTCTACCAGCTCGCTCTGGTGCCCGTGATCGTCGTGGGATTCACGTGCGCGGCCAAGGCCGGCGTGGATCCCACCTTCGCCGCGAGCATTGAAAAGCCGGACCACGCCATGCTCGTGGCCCTGGCGAAGAACTTCCCGCCATGGCTGGCGGGGCTCATCGGTGCGGGTGGGCTGGCGGCATCCATCTCGACGGCTTCGGCCCTGGTGCTCACGGCCGCAAACATCGTGTCCCGCAACGTGGCGCAGAAGCTGGCTCCGTCACGGATCACAAAGCAGGGTGCAGCGCGCATGGGAAGGTGGCTCGTGCCCGTGGTGATGGGCCTGGCCCTGGGCCTGGCCCTCGTTTCACCTGGCATGCTCGTGTCGCTGCTCCTCACGGGTTTCTCGGGGATCGGCCAGTTCGTGCCGGCCGTCGTGCTAGGCCTGTTCGCCAGGTGGCCCACC
>JBFYZU010000105.1:0-19624 GCA_041309365.1 Myxococcota bacterium
GCCATCGACGCCAGGCGGGGTGGGAAGCTCGGTGAAGAAGGCCACGTCCAGGGCCCCGAGGCCCCGGCGCGCCACCTCGAAGAGGATCCACGAGAGGGCAGCGATGCCCAGCATGGCAGCAGCGCTCGAGGCCACCTTGATGGCGGCGTCGAGCATCCTGCGGGGCATGACCGACCGGCGCTTCACAACCCCTCCCCCATGGTGCGGCGCATCCGGCCCAGCCATACCTGGGCTGCCACCTGCACCACGAGCGTGATGAGGAACAGGATGAGGCCCAGCTCGACGAGCGAGCTGCGGTAGAGAGGCTCCGAGGCTTCCGTGAACTCGTTGGCCAGGGTCGATGCGATGGTGTTCCCTGCGGCGAACAGGGAGAGGTCGATCCGGTGGGTGTTGCCGATCACGAAGGTCACGGCCATGGTCTCGCCGATGGCCCGGCCCAGGCCCAAAAAGGATGCGCCGACCAGGCCCCGGATCCCGTAGGGGATGGTCACCTTGCGGGTGACCTCCCACGTGGTGGCACCCATGCCGTAGGCCGACTCCTTGACCACGGGCGGGACCATGAAGAACACGTCGCGCATCACGGCCGTGATGAAGGGCAGGATCATGAGAGCGAGGATGATCCCCGCGCTGAGCATCCCGATGCCCATGGGTGGGCCACGAAACAGGGGGAAAAAACCGAGGGTCTTTCCCATGAGGGGCTGGACGTGGTCGGACATGAACGGGGCGAACACGAACAGCCCCCACATTCCGAAGATGATGCTCGGGATGGCCGCCAAAAGCTCGATGGCATGGCCCACGGGCTTGCTCATCAGGGGGTGGCTGAGCTCCACGAGAAACAGCGCGATGACCAGGCTCAGGGGCACGGCCACGACCATGGCGAGCGCGGTGCTCACGAGAGTTCCGTAGATGGAGCTCAGCGCTCCGAAGTCGTCGCGGGCCGGGTTCCAGGACTGGTTCCACAGGAAGCCCGCCTTGAAGGTCTGGATGGACAGGGTGGAGTTGCGCACGAGCTCGACGAAGATGCCGGCGATGAGGAGGAGCAGAAGCGTTGCGCAGGCGGCGGTCAGGGCGCGGAAGATCCCGTCGCCTGGCAGGCCGCGCCTGCCGGCCCTGGCCGGCCCGGATCGCGCGGCGCTCGGCTTCATATGGCGATCGGCTTTCCGTCGCTCTTCACCCTGGCTGCCCACTCGTCCTTCACGAGCTTCACGACGTTGTCGGGCATGGGCACGTAGTGCAGTGCGGCCGCGGCCTCGTCTCCGTTCTCGAAGCACCAGGCGAAGAACTCCAGCATGGCCGCCGCTCTTGCCGCGTCCTTCTGGTCTGCGTGCAAAAGGATGAAGGATGCCCCCGTGATCGGCCAGCTGCCTTCTCCGGGCTGGTCCGTGAGGACCATGTAGAAGCCGGGGGCGTCCTTCCAGCTTGCGTTGGCGGCGGCCGCCTGGAAGCTCTTCTGGGTGGGCTCCACGAAGGCCCCGGTCCTGTTGCCGAGCGCGGCGTGCGCGATCTCGTTGTTCAGGGCGTACGCGTACTCGACGTACCCGATGGCTCCGTCGATCTTCTGCACGTACTGGGCCACGCCCTCGTTGCCCTTGCCTCCCACGCCCACGGGCCACTCGACCGCCTTGTCGGTGCCGACCTTCTGGTGCCATCCGGCCGACACCTTGTCGAGGTAGTTCGTGAAGATCCAGGTGGTTCCGGATCCGTCCGCCCTGTGCACGACCGTGATCTCCTTGTCGGGCAGCGCGAGCTCGGGGTTGTCCTTCCTGATGGGATCCTCGTTCCACTTCTTGATGTTGCCCAGGTAGATATCGGCAAGTGTGGAGCCCGAGAGCTTGAGCTGCCCTGCGCCGATTCCGGCGATGTTGATGACCGGCACCACTCCTCCCATGATCAGGGGAAACTGGACGAGCCCGGCCTCGTCGAGCTCTTCTCTGGTGAGCGGAGCGTCCGATGCGCCGAAATCCACCGTCCTGGCCTTGATCTGGGCGATGCCTCCCCCGGACCCGATGGATTGGTAGTTGAGCTTGAGCCCCTTCTCCTTCTCGTAGCTGTAGGCCCACTGCGAGTACACGGGGAACGGGAACGAGGCACCCGCTCCGTCCAGGCTCTCGACCTTCGCCTCCACGTTGGGTGTCTCTTTTGTCAGCTGGGTCCTGGGCTTGCAGCCCGCCTCGCCCAGCACGGCCATCGAGGCAAGGGCAACCACGAGGAGCGAGGATGCGGACATCGATCTCTTGTTCGTTATCGTCATGACGTTTCTCCTGGCGCACTTCTCGTGCCATTCGAATGTTCGATTCGTGTGAGTGGATGGTGAGGTCACAGGCTCACCTGCAATGTCAGCTTGGTCTCCCAGGTGTCCGGAAGACCGCCCTCGTTGATGATGTAATCCACATCGACGAGCACGAGGTTCTTGTGGAACTTGAAGAAGTGGAAGGCATAGCCACCGATGATCCTGTGCACGCCCTTCTTCGCGTCGCGGTTGAAGTAGTCGTACCGGCCGATGAGGCTCGACTTCATGAACGGGAGCTTGATCTCCACGTATCCGGAAGCGCCCTTGTATCCATGGACGTCCGAGATGCCCGTCACGATCTCCTCTCCGGTGACGGGGTCGAGCTCGGTGGCGTACTGCGTGAAGTCGCCCTTCTGGTTGCCCTCTCCCGTGACGAACTGGCCCGTCAGGGTGAAGACGCGGTGCTCGATGCTGGCCATGAAGGTGTGAGACTGCCACCTGGGCGGATCCCATTCCCTGGTCCCGGCCGCGTTGCCGCGACCCACGATCACGAAGTAGCTCAGCTGCAGGTTGGGGAAGATGAAGCCCAGGGGCCGGACGCTGAGCCTCGCCTCGAACGACTTGCCCGTGTTCTTCTCGACGGCGTGGTAGCCTCCACCGTTGTACACGCCCAGCGCGAGGCTTCCCCACGTGCCCGGGTACTCCTTGTTGACTTCTTCCTGGTACTTCTTGCCGAGCTTCTCACCCAGAAGCAAGCCCACGGTGACCCCGAAGTCGGCGGAGTTGAAGAGCTTGTTGCGCTCCATGAACATGGTGCCCTGGCACCTGTACCAGTTGATGTGCTCCTCGTAGTCCAGCCAGGGCATGTGCACGAGCCCGACCTCCAGGAACGGCTCGGTGACGACCTTCGTCTCCACGGGAATCACGAACTTGCCGTAGAGGTACTTGAGCCGCACCTTCATGTCGCCGGAGTCGTCCTGGTGCGCATCCATGGTGATGCGGGCGCCAAACCAGTCGAGAGGCTTGAACTTCAAGGTCAGATACCCGCGGCCGATGTCGAAGCTGTCGTAGTAGGAATAGCCCGTGCCTCTGGCCCCGTAGCCGTGCCGGAAGTGCAGATACCACAGGGTGCCAGGTTCGAACATCCTGGCCAGCTTGTAGGCCTTCTCCCAGGTTCCCGTGTCCTCGGCGTGAGGCACGGCGATGGGCTCAGGCGTTGCATGGGCAGCGTCATCCGGTGGCAAGGGCTGCTTTTCGGCCCTCGCCTCGACATCGACCAGAAGCAGCGCCACCGTGACGAGCCAGATACCCTGTCTCATTCTTCAACCTCCTCTGTTACGCTCTCGTGAGCCGAGCGTAAGGAGGCGACTCGAATGTTAGGGTTTCGTTACGTGTCGGTCAGAATGCGACGAGCAACGTAACATCTCGTTAACAGACCTGGTTTTCTCGTGTCTTTCCCTCGGTGCTCCGATGCTGCCGTCCTGGAATCCTGATAGTGAAGGTGGATCCATGGTCCGGCTGGCTCAGGACCGTGACGAGTCCCCCGTGGGCCGATGCGATGTGCTTGACGATCGCGAGCCCGAGCCCGGTTCCGCCCAGCTTGCGGCTCCTTGCCCGGTCGATGCGGTAGAACCTCTCGAAGATACGGTCCAGGTGCTCGCGCGATATCCCGCATCCCGTGTCAATCACCTCGATGATCATCTCCTCTTCCTGCACGGAGGCGTTCACCAGGACCTCGGACCCCTCGTCGCTGTACTTGATGGCGTTGTCCACCAGGTTCACGATGGCCTGCTCGACGAGCGGAGCGTTCATGTCGGATTCGAGGTCCGGCGGGCACGCCGCGGTGATGCGGATGTTTCGGGCGTCGGCCTTGGGCTTCGTGACGGCCAGCGCGCTCTGGACGACGCCGCAGACATGCGATCTCTCGAGCCGGATCTGGCCGGACTCGCTCTCCTGCTCGATGCGCGACAGGCTCAGCAGATCCTCGATGATCGCCTCCAGCCGGTCCGCATGCTTCATGATGATCCCCAGGAACCGGTCGGCGTTCTCCCTGTCCCCCATGGCACCATCCCTGAGGGTCTCCACGAAGCCCTTGATGGACGTGATGGGCGTCTTGAGCTCGTGCGAGACATTCGCCACGAAGTCGCGGCGGACGGACTCGAGCTTCTTGAGCCTCGTCACGTCGTTGAGCACGACCAGGGCCCCGAGCTTCTTGTCGTCCACGTCCACGAGCATGGTTCCGTGTGCCAGAAGGTGGCGCTCCTGTCCCCGGTGCAGGAGGATCTCGCCCTCGAGCGGGGCCTCCCCCGAGAGGATGCGCTCCACGAACCTGTTGAGATCGGCATTCCGTATGGTCTCCTGGATCGTGAGCCGCTCATCGTCGATGTCGTAGAGGACGAACAGCGTCCGGGCAGCACGGTTCGTGCGGATCAGCCTTCCCTCGGTATCCACCACGACCACGGCCTCGATCATGCTGGAGAGCACGGCTTCGAGCTCGTTGCGCTGGCGCGTGACCGTCCTGATCCTCTCGT
Organism: Myxococcota bacterium; assembly: GCA_041309365.1. Taxonomy (GTDB): domain Bacteria; phylum Myxococcota_A; class Polyangia; order DRWM01; family DRWM01; genus JAFDER01. Next base: position 4,762 of record JBFYZU010000105.1, read on the forward strand.
CGAGCTGCGAGGCCATCCTGTTCATGGAGCCGGCCAGCAGGGCCGCCTCCTCGATGTCGGGCACCTCGAGCCGGTAGCCGAGATCCCCGTCCGCATAGCGAGCCGCTCCGGTTACCATCTGTCTGAGAGGCCTCCCCACCGCGTGGGCCACGAACAGGCTCGCGACGGCGGCGAGCAGCGCGACGACCAGCCCGGCCAGGGCGATCTGCCTGTGGATGCGCCCGATCATCTCGTCGAGGTGCGTGACCGGCACGGATGCACGGACCACGCCGAGAAGCCCGCCATCCTGGCTCACCGGGACGGCCACGTAGAGCATGTCCTCGCCGATGGTGGCGCTGTGTCGTGTCGCGCTGCCCGGTGACCCTGCCAGTGCCGCTGCCATCTCCGGTCTGGTCGAGTGGTTTTCCATGGTGGAAGGCGCCTGCTCGGAGTCGCCGACGACGCGTCCATCCGGGAGCATGACGGTGTACCGGGTGTCCGTCACCTGGCCCATGCGGCGGCACTCGGGCTGGATCCTGGCCTGCTCGCAAGACCCGAGGTCCGTCGAGACGAGATCTCCCATCAGCCGGGCGCGTGCCTCGAGGCCTCGCGTGATCTGATCCGTGAAGCCGACCCTGATCTCGTGCGATGCGATGAGGGCGATGGCCACGAGGGCGGGGATGACCGTGAGAAGGTAGGTGGGGTAGAGCCTCCAGAGGAGCTTGCGCGCCCTCTTCATTCACGTTCCCTGAAGCGGTATCCCACTCCACGGACGGTCTCGACGAGCTCTCCAAGGTCGCCGAGCTTCCTTCTCAGGCCCACGATCTGCACGTCCACGGACCTGTCGGTGACCGGGTAGTCCGTCCCCTTGACGGAGTCGATGATCTGCTCGCGGCTGAACACCCATCCTGGCCGGCGGGCGAGGAAATCGAGGATGGCGAACTGGCTCGCCGTGAGATCCACGGGCCTGCCCAGGACCAGGACCTCGTGGCGGGCCGGGTTTATCGTGATGCCGTGGAGGGTGACGACCTCGGCGGTGTCCACCGTCGCGTTGCGGCGGCGCCTCAGCACGGCCTTGAGCCTGGCGATGAGCACCCTGGGGCTGAACGGCTTCGTGATGTAGTCGTCCGCTCCCAGCTCCAGCCCCGTCACGATGTCGGCGTCCTCCCCCTTGGCCGTGAGCATGACGATGGGCACGTGCGACGTGCGCGGATCGTTCCTGAGCCTGCGGTACACGTCCAGGCCGTCGAGCCCTGGGAGCATCAGATCGAGGACCACCGCATCCGGGATCACCTCCCGGCCGTGCTTGACCGCATCCTCGCCCGACGATACGCAGTCCACCTCGTAACCTTCCCTCACGAGATTGTACTGGATGAGCTCCAGGATGTCCTCCTCGTCGTCCACGACGAGGATCTTGCCCTTGGACATGGGATGGGTCTCCTTTTGTTCGGGTTGGTGCCCCTGGCTGCGATGAAACCCCACCGTTTGTCCGCCTATGAGAACATGGTTTTCCTGGGTATCCACGTCAAGGCCCTTGCCCGTGGATTCCAGGTCATCCGCTCTGTGTTTTGGTGCCAGCATCAAAATACACCTTTTCCTGTCAAGGTCCATGCCGATGGATGGCCGGGTCATGTCCTTCCAAGACGTTGTCTGTGCGTGAGGAGACCATTAGGGGACTGTTGGAATTCGGATAATTGCGATTGACACGAGTGGCAACACTGGCAAGATCGTCTATCGAGGTCGATCATGGTGGACGTTTCCCTCGCAATGATGATCTTCGCGGGCGCCGTGCTCCTGGGCTTGGTGCTCGTGTCCGTGGCCCTCTTGTCGATGGGTGGGGCGCTGCGCAGGATCGGGGTGCTCCTCGACGATCTCAGGCTCACGCTGCAGTCGGCGCGCGAGGAGGAGGCCCGCGAGGCCGCCGAGAGACTGAAGCTCGACGGACGCGCGCTCGATCTGGAGATCCTGGATCGGCGCGCCAGGATCGATGTCCGCATGCAGGGCACGCTCAGGCTGTTCGAGGAGAGACAGGAGTTCAAGGTCGGCTACCTCGTCTCGGCCCTGGGAACCCACCGCGTGGTCGCGGATCGCATCAAGGCCTCCCTTGTCAACCGCCGCGACCCGGAGCTGGCATGGACCCTGGATGCCACGTACAACATCCCTCTTGGACCCGATACTCCCCACGTGGGGGAGGTGACCGTGGGGATCAAGGATCTCGCCAAGGTGAACCTGCCGTACGTGCCGGAGTTCAGCTTCCTCAGGGAGAGCTGCAGGCTCGTGATGAGCGTGGACCACGATGACACGGACGGCGAGAAGATCCACGTCGAGCGGGACCTCTTGGAGTGGTGACGTGAGCCGCACCGGCGCCACCGCGGACATCGGGGCGCTCATAAGGGGCGCGCTGCCGTCGGGTGTCAAGGACGTACCCGGCACCGGTGCCGTGCTCGTCAGGCCAATCAACGCTTCCGAGGTGGCCAGGGTGCTCGGCATCGCCGCCGAGACGAAGACCAGGGTCCTGCCCAGGGGCACGTCCGACGTCCGTGGCACGGCCATCGTCCTGGACCTGTCCGGCCTGACGGAGATCCACGAGATCAGCGAGGTCTCGCTGGTGGCCCACGCCGATGCGGGCATCAGGGTGCGCGATCTGGAGGTTGCGCTCAGGGACCGCGGCTTCACCCTGGGCTTTCCGATGATGGGGCACCTGGATCCCAAGCTCGGGGGATTCCTCTGCGGGCAGGGATGGGCAGAGGCGTCCGTCCTGTACGGCAAGCCCTACCGGGCAGCCATCGGCATCGAGGGCGTGCTCCCCAATGGCCGTGCCTTCAAGATCAAGCCCGCGCCGCGCCGCGCCGTGGGACCGGATCTTTCCGAGCTGTTCCTGGGAGCGGAGGGAAGGCTCGGCATCCTCACGTCCGCCTGGGTCACGTTCCACCCGCAGCCCAGGACCCGGATGATAGCGGGCGCTGCCATGCCCTCGTTGGGCGTGGCCCTGAGGTGCGCCGCGAGGATGGTGCACGACGGCCTCAGGCCGGCGTTCGGACGCATCCATGCGAGGCTCGAGGGTGGACCGCCTGCCGTGCTCGTGGTGGGGTTCGAGGGCGAGGCCCGGCTCGTGGAGGTGTTTCACGCCATGGCCGTGGAACGGATCCGGGACCGGTCCGGCGAGATGCTCTCCGACGGTCACGAGCTCGTGTGCCGGCCGGTCCGCTCCGGGTGCATGCGGCCCGAGGCCGCGGATCACCTCACCGTGTCCACCGACTGGGCAGGCGCGGACGGCCTCGTCGAGGACCTCTCGGCAGTATTCGGATCCGCGCTCCTGTCGGTCCGGATCTCGGACCTCTTGCACGAGGGGTGCGCGGCGACGTTCACCGCGCGTGTGGACCGCAGCCAGACCGACGAGCAGCTCGTCTTGCCTGTGACTCTGGCCGTGGAGCGTGCGAGGAACCTCGGCGCCACGGTCATCGCGCACCATGGGCCGTTCGCCACCCATAGGGGTATTTCGCCCCTCAGCGACCCTGCGTTCGATGACCTCTTGACCCGGCTCGCATCCAACCTCGACCCCTCCGGTGTGCTCGAACCCTGACCTGCATGGCCCGTTTCCTCATTGGTATCGGTCTATTGACCCATGTTCCGGACGGCTTGACAGCCATGGACCCGTGGTTAACTTGCGCCGTGTAGACGAAGCAGAATCCGCAAGTTCTCCGGAGGGAGCGAGACATGACTAAGACCATCGGAATCGACCTCGGGACGACCAACAGCGTCGTGGCCATCATGGAGGGCAAGGAGCCCAAGGTCATCGTCAACGAGGAAGGCGATTACCTCACACCGAGCGTCGTGGCCTGGGAGAAGGACAAGGACGAGAACCTGGTGGGTCAGATCGCCAAGCGCCAGGCCGTGACCAATCCCGAGAATACGGTCTTCTCCATCAAGAGGTTCATGGGCCGCAAGTACAGGGAAGTCAGCGAGGAGATCAAGATGGTCCCCTACGCCGTGAGCGAGTCCGCCAACGGCGACGCCACGGTCACGATCAAGGATCGCCTGTACTCCCCCCCTGAGATCTCGGCGAAGATCCTTCAGAAGCTGCGCAGGGCCGCGGAGGAGTACCTGGGCGAGAAGGTCACCAAGGCCGTCATCACGGTGCCCGCCTACTTCAACGACAGCCAGCGGCAGGCCACCAAGGACGCGGGCAGGATAGCCGGCCTCGTGGTGGAGCGCATCGTCAACGAGCCCACGGCAGCCGCTCTGGCCTACGGCCTCGACAAGAAGAAGGATCAGCTCATCGCGGTGTACGACTTCGGCGGGGGCACGTTCGACATCTCCGTGCTCGAGGTGGGCGACAACGTCGTGCAGGTGGTCTCCACGAACGGAGATACGCACCTGGGCGGTGACAACATCGATCAGAGGATCATCGATTACCTGGTGGCCGAGTTCAAGAAGGACCAGGGGATCGACGTTTCCAGAGACAAGATGGTGCTGCAGCGGCTCAAGGAGGCTGCCGAGAAGGCCAAGATCGAGCTCTCCAACGTGCTCGAGTCCAGCATCAACCTCCCGTTCCTCACGGCGGACGCTTCCGGACCCAAGCACCTGAACCTCAAGCTCACACGTGCCAAGCTCGAGTCCATCATGGAGGACCTGGTGGACAGGACCATGGAGCCCGTGCGCCGCGCCCTGGAGGACGCGAAGAAGAAGCCCAGCGACATCGACGAGGTGGTGCTGGTCGGAGGCTCCACGCGCATTCCCATGGTGCAGGAGAAGGTCCGTAACTACTTCGGACGCGAGCCGCACAAGGGCGTCAACCCGGACCAGGTGGTGGCCCTGGGCGCTGCCATCCAGGCCGGCGTGTTGAGCGGAGACGTCAAGGATCTGCTCCTTCTGGACGTGACCCCGCTGAGCCTCGGCGTCGAGACGCTGGGCGGCGTCATGACCGTGCTCATCCCTCGCAACACGACGATCCCCACCAGGAAGGACGAGATATTCAGCACCGCGTCGGACAGCCAGACGCAGGTTGAGGTCCACGTGCTGCAGGGCGAGCGGCCGATGGCGGGAGGCAACAGGACTCTGGGCAAGTTCTACCTGGAGGGCATCCCACCGGCGCCCAGGGGCATCCCCAAGATCAAGGTGACCTTCGACATCGACGCGAACGGCATCGTGAACGTGTCCGCCCTGGACATGGCCACGGGCAAGGAGCAGAAGATCACCATCACCGCATCGAGCGGCCTGTCCCCCGACGAGGTCAAGCGCATGCAGAAGGAGGCCGAGCTCAACGAGGCCGAGGACAAGCTCAAGAGGGAGCTCATCGAGACCAAGAACAAGGCCGATCAGATGTGCTACTCCATCGAGAAGACTTTGAACGAGCACAAGGACAAGATCGGCGAGCCAGAGCGCGGCCGCGTGGAGGCTGCCATCAAGTCGCTCCGCGAGGCCATCGGCAAGGAGGACAAGTCGTCGATGGAGAGCGGCATGGAGGCGCTCGAGAAGGAGTTCCACAAGGTGGCCGAGCAGATGTACAAGAACGTTGCCGGCCCCCAGGGCACGCCCGATGCCGCCGCAGCCGGCTCCGTGCCGCCGTCCGGGGGCGCTTCCGGCAGCAAGGACGACGTCATCGATGCGGACTTCGAGAAGGCCAACTGACCTGCCCTCGACCCCTACCTGAATTCTCACGTATCGCCAACCGTATCCTCACGATGTCCTCCTATGTTGCTTCCCGAAATCAACGGGTTTGCAACACACAGGAGGAAACCATGAGGCAAACGCCAACCACAACGAGCACCACTGCCTGTCTGATCGCCGCCGTCGCTTTCGTGCTGACGACAGCGTGTGATGACGGTAACAAGAGCGAGGAGGACACCACGACCGACACGGGCACGGACACGGTGACCGACACGGAGACCGACACGGTCACGGACACGGACACGGTCACGGACACGGTGACCGACACGGAGACCGACACGGTGGTGGAGACCTGCCCTCCGGTGGGATACGAGGGCTTCGACTGCGGCGAGGTCGGTGCAAACTGCGTGTGCATCCTCACTGGCGTCTACACCGATGACATCACCCTCGCGCCAATCGACAACGTGGTGTGGCTGCTTCGCGGTGGCGTGTTCATCGGGGACGATACGAACGAGACAACGCTGACGATCGAGCCCGGCACGACCGTCTATGGCGAGAGCTCCACCGCCGGCATGCTCGTGATCCGGCGCCACAGCATGATCATGGCCGAGGGAACCGAGGTCGATCCCATCGTGTTCACGTCGGCCCAGCTCCCGGGCGAGCGTGCACGCGGCGACTGGGGTGGAATCATCATCAACGGCCTGGCGCCGGTGAACGGCTGCGATACTCCCCCGTGCGAGTCCTTCGGCGAGGGAGGCACCGGGTACTACGGCGGGTCCGATCCCCATGACGACTCGGGAACCATGACGTACGTGCGCATCGAGTTCGCAGGCCATATCATCAGCCCCGAGAACGAGCTCAACGGCCTGGCTTTGCAGGGAGTGGGGGACGGCACCACGCTGGACTACATCCAGATCCACATGAATGCCGACGACGGAATCGAGTTCTTCGGCGGGACGGCCAATGCAAAGCACGTCCTGCTCACGGGAGAGGCGGACGACTGCCTCGACTGGACCGACGGATGGCAGGGCAAGGTCCAGTTCATCGTGGTGCAGCAGTACGACGACAACGGCGACAACGGCATCGAGGCCGACAACAACGGCGAGGACAACGACGCCACGCCTCGCTCACATCCTATCCTCGCAAACCTCACCTTCATCGGCAGCCCCGCGAGCGAGTTCTCCGATCTCGGGATGCTGCTACGCGAAGGAACCGCCGCCAACATCTCATGCGCCGTCGTGGTGGGCTTCAACGATGCCGGCTTCGACATCGATCACGAGGCGACGGTCGTGAACGCATGGGCTGCCACGACGCTCTCCGGCGAGCTCACGCTGACCGACTCCGTGTTCGCCAATGTGACGAACTACAAGGAGGACGGTGATCCTGCCGGCGCCCCGTTCACCATGCAGCAGTTCGTCGAGACGCACAACACCGGCAACACGGCTCAGACGGCCGCAGATTCTGCGGCAATCGTCGCGACAGTGGCCGGTATCATCACCGATGCCTTCGATCTCGCCGCTCCGGACTACAGGCCTGTTGCTGCGGGACCTGCGGCGAGTGGCTGCAACGTGCCTGCGGACGCTTTCTTCACGGACGTTGCCTACAAGGGCGGTGTGGATCCGTCGGATGACTGGACAGCAGGATGGACGACCCACGAGGTCGACTGACCGGAACTCTTGCGATACGCGCACATACCATCGCACCTCTCTAGCTCGATCTGTTCGATAAGCCCGAGATGAGCTCCCAGCGTTCGCCCGTCGCGTTCGGGATCTTTCGCAGAATTGTCACCTCGATCTAACGGTTCCTTCACGTTGCTCCCTTAGATATCACGGCAACCGCCGGACGATGGCGTATTGCCCGTGACGAGGCGGGCGGGAGCGAGGATGAACACCAGGTCCCAGGCGATCGAGGGCAGACACGAGTGGCCCAGGCTGGCTGGCGCGACGATCCTGGTCATGGCCATGAGCTCCACGGCTGTCGCGGACGAGGCCTCCGATCTGGCGAACAAGCTGTCCGGCCTGAGAATGGAGGTCGAGACGCTTTCGAGCGATCTCGATCTGAAGAAGGAGGACCACAGGGCACGTATGCGGTCCTTGGCATCGCAAAAGGCCGAGCTCGAGATGGATCTGCAGCGCGAGGAGCTCAGGCTCAAACAGCTCAGGGTCACCCAGGGAAAGCAGAAGGAGAAGGTCGCGAAGAACGAAAAGCGCAAGTCAGCCCTCGCGCCGGCCCTGGTGGAGGCAGCCCGGATGATTCGCCGGGCCATCGAGTCGGGGCTTCCCTTCAAGACCCAGGAGAGACTCGCGGACATCGATGCCCTTATGCGACAGCTCGAGGACGGGACGCTGAGCGTGCCCGTCGTGCTCTCGAGGCTCTGGAGCAAGGTGGAGGACGAGCTCAGATTGGCCCGCGAGAGCGGGCTTTACAAGCAGATCGTGATCATCGACGGAAAGGAGATGCTCACGGACGTTGCGCGCCTGGGCATGTTCATGCTCTTTTTCACAACGCACGAGGGTGAATACGGCCGTGCAGTCAGTACGGCCACCGGCTGGGAGTACCGGCTCTACGTTCGCGACGAGGACCACGAGAAGGTGGCATCGCTGTTCGACGCGTTCAAGAAGTCCATTCGCTCCGGATACTTCGAGCTACCCTTCGATCGAGCAGTGGGAGCTGCGCCATGACCCACGGACGGCACGACCTGGTGCGGGCGATCATGCTGGTCGTCTCGTCGGCGCTCCTCTTGACCGCCACCATCGCAGGAGCCAAGGAGGACCTGCCAGAGGGGCTCGTCAAGGCATACAAGAAGGAATACGCATTCCTCGAGGCCGAGAAGAAGGCCTTGCAGAAGCGTCTTGCGGGCTTCGACGCCGAGTCGAGGCAGGAGCTCAAGAAGGCGGAGTCGGAGGTGAACGCGCTCCAGGGGTCGGTGCTCCGGGTACGCGGGAATGCCGATGAGCTCGAGGCGAGCCTCGCCGAGGCGGAACGCATCGTGGCAATCACGGACGAGGACACCGACATCATCGAGGAGACCCTGGCCCGCGCTGTGGAGACCTTGCAGAACGAGGGCTTCACAGTGGCGCTGCCCGAGAAGGAGCAAGCCGAGAAGCCGGCGGATCCACAGAAAACAGGCGCGGGCGAAGGCGACGGGGAGACGGACGAAAAGGCCGCGACCCGGGACGAAGGAACCGCGGAAGGCGACCAGCCATCGAGCCTGGAAATGACATCGCTTCTCCCGCAAGACGATGAGGCCCGCAACGCCTTCGTCGAATCGCTCTTCTCGATGGCTTCCGAGGCCATGCGCAACGGAGGCGAGATCAGGCGCGAAAAGGGTAGCTTCTTCGGGGCTGACGGGACGCGCGTGGATGGCGTTCTCATCCACCTGGGCAGGATCGCCACGTACGGCGTGAGCACCAACGTCTCGGGGGCCCTGGCTCCGGCAGGTTCCGGGAGGCTCAAGATATGGCCCGTCGACACGGCACCGACAGCCATGGCGCTCGAGGAGGGGAAGACACCCGCGACGCTCCAGGTCTTTCTATACGAGTCGCTGGATAAGGGCGTGGAGCACGACAAGGGCAAGACGCTCATGACCGTCCTCGAAAGCGGTGGGCCCATCGGCTGGGTCATCGTGGTCGTCGGCATCCTGTGTCTCGTACTCGTCATCGCCAGGACCGTCATCCTCTTTGGCATGGGCGCGGGCTCCAGCTCGCTCGCCGCGAAGCTCGTGCCGCTCGTGACCGAGGGCAGGATCGAGGAGGCCATGACTGCATGTCGGCGGTCGCATGCATCTGCCGGAAGGGTCCTTCTGGCCACCCTTCAGAACCTCCTCGGGGGCAAAGAGAAGCTCGAGGACGTGATCTCCGAGAGCATCCTTGCCGAGGCGCCGGGGCTGGAGAGGTTCGGATCCATCATCATGGTGTTCGCCGCCATCTCACCGCTCTTGGGTCTTCTGGGGACGGTGACGGGCATCATCTCGACCTTCGACATCATCACGGAGTTCGGAACCGGTGATCCGAAGATGCTCTCCGGCGGGATCTCGGAAGCCCTGGTGACCACGGAGCTGGGGCTCATCGTGGCCATCCCGACCCTGCTCATCGGGACGATGCTCTCGGGGAAGGCCCAGGGCATCCTGGGCGATCTGGAGAAGTCGGCCCTCTCTGTCGTGAATGCAGCGCACCCCGACGTTCGGCCGCCTGTCCCGTTGGCCGGCGGGGAGGGCCCGGGAGAGACGGATGGCAAGAACGGGCCGGGTGGGAGAACCGATCTTTTCGCGCCGGCGCCGGGGGCAAGATGATGCAATCGGCCGCCATGCACGGAGTTGTGGAAAGGGTCGCGTACTTTTACGAGCAGGGTGGACCCTTGATGCCCGTCCTGGTCCTGGAGGCATTGCTCCTGTGGTATGCGCTGGGTTACCGCATGGTGGCGCTGAGCAGGGGAAGCGGCAAACCCGTCAGGGTGCTCATGTCCGAGCTTTCGACTCCGGCGGCGAGGCCCAGGGCCATCCGCGCCGGCATCGTCACGTCCGCCATCGTCACGGGTCACGAGATCGCCCGCACGGTGCACACGGACCTGCGCAGTCACCTGGACGTGGCCTTCGACCCGCGGGAACAGGATCTGCGCCGCTTCGCCACTCTCGCCGATGCCGTGGTCGTCATTGCCCCTCTCACGGGACTTCTGGGGACTGTCTCTGGCATGATCGAGACCTTCGACTCTCTTGCGGACATGGCGTTGTTCTCCCAGTCCGGTGGCATCGCCGGTGGCATCGCCGAGGCCCTGTTCACGACTCAGATGGGCCTTGCCGTGGCCATACCAGGGCTGCTCGTGGGCCGGCTGCTCAGGCGCAAGCAGGAGGCGCTCGCCTCGGAGCTCGCGCAGATCAAGGACGCCCTGTGCATGGGCATCGGGGTATCGCCGTGAAGCTGCGATACCTGAACCGGCGCGAGGTGGCATCACAGCTCGACATCACCCCGCTCATCGACATGGTGTTCATCTTGCTCATCTTTTTCATGGTATCCACGACCTTCGTCAAGGACATGAAGCTCGAGGTGGAGCGACCCGCGGCGTCGAGCTCCCAGAGGACCACCAACAAGGAGATCCGCGTGCACCTGGAGCGAAGCGGAGCGCTCCATATCGACGGGCTGCCGGTCAAGCCATGGATGCTGCAGAGCAGGGTGCGCGACCTCCTCAAGGCCGGCGCCTCGAAGCAGGTGCTCGTGGTCACGGACAGGCTCGTGCCTGCGGAAAAGCTCATCGAGGTGGTGGACCAGTGCAGGCTCGGTGGAGCGGCCGAGGTCGGTGTTGCGACCGTCAAGGAATCAGGCTGAGAAGGAGAATGAAGGCATGACGCTACGTACCAGGATCTTCAGGCACGTGTTCGCAGGGGCGGTCATGTTGATCGGATGTGCGCTCGTTTTCACGCTGCTCGACGTCATGAACGCCATGACGGACGAGTCGAGTGAAGTCGGGGCCACGAGTAGAATCGAGCTCACCGTGACCAGGACCAAACAGCCTCCGAAGGCGCCCAGGCAGGTCCAGAAGACACGGACGCTGGCCAAGACGAGCAAGGCTTTAACCCCCATCCCGACCCTCGGGACCGGGATTTCTGGCAACTCCTTCGGCATCCCCAGCCTGGACGGCCTGGGGCTCGGCCAAGGTGCCGATTCGCTGCTCGTGAGCGACAAGTCCGTGAAAAGCCTGGTCATGACGGAGGACTCCGTGGACGTTCTGCCCAAGGCGGTCTCGCGCAAGCAGCCGGTCTATCCCCCCCGCGCCAGGGAGAAGGGGATCACCGGCAAGGTCACTCTGGGAATCCTCATCGGCTCGGGAGGGGAGATCCTCAAGGTCAGGGTGCAGGAGTCGACCCCCCCCGGGATCTTCGACGATGCAGCCATGGAAGCCGTGAAGATGTGGCAGTTCGAGCCGGCGATGTACCAGGGCCAGTCCGTCAAGGTGTGGGCGAGCCAGACGGTCCACTTCGTACTTTCCTGACAGTTCTGCGACAACGGATCCGGGGAGATGGTCATGGGAATGTGCAAGCACTCGGTGACGGCATCCTGCCTGTCCGTGGGGCTTGCCCTGTTGTGCCCTTTCATGGATGTCCACGCCGAGACGGACCCCGGCAAGGGGGACGCTTCAGGCGAGAACGAGGATAAGATCGATCACCTGGAGCTGGCCGCCGTTCTCATCAGCGATGGTCACTTCGACAGGGCAGAGCTCGTGCTCGCCGAGGTGGATCCCACGGATGAAGGACTGGATCTGGCCCGATACTACATGCTGGCAGGCGTCGTGGCCCTCAAGCTCGGCAACAGCCAGCAGGCGGTGGATCTGCTCGAGGATTCCATCGAGGCAGGGCAGACGGATCCTTTGGTCCATGTCTTTCTCGCCCAGGCGCTGTTCGCGGTCGAGAGGTACGAGGAGACGATCGATGCACTGGATGACGCGGGCGAGGTGGCCGACGGTATCGAGGGGTCGTTCCTCATCCAGGCGCAGTGCCACTGGCGTATGGAAGATCGGGTAGGGGCATGGCAAGCGCTTGACGAGGGCCTGGCGAAATTCCCCGGCGCCATCGGGCTCATGAGGCACAAGGTGATGCTGCTCATGGAGATGGGGCTCTACCACCAGGCGCTCGAGGAGGGGGAGTCGCTCGTGTCCCATGACGAGGCCACGGCAGAGGATTGCGTTGCCATCGCTGAGGCCCTGAGGCGAGGGAACCAGTTTCACGACGCCATCCTCGTACTCGAGGTGGCTCGGCTGCGCTACCCCGAAAGCGAGCCCGTGCTCAGGCAGATGGCCCAGACCTACCTCGACGACGGCTGGCCCCTTACGGCCGCGCGGATCATGCACGAGGCCTCCATGCAGAACCCGGATCTGAGGGTGGACGCTGCGGAGCTCTACCGCAAGGCCGGCAACCTGCTCCTCGCTCTGTACGTGAACGCCCAGATCGTGGACCAGCCGGTGAAGGTCCGCCAGCGGCTCGGAATCCTCATCGAGCTGGGGCGCTTCGAGGAGGCGGCCGCGCTCGAGGACCGCGTCTCGCGGCTCGGGCTGCTCGACGACGATGCCATCCGCTACGCCATGGCGTACATCCTCTACCGGATCGGTGACCTGGTCGGGGCCGAAAAGTACTTGAAGGGCATACTTGACCAGGTCCACTACGACAAGTCCATGGTGCTGCTCTCGACGATCGAGAAGTGCCGCGCCAGCGAGTGGGCCTGCGAATGAGCCCCTGGTTCTCCCTCTTCTTCTTCGGTTGGGTGTTCGTCATGCAACCAGAGGGTGAAAAGGCTCAGATCTCGTCAGCGGGACCCGCGTTCGCGCCAGTGTTCGGGAGGCTCTCCGGTATCGTTTTCGGTGCCATCGACGATGCTCCGCTCGCAGGCGTGGTCATCCGCGTGCAGGGAGTCGGCGAGGTCGTCTCGGACGAGGACGGCGCGTTCGTTCTGACGCTGCCTGCAGGTCAGCACGAGCTCACCATCCTGGATCAGTACGGCGAGAGCTTCACCACCGATCCGGTGCCAGTCGTTGCGGGTGAAACGACCGAGGTGCTCGTGAGCCTGGGACCGGATGGGTCACCCCCCAAACTGGATGTGGAGAGCAGCGGTGAGAGCACGCCTGGAGTCGTGGTGCAGCTCGCCGAGGATGTGGCCACGGGCTCGGTCGAGGGCACCGTGGTTCACGTGGACAAGCAGACGCCGGTTGCCGATGCTCGTGTGTTCGTCAAGGGGTTCTTGGTCGAAGGACGGACGGACGAGTACGGCACGTTCGAGATCCAGGTTCCCGTGGGCACCCACCAGGTCACGGTCGTGCACCACGAGTACAGCACCTTCACCATGCCGGAAGTGGTCGTGCGAGAGGGGGAAGTCACCCGGGTATCATTCGAGCTCTCGCCTGCCTCCGTGCAGCTTTTGGACTTCTTCGTATCCGTCCCGCACATCGAGGGAGGCACGTCAGCGCTCATCGAGCACAAACAGCAGTCTGGCAGCGTGGTGGATGTCATCGGCGCAGAGCAGATGGCCAAGTCCGGCGACTCGGATGCAGCAGGAGCCTTGAAGAGGGTCACGGGCGTCACCGTGATCGGTGGCAAGTACATCTACGTCAGAGGATTGGGAGAGAGGTACTCTTCCACGCTGCTCAACGGCTCGACTTTGCCGAGCCCCGAACCCGAGCGACGCGTGGTCCCGCTGGACATGTTTCCCGCCGATCTGCTCGAGAGCCTCGTCATCCAGAAGACCTACAGCCCCGATATGCCCGGCGAGTTCGGAGGCGGCGTTGTCCAGATCACGACCAAGAGCTACCCGGAGGAGCTCTCGGTGAAGCTGTCATTGTCCACCGGGCTTGCCCTCGGTACGACCTTCGCGAAGGGGCTCATGTACGAGGGAGGCAAGCTCGACTGGCTGGGGATCGACGACAAAACGCGCAAGCTGCCCGGAATCGTCGTCAGGGCATCCCAGGACCAGCCCCTGAATCTCAGGGACATGTTCTCACCTAACGGGTACTCCGCCGAGGATCTGGAGAAGTTCGGCGAGGCCATGCCGAACGTCTACACCCCGCATCGCAAGCTCGTGCCTCCGGATCTCGGGTTCACGGCCAGTGTCGGTGACTCGTTCGGCATCAAGGATGCCACAGCCGGGTACCTCGTCTCTCTCGTCTACAAGAACGAGTGGGACATCAACGAGGAGCACCGGGTCTTCACCAAGCAGAGCGGCGGCGAGGTCCAGCCCCGGCACATCTATGACTTCGAGTCGCTCACCAATACGATCACGCTGGCAGGGGTCCTGACGTTCGGGATCGACATCAACGAGAACCACAAGCTCAAGCTGGTGAGCCTTCTCGACCGTATCACGGACAACGAGTCGAGGATCTACGGGGGAGAGAACACGGATCTCGGCGGCTTCATCGAGGTGACAAGGTTGCGCTGGGTCGAGCGGATGCTCTTCGCCCAGCAGGTTCAGGGGGTGCACGTCTTTTCCGGAGCCTGGAACCTGGAGCTCGACTGGCGCTACACGTTCTCTCTGGCCACGAGGATCGAGCCGGATACGCGGGAAACACGCTACGACCTGGAGGAAGCACAGGATCCCGGCGATGAGGATGTCTGGTACATGTCCGACCGTCCCGAGGGCAACCAGAGGTTCTTCTCCGACCTCATGGACGTGAACCATGATCTCTCGATAGACCTGACGCTCCCGTTTTTACAGTGGACCGGCGAGGATGCCAGGGCCTCCATCGGCTTTTCTTCCATGTTCAAGGAGCGAGAAGTGGACACGCGGAGGTACAAGTT
>JBFYZU010000106.1:0-18935 GCA_041309365.1 Myxococcota bacterium
GCCCAGGATGACGTGACCTGCGAGCCCCAGATCGTTACCCACCAGCGCCAGGTTGGCGCCTCCGACAAGTCGGGACTTGCGCGACGTGAGGGACCCTTCGGGCAGGTCCGGGAAGCGACGGTAGAGCATGTCCGCGACCAGGAAGCCGAGCACGGAATCCCCCAGAAACTCCATCCTCTCGTAGGAAGGGCATGAGGGATGCTCGTTCTGGTAGGAGCCGTGGGTGAGGGCCTGGACGAGCAGACGAGGGTCCTTGAAAAGATGGCCGAGCCGGTTCATGAGCCTGTCGAGATCAGGTGCCATCTTGTCTTGTCATCGGGTGAAGGAATTGATAATCATTGACTGCTCCGGAGATCCGAAATACTACAGGGATCGGGCGCCGGCAAGCCGGACGCGCGAGGGGAGGCTCATATGCGTGCCAAGGTCATTCTCAGCAATCTGGTCATCGTTGCCTTGCTGGGTTTCGCCTGCCACATCTCTCTGAAGCTCCTTCTGACCAACGACATCGATTCCTCGGAAGAGAGCGCCCTCGAGGACACGGCCGTCTCCGTCGATGATCTGTTCAGGGTCAACGGGTACGCCCTCATGATGAAGGCCGATCTGCTGGCCAGCCACCAGGATACCCAGAACGTCTGGGAGCTGCCCGAAGATGTCAAGCTAGCCATGGCCGATGCAGAGACGGCCCTGCTCGCTGCCAGGGAAGCTGGCGACACCACAGCCATCGCACAGGCAGAGGCCACAAAGAAGGAAGTCGACACAAAGGCCGAGGAGATCCTGCGCGAGCAGGCATACATGCTGGCGAGCAGGTGGGCGGACGAGGCCTTCAAGGACTTCTCGCCATGGAAGAAGAAGCCGACCCTGTTGCTTCTGACCACCCTCGAAGGGACCGTCATCGCACGCAACGACGACACCCGCGAGCTCGTGGGACAGCGCTGGGACAAGGAGTACCCACTGATACGTTGGGCTCTCAACGGCAGGCCCCGCTGGGATGTCGTCAAGTACAGGCAGGTCATCGCCCCGGAGGAGAAGGACGCCGCAGGCAAGGTCACCAAGCCGGGCGTGTACGAGACGGTGCTTCTGCTGTCGGCAGCCGCTCCCATCTACCGCAAGGGCAAGCTCATCGGCTCCTTGTTCGTGGGATACGACATCGACAACGGGCTGATGAAGATCCAGCGCGATTCGGTCGGCAGCGAGACGGCGCTCCTGTTCAGGGCCACGGGGACTGACGGCAAGGAGTTCTACAAGGTCTACAGCTCCAGCTTCGACGAGGAGTCACGCCCCAACGAGCTGGATGCCGCACTGAAGACCGTGCAGCCCACGTCGGGAAGAGCAAAGGGCTCGGAGCAGCTGGCCGATGACATGGTCTGGATCCATACGGTCATTACCCATGCCCAGCCTTCCTCGACATTCAGCGTCAAGCTGGGGACGACTCCCTTCAAGCTCAAGCTGTCTCCCATTTTCGAGGCATGGGAGTTCGGTGCCGGCGACATCGTGTTCGCGGTTCTCAGGGACGAAGCCCGGGCCCAGAAGCCGCTCGCCAAGCTCTGGCTCATCGCCATCGGCACTGGCGTTGCCGCGCTCCTGGTCATCCTCATGGGCCTCATCGTATCCGGTAGCGTGCTCAAGCCCATCGAGCAACTCGAGCGGGAGGTCCGCCAGGTCATCGAGTCCGGTGACTGTGAGCATCGCTGGGAGCTCAAGAGCTCCGAGGTGGGTGGCCTGAGCTACCTCATCAACCAGATGCTCGACTCTTTGCTCGAGGATGCGGAGGAAGAGGATCGGGAGGACGGATTGCCGGCCCGAGCGCGAGCCACGACCGAGGAGGAGTTCATGGCCGCCGAGTCTCCCCATTCGGCAGAGGATCTCGCCTCGGAGCCCGAGGACCAGTACTTCCGGAGGATCTATCAGGAGTTCCAGCAGGCAAAGGCCCAGATAGGCGAAAATCCGGCTGAGATCCCGTTCGACCAGTTCGTTACCAGGCTCAAGGAGACCGAGCAGAGGATACTCACCAAGCAACCCGGGCGCATGGTCCGCTTCGTGGTGCAGGTGCAGAGCAACAAGATCAACTACAAGCCGGTTCACATCCCCTGAATCGAGAGCCTCCCGGCCTTGTCGGACCAGGCCGGCAGAAATGCGAGACATGAGTCTTTTCGATTTCCTCAAGAAGAAGGACGGTCCCCCAGCGAGCGATGGTCTTTCCTGGAGCCTGAAGCGCCGCATCAGGAAGGCCCACAACCGGTTCACCCCTGCAGAGGAAAGGCTTGCAGCCCTTCAAGGGCTCTCCGAGGACGGCAGCAGACCGGCCATCGAGGCTCTCATCAAGCGCTTCGGCTTCTACGTCGAGCCTCTGACGACTGACGAGCGCGAGAAGGAGTACGTTTACGACGTGCTCATCGGCCTGGGACCATCCATCATTCCACAGCTCATCGACAGCATACGGACATCCGACAGCCTGCACTGGCAGCTGAGGCTGTACCATGAGATCGCCAGCGAGAAGGATGTCCTTCAGACCCTCATCGGGATCATCGAGGGATACGACACCGAGTACGAGAAGAACCCCCAACGCAAGATCCAAATCATCGCCTCGCTGGGCGACTGGCGCACCGCCCATGTGGCCAAGGTGCTTCTGCGCTTTCTCGAGGACGTGGACGAGGAGGTGCGTTACCAGACCGTCCAGTCGCTCATGCGCCAGGATCCCGAGATAGTGCGGGATCGGCTCATGGACGTGGCGCTCTCCGACGAATCCAACCGTATCCGTGACTACGTCGTGGAAGGACTCATCGAGCAGGAGATATCCATCAAGGGGTTTTCCCGCCGCAAGGAGTTCGAGGATCTGCTCGGAACGGACCTCATGATAGACAAGCAGGGACACATCAAGCGTCGTCCTCCCAGGTCCCGCTGAACACACCTCATGCAGATCGGCCAATCGGGCTGTCACATCCGTCGTCGTGGGCGAAGCCGGTGCAGACGTCAGTCGGTGAGTGAAGCCTTGAACACGCCCGGACCGCTGAAGTTGAAGTAGAAGGCGTACGAGATCTGCAACGAGTGGTTGAAGTGCCACACGCGGTCGTCGTCGTTGATGACGTGGTTGGGGAAGATGTAGTCCTTTGCCGAGCCTGACCCGCTATAGAACTGGCGCTTGGCGTTCATCCCCACCTCGTCCGTCCCGGACTTGTTGATCTTGAAGGGGATGGCCCGGTACTCGAGGTTGACGGACATCCACTCGTTGACGAAAAGTGTCACTCCCCCGCCGAAAGTGGGCACGAAGGCGACGCGCTGCTCCATGTCCAGGCAGAGGTTGAGGTCGTCGGCCTTGCCGTCGTTGGGATCGACATCCGTGCAGTTGATATATGGACCGGTCACCGGATCCACGTGCAGGGCAGGATCTGTGATCAGCCTGTCGTAGGTGTTTTTCGCCTCGTCGTCGGCGGCATATCCGCGGTCCTCTATGCCTGCCACGCCTCCCCCCACGAACAGGTAGATGTCTGCGGCGATAAACAGCTTGGAGAACATGGCGAGCTTGCCGCGGAAAGGTATGACGTTGATCTGCAGGGTCGTGATCCAGTTGAGCTTGCCGATCTGCGTACCGATCCGGTCCTTCTCGGGCAGGTTCATCTGGTTGGACTGGGCCTTCTTCTTGATCTCCTCGGTGAGGTTGGTCTCCACGCCGAGCGAGTAACCGCCCCAGAAACCCACGCTCAGCCAGTCCAGGATGTTGTACTCGAGCTTGCCCCCGAAGATGATGTTTCGCCTGAAGTCGTCCACCAGCGTGAAGCCGATGTTGGGCGCAATACTGAGACGTCCCTTGCGCAGCAGCTTGAGGTGACGCACCGCAGGCTGTCCCACGAGTGGACCCTCGAGGATGATCTCCTGCGCGCAGGCATCCCTGGCCTCGGCCAGCACCAGCATCAGTGCGAGCAGAGCAGAAATTGCTATCGCGACGTTTCTCCGCATTTCTCGCTCCTTCTACTTCTCGTACTTGTAGGTGACGTCGAACGGGAAGTAGAGGCAGATCCCGAAGTGCCACATCACGTGGTTGGTGAACTGAGAGGACCGTATCCAGTTCTTCTTGTCCAGCCGCTCGTCCAGGGTCGGCGGCACGGTGGTGTTCTCCAGCTTCTCCATGTACATGTAATCACGTATCTCGGTTGCGACGGCCAGGTATCGCGTCAGGAAGATCCTGAGACCGATTCCCAGGTTGCCTGCGAAGCGCCAGTCCCAGTCGAACTTCCTGTACTCCACGTCGATGACCGGGATGGGGCGGCTCCAGAGCATGCCGATACCGCCCGTGATCCACACGTCCCAATTGAAGATGAGCTTGCGGAACACGGAGAACTTCCCGTACAGGGGGGTGTAGGAGAAATTCAGGTTCCAGCCCAGCAGGTACTCGTTGATGGGGATGAGGACACGAAACGATCTCGTGATCTGGAAGTTGAGATCCTGCTGCTTGTTGAGGCTGCCGTACCACAAGAAGTTCAGGCCGACGGCGAGAACCTCGGTGATGTAGTAATTGAAAGCGAGCGACGCAGCCTGGTGGGACACGTACGGGTCGTTCATGCTGATGCCCCAGGAAGGGAACAGCTCGAACCGGCCGTCCTTCTTGGCCCAGATGCGCTGCACGGCCCAGATCTCGGGCTTCTTCGTGGGCGCAGCGATGGCAACATCCTCGTCGGTCCCATCGTCCTCGAGCAACGCGTCACTGAGTGTGGTGTCGAAGACACTGCCCGACTCTTCCCCGGCCGCTGGCTCGCCCTCTGTCCCTTCCTCGGCGGTGTAGACTTCTTCCGTCTCCTCGGCCGTGAAGCTCATGTCCTCGTCCTGGGCCTCGGAAATACCCGGCCAAAGGACAAGGACCGCGAGCGCGAGACAGACCGCCCCGGCACAGGTGTGCAAGGCCCGCTCGGCTATACGATCTCGCATTCTGCCCTCACTGATTTCTTGTCTGTTTTCCCTATGTTGCGTCATCGAGTCAGAATTGCGTTGCAGAATATCATGACACGTCCAAAAAAATCAACCACTTTGACCGTCCGGGGAGCAGGGCTATCCGAGCCGGATCCCGACCCCACCCGTGAGGAGAGGTCATTTCACAGGGTTGCACGAGGACGATCCCTGGTTGAAAGCACCGCGACCGAGCACCGGAGCTTTCAAGGCAGGATGGAACGGCTCGATCCTGTCTCGATCATGCTGCGGCTTCCTCACCGTCGACGTCGTCGAACAGCGCGGCCACGAACTCGTCCGCATCGAACGGCCTGAGATCCTCGATGCCTTCGCCCACACCGATGTAGCGGACGGGTATCTTCAGTTCGTTGACGATGCCCAGGATGACGCCCCCCTTGGCCGTGCCGTCGAGCTTGGTCAAGACGATGCCGGTCACATCGAGGGACTCCAAAAAAGTCTTCGCCTGGGCCACGCCGTTCTGGCCCGTCGTGGCGTCGAGGACGAGGTAGACCTCGTGCGGGGCACCGGGCTGTGCCTTGTCCATCACCCGCCGGATCTTCTTGAGCTCCTCCATGAGCGGGGCCTTGGTGTGGAGCCTGCCCGCCGTGTCCACGATGACCACGTCCATATTATCCTCTCGGGCAGTCTTTAGCGCATCGAAGACCACCGAGGACGGATCCGCGCCCTCTTTCCCCTTGATCACGGGACAACCAATCCTGCCACCCCAGACCTCGAGCTGCTCCACAGCCGCAGCCCTGAACGTGTCGGCCGCCCCCAACAGCACCTTCTGGCCCTGCGCGCTGAAGTGGGCCGCCAGCTTGCCGATTGTCGTGGTCTTGCCCACACCGTTGACACCCAGCACGAGGATGGCAAGAGGAGCTCCAGCGGGCCGTGGAGCCGGCTTCGACTCCACGGCGAGCATCTGCCGGGCTTCCTGGCGAACGAACGCCCATACCTTCCTGGGATCGTTCAGATCGGCCCCGGGCAGATCCTGCCTGAGACGCTGGATGAACACCGCGGCCGTGTGTGTGCCCACGTCAGAGGTGATGAGCACCTCCTCGATCTGCTCGGTGAGATCGTCGCTCAGTTCGGCTCTTGTCGCAAACAGCCCCCTGAGCCTGCTGACGAAACCACCTCGTGTGGCCTTCAGGCCCTTGCGGATGGACAGGATCCTGTCGAGGGCGCTCTCCTTCTCTGCGGCAGGCTCGGGCTCCGGTCCGGGCTCCGGTCCGGGTTCGAGTCGCGCCTCGGGTACAGGCTCTTCGGTGGACTCGGCCTCGACCTCGAGCGCAGGCTCTTTCATGGGCTCGATCTCGGCCTCGGCTCGCCCGTCCACGGGAGGAGCGGGAGGCAGGGCGAGATGTGTCCTGGCCCTTGCTCTGTGGCGGGCCAGAAGGACTATCAGGATGATCGCGGCCACAAGGGCCAGGATCGCAAGTCCAACATGCAGGGGCTCCATGTGTGGCCCTCCTGTCCTCATGTCGCGGTCTTTGCCGCGTCATCCGGCAAAGATCGAGGCTCCTGGCTCAATTGTCAACCACCGGCAGGATCACGGCGGCGAGGGATCGGGCTCGAGATCGAGGGGATCGACGGTCACGCCCACGCTGCGGCCGAGTATATTCAGGCTCACGACGAGGCTGGGCCTGCGGCCCCGCCCCTGGACCAGGATCCCCCGAGCACCAGCGAACGGACCCGATCGAACCACGACCCTCGCCCCTTCCCGCAGGAATGGATGGGGACGGACCAGGTCCTGTCTGCCGTTCAGGATCACGAGAGAGTCGATGACCCGAGGCTCCACGGGCACGGGCCTGCCTCGTACGTTCACGATGGAAACCACGCCGGAAACCGAGAGGATGTCATTCTTCGAGCCATGTGCAAGGTCGCACCTGACGAAGAAATAGCCAGGAAACAAGGGCCTCTGGATCTCGTGCTCCGTCCCCCGCCGCATGGAGTGGACCGTGTAGCCTGGATAGAAGACCGGGCAGCGGCTGCGCTCGGCAACTATGGTCGATGCCTTGCGCTCGAAGTTGGAACGCACGTGCACCGCGTACCAAGAAGAGGCGTCACGCAAGTGCCGATTCCTCAGAAGCGTGCAAGGACACCGACCGTCAGGATGTCGATGGAGGCACGGTAGGTTCCGTTGTTGATCACGTTGCCCTCGTCGCCGAAGCCCTGGATGTGCTGGATCTTGCCCTGGGTGACGGTCCGCTCCGGATAGAAGAAATGTGCGTAGGCCAGACGCAGCTCGAACTTCCAGACCCGCACGGCTGCGCCCGTCGCCAACCCCCACCGGTCATATGCCACGTAGTCCAGCCTCGAGTAGGCAGGGGGGGCAGCACCCCTGTCGAAGAACCCACCAAGGCTCAGCGTGAGTCGCCCCTCGAGGAGGTTCACGTCCCCGCCCAGCCGGATGCTCCAGCAGTCCCTCCAGCCTCGCTGGATGTTGAAGACTCCGTCGTTCTCCACGTTGAACTCCGTGGCCTGCCCCGGAGCCCGTCCGTAGGGAACCTGCCCCTTGACCTGCATGCTCATGATGTCGAGATCGGAGGAGTTCTCCCAGAAGAATGCCAGCTCCACGTCGAACCACTCCTTCATGTACGAGGGCGCGGGACTGGAATCCATGGAGTGGTCCACGAGATCGGTCCTTGGCAACGCAAAGCGTATGCCGGCCCTGATCTTGATGGGAGGCCAGTCGAACCACACCTTGCCCGTGGGGCGCGCGAAGCCCGACTCCGGGTCGTCCATCCATGTCAGCGTGGGATCGTCGCTTTTCACCGGATCCTCACCCCACGGGCTCATGACCACGGTCACCTTCCTGGCGTTTGCACGGATGGGATCGCTCATGCGCAGGCTGAGGCCCAGCTCGAGCCACTCGACGGGGCTGTACTGCACCCCGAAGAGCATGGCAGGCACGAAGGGATCGATGGCGCGGACGGTGGCGAGGAAATCGCTTTCATAGCTCGTGGGGCTTCGGACGCGGGCCACGCTGCCCACGATGGAGTAGGTGAAATCGATGATGCCCCACTGCAACCCCATGCCCACGACGAGATTGCTGTTGATGCGGTAGGCCAGGGCGATGGTGGGCCAGAAGAACAGGACCCGTTCGTAGACGAGATCGTAGCGCTGCGGAGCGGGAACCTGGGCCGTGGCCGATGTCGTTTCCACACCGATTACCCTGTCGAACGTGTAGTTGCCCACGGCCGCTGGCCCGAACACGCCCAGTCCGAGAACAAGCCCCTCCACTCCCGGCACCCCGAACGAACCAGCCACCATGGGGCCCAGAAACGGCAGGTCGTCGTTCTGCACTCGCGGGTAGGGGATCTGGTCTCCATCGACTCCCCAGGCATCCAGGGTACGGCCCGTGAGAGGATCCGTGTTGCCGTTGAGCAGGACCGAGGCGCCGAGCATGACGATGTTCGTTTCGAGAAGTACCTGGATATCGTCGAGCTTGCCGATTCCAGCCACGTTCAGGTACAGGGCGCTGGGATCCGATACGTGCGCCACGTTGGCGCCCC
Source organism: Myxococcota bacterium (assembly GCA_041309365.1). GTDB lineage: Bacteria > Myxococcota_A > Polyangia > DRWM01 > DRWM01 > JAFDER01. The sequence goes on from JBFYZU010000106.1 coordinate 8,454, forward strand.
CTCGCGCGACGCTGCCCTGGCCCTGCAACTCGTACTCGAATCCACCGGCTCTGACCAGAGCGGGAAACAGCATCATGACGGTGACGAGGGTGGCGAAAGAACGCGTGCGGAGCATGTCCGGTCAGGTTAACTGATCGGGTGCGCGAGGGTCAATCGACTTCGTCGACGGTACGTTGTCACGCTCCAGCCTGCCGTCCACCATGAGCAGCTGCCTGGGCAGCCTCGCGGCGAGCTCGGGGTTGTGGGTCACGAGGATCATGGTAGTACGGTGACTGGCATTGAGGTCGAAGATGAGCTCGTGGATGGGTCCACTGGTGGCGAGATCCAGGTTCCCGGTGGGTTCGTCGGCGAGCACGAGCTTGGGCTCCATGATGAGCGCACGGGCCAGAGCCACCCGCTGCTGCTCGCCACCGCTGAGCTCTCCGGGGCGATGAGTGATCCTGTGCTCCAGGCCCACTTCCACGAGCAGCTCGCGTCCACGGGCGACGAGCTTGCCACGCGGCCGGCCAGCGATGAGACCCGGCAGGATGGTGTTCTCCAGCGCCGTGAACTCCGCCAGGAGATGGTGGAACTGGAACACGAAGCCGATGGTGCGGTTGCGGAACCTCGCCAGCTCACGGCCCTTCATGCGAGTCACGTCACGGCCGGCGAACCTGACCGTGCCGGTGGTTGGTTCATCCAGTGTACCGAGCACGTGCAAGAAGGTGGACTTGCCAACCCCGGAGGCGCCGACCATGGAGACCATGTCGCCTTCTTCCACGTCCAGGTCGATGCCCCTGAGGACGTCGATGACGCCCTTGCCGTGCACGAACGACTTGCGCAGACCCCTGACCTCTATCAGAGCCACGAGCGCACCTCCCTCACTTGAACCTCAGGCCGTCCACGATGGTGAGCTTGCTCGCGCGACGCGCCGGCCAGATGGTGATGAGCAGGCAGATGACGAGAGAGGCCACGGCCACGATGGCAACCTCCGATATCCTCATCTGCACAGGCAGCTGGTTGATGTAGTGGACTTCCGGGTTGAGAGGGACACCGAAGTACTTGAGCCCGACTGTCTGCACGACACCCAGCACGACACCTGTGAAGGTGCCGCTCAGGCCCAGGATGAAGCCCTGGATCTGGAAGATCCTGTAGATGCTCCCCTCGCTGCAGCCCAGCGTCTTGAGAACCGCGATGTCCCGCGTCTTCTCCATGACCATCATGAACAGGGTCGTGATGATGATGAGATAGGCAATCATCACGATGACGCTGAGCATGATGAACATGCCGATCTTCTCCAGGAGCAAGGCGGAGAACAGGCTCCGGTTGAGCTCCTTCCAGTTGCGAACCCGCAACGCCCCGTCCAGGGGCCCGAGCACCTGCTTGATCCGGGCGGTGACCTGCTCCACATGGTCCGGATCGCGGACCTTCACCTCGAGCCCCGTGACTCCCTGGTGGATGGAGAGGAAACGCCGCGACGACTCCAGTGTTATGTATGCGTTCTTTGCGTCGTACTCGTACATGCCGGAGAAGAAGATGCCGGCCACCCTGAATCGACGGCTCTTGGGCATGGGGCCGCTGGGTCCGAGCTCGCCGAGAGGGGAGATGATCTTGACCTCGTCTCCCACGAACAGGCTCAGGTTCTTGGCCATCTCACGACCCACGATCACGCCCGGAAGGACAGGCAGCTTGGGCGGCTCCGTGGTGCCTTCTGCACCATCGCCGCTCGTGGCATCCTCGAGAGCCTTGCCAATGACCTCGGTGAGTGGACGGGGACGCGCGTCGTCGCGTGGCTCCCGCTCGCGCTGGCGTCCTCCCCGGTCTTCCGGGTCGACGGAAGGGGGAGCCCTCTCGGCGGAATCATCCGCTGGCTGGGCCCGGCCCGGATCGTGATCGTCGGCCCGGGGTTCACGGATGAAAAGCCCCTTTCGCGTGATCCGCTCTGGATGGGCGAGAAGATACAGATGACCCTTCTCCATGGTATCGGGAAGGTTGCTGACCTTGCCGATGAGGGCCGGGTTGATGCCGCGCAGGACAGCGCCCGAGATGTTCACGGCGCTGCGCAGCATGACTTCCCCCTGAATGAAAGGGGCCACGCCCACCACGTCCTCTTGCTCTGACACCAGGCGCATCACGTCCTCGTACTCGAGGACCTCGCCGCCGGGTCTATCGATCACGACGTGGCTCTTGGCACCGAGGATCTTGCGCTTGAGATCCTCGCCGAAACCTCCCATGACCGAGAGGGTCGTGATGAGATTACACGAGGAGGCGCTGATACCCCACATGGCCACGAGCGCGGTCACCGATACGTAGCCGCTCCTGCGGCCCCCCAGGTTCCGAACCGCAAGGTAGAGGTGAACGCCCAGCCTGGCAGCCAGGCTCTTGATGGCCTTGATCACGATGAACCAGATGCCCAGGTTGAGCAGGATGCCGGTCACCACGGTGATGGTGATCACGATGATCGCGGGCAGCACCGCGAGAGCCTGGTCCGACACCTATCGTGCCTCCAGCCTCATGAGAGGGAACAGGATGACCTCACGGATGGAGTCCACGCCGCACAGGGCCATGACGAGGCGATCCACGCCCAGCCCGAACCCACCGGCCGGGGGCATCCCGAGCTCGAGCGCGCGGATGTAGTCATGGTCGAAGTCCATGGCCTCGTCGTCCCCCCCGGCACGAGCGGCAACCTGCCGCCCGAACATCTCCGCCTGGATCTCGGGATCGTTGAGCTCGCTGAACGCGTTGATGATCTCGCGCCCGGCCAGGTAGATCTCGAACCTGTCGGTGAAGCGAGGGTCGGCGTCCGAGGGCCGCGCTAGAGGCGAGACGGCCACCGGAAAGTGCAGGATGGCCACGGGGCCGGGGCCGAGCTTCGGTTCGGCCACCCTCTCGAACAGGTCGTAGATCATGGCGCCCGGATCGCCCGAGGCAACGCGTTTCCCAGGCTCCACGAGCTTCTCGTAGGCCTCCTTCAGATACCCATCCGAGTCCAGCACCTCCCGGGTCAGTCCCAGGGAGGCTCCGTACCGGGCGACCGCATCGCGCATGTCCAGTCTCTCCAGGGGTTTCTGCAGATCGAAGGGCCTGAGATCCCTGAGGTGTCCGAAGCGCTCGTGCACGGCGGCCTCCACGAACGCGAGCATCCTCTCCGCACGCTCGAGCACACCCAGGTAGTCGGTGTAGGCCTCGTAGAACTCCAGCTCCGTGAACTCGGGGTTGTGCCGCGTGCTCACTCCCTCGTTGCGAAACACCTTTCCCAGCTCGTAGACGCGCTCGAAGCCGCCCACGAGCATGCGCTTGAGGTACAGCTCGGGAGCCACTCTCAGAAACAGGTCCATGTCCAGGGCGTTGTGATGGGTGGTGAAGGGCTTGGCGTTGGCCCCTCCCCTGATGGGGTGGAGCATCGGCGTCTCCACCTCCACGAAGCCCTGGGAGTCAAGGTACTCGCGAAGCTTTTTGAGCACCAGACCGCGCACGGCGAAGATCTCCCGGACCGCCGGATCCATGACGAGATCGAGATATCTCTGCCGGTACCGGACCTCGGGATCTGCCAGCCCGTGCCATTTCTCCGCCAGCGGCCGGAGCGACTTGGTCACGATCCCGAGCGTCTCGGCCATGACCGTCAGCTCGCCTGTCTTCGTGTAGAACGGGAACCCCTGGACGCCCACGTGATCGCCCGCATCGAGCCTGCGCAGCACGTCCATTCCCCTGTCATCGGTCGCACCCTTCTTCGCATAGATCTGGATGCGCCCCGAACCATCCATGAGCTCCATGAACGCGGCCTTCCCGAAGCTACGAAGGGCCATGACGCGACCGGCGAGCACGTATCGTTTCTCTGTCACGGGCTCCATGGACGGAGGATCCGCAGGCGGGTGGCCGGCACAGTCGGCTCGCACCTGCTCGATCCGGTGCCGAGGTCTGAAGCGGTTGTCGTACGGAGTATGGCCTGCCTCGCGCAGCTCGTCCCGCTTCCGCATGCGCACGGCTCGCAGTTCCTCGAGAGGCTGCTCTGGCCGGTCTTCGTTCTGCGTCATGGCATTGGGTTTATACACAGTACAGAGGCGCGCGTCGACCGATCAGAAAAGGCACAACCCGGTGACCGGGTCGCACTCGTGAGCGATGCCCCAGAGCTGCTCGCAGGACGAGGGTCCCAGGCAGGCCGGCAAGCAGAGCCCCGCGGGCTCGGCCGCACCGGCCGACCACGTGATGGGGCCGGAAAGGGAGCCGAGAGCGTAGCAAGAGAGCCGCCCGCCGGAGTCGCAGGGTGTGTCTGCCAGGGCAGCCCCCGGGGTCGTGCAAGTGGGCCTGCAGGCGCATCCGAAGCAAGCACCCTCGGGAGGGCCCCCGGCCGTCGAGGGGCCCTTGCACACGTCCATGTCCGTGGCCAGGGTATCGTTGCAGGTCACGGAGCAGTGAGAGACAGAAGCCACCTCGAGGCAGATCCCGAGCCCGAGGCCTGAAGGGCATTCGTCGTGCGACGTGCAGGATCCGTACGCGTTGCCCTCGGGCGCCAGGAGCCCCCGAGCGGGAGTGCAGTATCCGTCCTCTCCACCGGGCGGCGCGGATCCGACGAATCCGCCCTCGCAGGCGGGCCTGCACGCCCAGCCATCCCGGCAGTCGCTCCCCGGCTCGGAAGGGGCAACTCCCGCATGACAGACGGCCAGGCAGGCAGCTCCCCAGGGCACGCCTCCTGGATTCGCAACGCAGCCTCCGCCCGTGGACGAGCACACGGCCGGCTCGGCGTCGCAGCCGAACCCCACGCACAGACCTCCGTCGAACGACCCTGCGAGCACGGTCGAGCACCCCTCGGGCACACAGGTGCCTCCCTCGGGACACTGGGCGTCCTGGGTGCAAGGCGAGGTCCAGGCACCGCCACCCGGTCCAGTGCAACCATGGGTGTCTGGACTGCAGGCGAGCTCGCATCCGTCGACGAGGCTCACCTCGCCCGTCTCTCGCAGCGTGTCGCCGTCATCGTCCCACGCCTCGCAGCATTCACGGTCGCTGGAGCAACCGGGTACGCACACGCTGAACAGGGGATCGCACAGATAGCCGGGCCTGCAGCAGGCGTTGAACGGCCAGAGATCCCCTGCGGGATCCGCGTATGCGCAGGCGTCGAGGCAGGCCCAGCGGTCCTCGCACAGGATGGTGCCGAGGTGGGCGCATCGCGAGCCAGCCGGGCATCCGTCCGCATCGAGCGGATCGCAGCCCAGGTCCCAGGTGGCGTCCAAGCAGTAACCCCCACGCCACGACACGTAGGTGAGCCCTTCGTACTCCTGTGCGACCTCGGTCAAGCACGTGTTGCCGGGTGGGCAATCCGCGTCGGCCGTGCAGGCCTTGCCCACCTCCCCTTCCGGCGGGCAGAGGACCTCCTCGCCGTCGGAGATGGTGTCCGTGGACGTATCCAGGAGAGTCGTATCGATTGGCGGATCCGATGTGTCCACGACCGGATCCCAGACAGGATCGACATCGAGATCTGCCACGGAATCGAACAGATGTGGCAGGGGCGGCCTCGTGGAGTCGCACCCGCACCCGGCGACCAGCAGCGCAGCGAGCAGCGATGTGGGCCGTGCGGATGGGGTTCGCATGAATCGAAGAGGTTAGCCCCGGAAGGTCGCACCTGCAAGCACTTGACAGCTTCCAGGGGGCATCTAGTATCGGTCTTCCCTTTCCGGGCGCGCTTTGGGTGCGCGTTGCAGGACGAGGAGGAGGGTTCAAATGGCATCCAAGCGTGTGGTCATCCTTGGCGCAGCCGGACGGGACTTCCACAACTTCAACACGTACTACCGCGACAATGCCGAGTACGAGGTCGTGGCCTTCACCGCCACCCAGATCATGGGCATCGAGGGTCGCACCTATCCGCCCTCTCTGGCAGGAAAGCTCTATCCATCGGGCATCCCCATCTTCGCGGAATCGAAGCTGGAGACTCTCATCGGTGACGAGAAGGTGGACGAGGTCGTGCTCTCCTACAGCGACCTGGCCAGCGATACGGTGCTGGGCCTGGCGGCTCGTTCCGTGGCCGCGGGTGCCAGGTTCTGCCTTTTGGGCCAGGAGAAGACCGCCATAAAGAGCACCCGTCCCGTGATAGCGGTCACGGCCGTTCGGACCGGCTGCGGAAAGAGCCAGACGACGCGCTACGTCATGGATGTGCTCAAGAGCTGGGGCAAGAAGGTCGTGGCCATTCGCCACCCCATGCCCTACGGCGATCTCGAGAAGCAGAAGGTGCAGCGCTTCGCCGATCACGCGGATCTGGACCGGCACGAGTGCACCATCGAGGAACGCGAGGAATACCGCCCGCACATCGAGAACGGCAATGTCGTGTATGCGGGCGTGGACTACGAGGCCATCGTGCGCGAGGCCGAGAAGGAAGCCGACGTGATCCTGTGGGACGGAGGGAACAACGATACGCCGTTCTACAGGCCGGACCTGTGGATCGTGGTCACCGACCCGTTCCGCGCGGGCCACGAGCTGAGCCACTGGCCCGGAAGGGTGAACTTCATTGCCTCGGACGTGATCCTCATCAACAAGGTCAACACCGCAGAGGCCACCAGGGTGGAGAGCATCGCGAGAAACGCCGCGATCCACAATCCCGGCGCGGTGGTGATCCGCGGCAACTCCACGGTCACGGCTCCGGACGGCCAGTGGCTCAGGGGCAAGAGGGTGCTGCTCGTGGACGACGGCCCGACCTTGACACACGGCGACATGCCGTTCGGGGCGGCCAAGGTGGCAGCCGATCAGCTCGGGGTGGCCGAGGTCGTCAGCCCGAAGGCGCATGCAGTGGGCACCATCAAGGCCCTGTTTTCGAGGTATCCCCACCTGGTCGATGTGCTGCCAGCAATGGGATACGGCAACGACCAGACACGCGAGCTGCAGAGGACCATCAACGACACCCCCTGTGACGCGGTGCTCAGTGCCACGCCCGAAAACCTGGCGGATATCCTCGAGGTGAACAAGCCCATCGTGCGCGCCTTCTACGCCCTCACCGATGCGGGCGAGCCGAGCCTGCGCTCGGTGCTCGAGAAAAACCGCGCAAGGCTGGGAGGCTGATCCCATGGGCAAGCCAGTGGCCGTGGTGGCGTTCGGTGGCAACGCTCTCATCAAGGCCACAGAGCACGGCACACTCGAGGAGCAGATCCGCAACGCCGAGCAGGCGGTCAAGCCTCTCATCGGCGTGCTCAGGCGCGGCTACCGGCTCATCATCGTCCACGGGAACGGCCCGCAGGCGGGCATCGAGCTGATCAGGGTGGAGGAGTCGATCACCAAGATCCCGCCCGTGACCCTGGACATGTGCGTGGCCTCGACCCAGGGGACCATGGCGTTTCTACTGCAGAGAGCGTTCCACAACGAGTGCAAGAGAAATGGCCTCGGCTGCCTGGCTGCCGCGGTGGTCACCCAGGTCGTCGTGGACCGTGATGATCCAGGCTTCGGCAGGCCCACCAAGCCCGTGGGTCCGTTCTTCAACGAGTTTCGTGCCAGGCAGCTCATCAAGAAGCACGGCTGGAACATGGTGGAGGACTCGGGGCGCGGATGGCGCAAGGTCGTGGCATCGCCCAGGCCTCTGGAAGTGGTGGAGATGGATGCCATTCGAGACCTCATCGAGAAGGACAGGATCGTGATAGCGGGCGGCGGCGGCGGAATCCCCGTGGTCAGGGAGGCGGACGGAAAGCTCAACGGGGTCGAGGCTGTCATCGACAAGGACTACACAGCGTCTTTGATCGCTCGGAACGTCCAGGCCCACCTGTTTTCCATCCTCACGGCCGTGGATCGCATCAGCATCAACTTCGGCAGGCCAGACGAGCGACCGCTGCGCAAGCTCACCGAGGGCGAGGCCAAGCGCTTCCTCGACGAGGGTCAGTTCCCACCAGGTTCCATGGGACCCAAGGTGAGAGCGGCCGTGGAGTTTCTCGAGGGTGGGGGCCGTGAAGTCATCGTGACGCGGGACACGTCGTTCGAGGCCGCGCTGGACGGTGAGGGCGGTACCACCATCCTGCGCGAGGGCATGACCGAGGACTGGGGAGGCCAGCAGGTCATGTTCTGGTGACCCATGCACACGAAGAAAAGAGCCTTACCATCGTGGCCGTCGAGGTGACAAACCAAAACCCCACACCACCAAGCCAAGGTGGGCTCCGTGTTGGTCGCTTCAGGCTTCCCGGTGTTTCGGGTCCGGGCTTGCTCACCACGACCAGGGACAGATCCCGGGGCTTTCAATCTTGTAAGGAGTTTGGTTTGTCTCACCTCTTCACGAGCCCGACAGAGGGCTCTTCAACTCCAGTATATGAGCCGGTTTCACGAGCGTCAATGTGAGCGCCTGCACAGTCCCGCTCCCTGGAATTCGTACCACCCCTCTGCTAGTGTAGCGACCATGATCGGGATGCTGCGGGGCAAGGTGGTGGACAGGACGGTCGAAGGCACGGTGATCCTCGATGTGGGAGGAGTCGGCTTCGAGCTGCGCGTGCCGGCCATGGTATCGCTGCAGACAGGCAGCGAGGTGACGATGCAGGTCGAGACCGTCGTGCGCGAGGATGCCATCACCCTCTACGGGTTTCCGACGCGGGGGCACCTGGCGGCTTTCAAGCTCTTGCGGAAGGTCAAGCGCATAGGTCCGAAGCTGGCCCTGGCCATCCTGTCGGTCATGCCTCCCGAGGAGGTGGCCGTGGCCCTGAGCCGCGGCGAGACCGGCCGGTTCAAGGCCGTTCCCGGCATCGGAGGCAAGACCGCTGAGATGATCGTGGTCGAGCTCAGGGATCAGGTGAAGAAGCTGGAGCGCGAGGCTCCCGCGGGGAGCACCCTTCCCGCGGGAAAGATGGCGGAGCTGGTGAGCGCGCTCACGCATCTGGGATTCAGGCTGGAGCGGGCCCACGAGGCCGCGGCAAACGTGAAGGAGCTCGAGGAGAAGGGCGCGGATCTGTCCACGTTGATCCGCGAGGCGCTTCGCACGATGGCATGAGGGGATGTCCATGAGCGATGGAGACAACCTTCGCGGCGGACCGCTCGATCCGCTCAGGACCATAGACGAGACAGGGCTGGACACGGCACTGAGGCCGCGCTCCCTGGACGAGTTCGTGGGCCAGAAGGAGCTCAAGGACAACCTGCGCATCTTCATCCAGGCCGCCCGCAAGAGAGGCGAGCCTCTGGACCACCTTCTTCTGAACGGGCCTCCGGGGCTGGGCAAGACGACCCTGGCGCACATCGTGGCCAGAGAGATGGGGACTCAGCTTCACGCCACGAGCGGGCCCGCGGTGGAGCACAAGGGCATCCTCGCCGGATTGCTCACGAGGCTGGACCACGCGGACGTCCTTTTCATCGACGAGATCCACAGGCTGGGAGCCGTGGTGGAGGAGAACCTCTACCCGGCCATAGAGGACTTCAGGCTGGACGTGATGACGGGCGACGGGCCGCACGCCACGAGCATCCAGCTCGACGTGCAACCGTTCACGCTCGTGGGAGCGACGACCCGGACGGGCCTGCTCACGGGACCTCTACGCTCTCGATTCGGGATGGTACTCAGGCTGGACTACTACCCCCCGGCGGACCTGGCCATCATCGTGAACCGATCGGCCGGTATCCTGGGCGTCGAGATGGACGAGAGGGCCGGCTTCGAGATCGCTCGCAGGGCCCGTGGGACACCGCGGATCGCCAACCGGCTCCTGAGACGGCTCCGCGACTTCGCCCAGGTGCTCGCCGACGGACATATCACCGAGGAGGTGACCCTGGACGGCCTGGAGAGGCTCAAGGTGGACGGGTGTGGGCTGGACGAGATGGATCGGCGCTATCTTCGCACAATCATCGAGAAGTTCGACGGCGGTCCCGTGGGTCTGGACACCCTGGCTGCAGCGCTGGGCGAGTCGCGCGAAACGCTCGAAGACGTGTACGAGCCATACTTGCTGCAACAGGGCTACATCCAGCGCACCCCGCGCGGACGCGTGACGACCCGGCACGCCTGCGAGCACCTGGGCATCCCGCCGGGGCCAGATACGCAAAGGAGCCTGTTCTGACCGACGTTCCCGCCGGCCTCGCCAACCACGAGCGATGGAGCCGCCTCGTCTTCGCGTCGATGAACCGGCTCACCCTTTCACCGAGAGAGCGGTGGCGAGCCTTGCGTGCCGAAAAAGAGGTGCAAGGACGACACCGGACGATGCTTCAACCGAGCGTCAAGGGGTGCCGACGTAGCGCTCCCAGAACTGGACGGTGGCAGGATCCAGCACGAAACGCACGAGGTCGGTCGCCAGGCTGCTGGTCGAGAACGCCTCTCGCCGTGCCTGCGGGTTGGCCAGTGGCACGCCCACGAGCACGGGGTCGCGCTTCTTGATGGCATCGAGCACGCTCCCGACGTCGCCCGTGGCCAGAACGGCGAGGCGTGCAGCCGTGCTGGCCATCGAGCAGTGCCACTCCTCGAAGTCGATCCAGCTTCCCTGGGTGTAGCGCTCCACGGGCTCCTCCAGGGCCTTGAGCTGCTTCTTGGTCAGTGACTCCTCGATCCCGGCGCGGAGCTCTTGTACGTGCTTG
>JBFYZU010000107.1:0-13963 GCA_041309365.1 Myxococcota bacterium
GAGCGGCTCTACGCCCTGTGCGAGATGCTGCGCGACACGGTCGCCCACTACGACTGGGTGGGCTTCTACCTGGTGGAGCCGGGGAAGCGCGAGCTCGTGCTGGGTCCCTATCGCGGGGCGCCCACCGAGCACGTGCGCATCCGCTTCGGCCAGGGCATCTGCGGCCAGGCCGCCGACCTGGAGAAGACCTTCGTCGTGCAGGACGTGACCACCCAGCGAAACTACCTGTCGTGCAGCGCGAGCGTGCGCTCCGAGATCGTCGTGCCCATCATGTCCGGCGGCGAGGTGCTCGGCGAGCTGGACATCGACTCGCACACCGTGGCCCCTTTCACCGACGCGGACCGCGCGCTTCTGGACACGCTCTGCGAGATGGTGGCGCCCATCCTGTGATCAGAAGACCGGGCCCTGGCCCGTATCCACCACGTGGATGACCGTTCCCACCTCGGTGCGTGCAGCCTCGAGGGGCGTGACGGCCCGCATGGCGAGGGCCATCACGACGAGGTACACCGAAAGCAGCCAGAACATGCCCTCCACCGCTCGCGTCCTGTCCTTGACGAGAAGGACCCAGGCCATGGGCAAGACGGCGAGCCCGGCCGCGGCCAGCTCCAGAGGATGATATCCGTGCTTCATTCCCAGAAGCAGAGGGGCTCCCACGAGGGCGGCCGTGCAGGCGGCGACCAGCCTGCGGTGCGTGCGGTAGAGGTCGCCTCCCCTCCTGCGGGTCATGACGTAGTAGGTGAGCACGCCGGAAGCGTCGTCTGCCTCGATATCCTTGTAGTCCTTGAGCCCTGACACGAGCGCGAACCCGCCGAAAGCCAGGACGGCAGGCCAGAGGACATCACTCGCCACCAGGCCATCTCCGAGGTTGGGAGAGCCGAGCGCACCGAGCATGAACGCGAGCGCCCCCCAGAGCCCTTCGATCTTGTAGGACACGCAGAAGATCCGCTTGAGCCTCGCGCCAGGCATCTGGTACATGGCGCCCAGGGCGAGATAGCTCGCCAGGATGAGCGCCGCGACGACCGACCAGAGCATGACGGTGAGCACGCCGGTGGCGGCGAGAAACCAGAGCCACGACGCATCGTCAGCCGTGACCGTGGAAGCCCTGCCCGAGGCCGCATCCTGATCTCTGTCGTAGTAGTCGTTGTGCATGATGACCACGAGCATGGTCACGAGCATCATGAGCGCCTTGCCCAGGCCCATCCTCCACGTTTCCTGGACCCATAACGATCCAGCCAGGGTCGCCAGCGCGAAAGGCAGGGCGTGGTTGACGCGCAGGAGGCTAGGTCCCAGCGCCCTCGCACGAACGATGAAGAAGGCGGCGATCGCGAGCAGGAAATACGCGACCCTCTGCACATCGAACGGGAAGCCAGATAGGATCCAGGACAGCGACAGGTTCGACCACACGAGCATGAACTGCATCACGAGGTAGGCGCCTGCGGCGGCGAGAAGGCCCCTTGTCGCAGAGCGGGTGACGTACAGCACGAACCCACCTGCCGACAGGATCGCGATCCACAGCGCGGCGGTCTCCCCCGGTGGAAAGTCCTGACCTGTGAACAGCCAGGCCAGCGTCGTTCCGTACCCGTACTTGACCGGCCTCGACGTCCCGACGGCAGCATCGAACAACGGTGGAAGGACTCCGAGGACAAGGCCGATGGAGACGGCGCGGCTCACCTGGCCAATCCTGCGCCCTGTCGTCTGGGCCAAAAGGAGGACCATCAGCCAGAACATCATCGCGTAGAAAGCAAGGCCCTGGGTCAGGCCCACGAGAAGAGAAGTCGGGAGGAGATCCGTCGTCTGGAGGCCCGCCGGCCTCCCCATGATCCATTCGCCAACGTTCCTGAGCATGGAAACCGAAACGACGGCCAGTATGGCCCCGGCCGTTCCCCGGTCCCGGTCGATGAATCGCTCGACTGTCTTTCTGTCGACCATCTAGGGAACGAGCGCGTCGAGCACTGGATCGACCGTGATGGAGCCGCCCATCAAAGGGAGTGTGCCCGTCAAGGACGGTATGGTGGCAGGGTCGCCGCTTGCCGGGGAGCTGCCCGCCCCATCGTCGTCGAGGTAGGCGAACACGTAGAGTGGCCCGGCAGGGGCGAGGAGCACTGTCCTGTAGGACTCCGGCGTGCCGTCGAGCACGTTCACGTCCATCATCGTGTCCAGGCCGAGAAGCTGGAACGCACCGCCCGAGGTGGGATCCACGTCCGAAGCCCCGACAACGAGGTTGCCCAGGCCGTCGCCCGCGTAGGTCAGAAACGGGTCCACGAAGACCTGACCGCTCAGCTCGGAGGCGCGCACGTCGAGGTACACGTCCGCGTCCACCAGGTTCGTGGTGGCGAACAGGTAATAGTCCGGTGCCGGGTGGCTGGCCAGGTCGCCCTGGCCCACGGGCGCGTACTCCCAGGGCAAGCCGGCGAACCCGGAGCCGTCGTCGTCGAGCGCCGCGAACACCCAGTACCTGCCGGCCACGAGGCCGGTGAAGGAGTAGGGGTAGCCCGACTCGGGAAGGGAGAGATCCACGGGGCCGGCGCTCTCGTCCACCAGAAGAGGTGTGGAGCCGCACCCGAGAGTGCTCATGGCTGCACAGTCGAACAGTGCCACGAGCACCGTGCCGACCCCGTCCGAGGAAGCGTCACCGCCCAGGGCCAGGGACGGATCGCGCCACACCATTCCGGTAATGCTCGCAACGCCCTCGGTGGGCGAATCCACGAGGATCTCCTCGTAGGTCTCCACGGTCGTATCCGTGGTGTCCGGAGCATCCAGTGGGGGATCGTCACCGGCGATATCCTCGTCGGCCAGATCGGGCAGGTCGTCCGATGCGTCCGACACCGCGTCGGGATCGGCCGGAAGATCTGCAACGTCCGTGTCGTCGGCCGTGTCGCCCGCGATGGTGTCCTGTTCCGTATCGCTGGGCGTGTCCTCGAGCCCGCCCTCATCGGAAAGATCGGAAAGGTCCGTCGCGTCGATGTCCCGGTCGTCCGCCGTGTCGCCGGGCAGGGTGTCCAAGGCGTCCGGAACGTCGCTCCCGCCACCCCGGTGGCACCCGGGGGACGCGACGAGCACGGTGAAAAACGCGAGCCACGCTCGGCCGGCGCTCCGCTTGGGCATTTTCACCTCCAGATTCGAGCAGTGCCAGACGGCCGCCAGACGCGCGTCACAGACACTCCACCGTGAGCCACGAAGCACCGACAGTATCACGCTCCACGACGATGTACACGGTGCCGGACACGCCAGCCAGTGAGAGTGTCTTGTCGCCGGCGGCCACACAGGATGCCGGGTCGCACTTGTCCGTGAGCAAAAACGTCTGGAAGACCGTGGGATCCTCGGGATCCGCCCCGATGGTCACGACGAGATCCGACGCGGTGGGGATTGCGACCTCGTAGATCGTCTCCGCCGTGTGTCCAGGGTACGAGGTCCCGTCGCAATCGTAGGAGCTCACACGATCGTCCACCCCGGTCATGAGCGCCAGAGTCGTCTCCCCGCAGGAAATCCAGTCCGTTCCAACGGCGACCGGGACGTGTGCGCATGCATTGGCATCCCAGTCGCAGGAGTCCTGGGTGCAGGGGCTCGAGTCGTTGCACGTCACGTCGTAGAGGGGTGTGCACGTTCCCTCGATGCACTCGTCGGTCCCGTCGCAGAAATAGCCGTTGTCGCATGTCGTGTGATCGTCGATCCTGCTCCACGCGCACGCTTCCGTGACCTCGTCGCAGTGACCCTCGACGCACGGGTTCGGGTCCGTGCACACCACGGCGGCCCCTGCCGCGCAGGAGCCCATCTCGCAGATCTCGATGCCGTTGCAGAACTCCCCGTCGTCGCACAGGTACCCGTTGTTGAACGTGTAGTAGCAGACGCGCCCCTCGAGGTGGCAGACGTCCGTGGTGCACACGTTGCCGTCGTCGCACTGTGCGTCCGTGTCGCACGGCACGAGCGCGTCGGCCTCCACGTCGCCCGGATCCACGGGAACGTCGTCTCCCACCGTGTCCGCGGGAGGATCCAGGACCGTGTCGGGCAAGACGTCCGGATCCTGGCCATCGAGATCCGTGTCGGATTCCGTGTCCGTGCTCGTGTCGATGGGGCCGCTCACGGGCACGCAGCTACCCTGCACGCAACGCTCGCCGCTCGGGCAGTCGGAGTCCTTGCCGCACTCGGAGCAGGCCGCCTGCAGGAGGATGGCGGCCACCGAAAACACCGTCTCGAGCCTCGTCGATCCGCCCATCATGGCCTGTAGTCCCAGCTGCCGCAGTCGCATCCCGCGGTGCCGTCCCTGCAGACCTTGATGTTGTAGTAGCCCGCGCGGCTGGCGTCCGCGTTCGTCGAGTCGTTCACGCCCGTGATACCGATGATGAGGGTAGCTCCTGCTCCCACGGCAACGACGGTCTGGACGCTGTCGCCCTCGAAGAGGCACCGCATCTCCTCCTCCGCGGTCTGCTCGCAGTTGTAGTAATAATTCCAGCTCGCTCCGGCGTTGGTGCTCGTCATGAGCACGAGGGCCCAGCTGTCCCACCTGTAAGGTGGCACGGTGGTCCATGTCTCGCGATCGATGAGAGGTCTCGCGCAGATCCTGTAGTTGCCGGCACCGCCCGTGTTCGCGAACTCGTAGAAGACATCCCGCGAGCTCGCATCAACGGCCGTCGTGTTGCCTGCGGCGCAGGGATCCCAGGGGTCGCATCCCCAGAAATCGCAATCCCTGGTGTAGCGCCTGCAGAAGCTGGGGTTGGCGTTGAGATCCTTGGCGTATCGATCCGACGTCCGGGAGTCGTGGAAGGGCAGCGACGTGATCTCGATGGGCCCGTTCTGGTCCGGTGAGGTCGCCGCCGTGTAGATGTCCCCGCTCATGAGGGCATTGTTGGGGTCGTACAGATCCGCCAGGCCGTCGCCGTCCGTGTCGTACTGCACCTTGAGCGTGTAGTTGCCCTGCGCCGCGGCGCCCGCGCTCACGGGGTAGTAGCCGTGCAATGACACGCTGGCCAGGATCCCGGCAGGCAGCACGCCGGTGACGAGCTTCGAGGAGTTGGCGCCCACCGTGCCCGCGTTGTTGTCGCACGCCAGGGGGCAGCCAGCAGCGTCCGTGCCCGAGCACCCGTCCATGGAGGCTGTGTACGCGCGCGACAGGCTGCAGGCGCAGCCCTTCTGGCACGTCTCGCCCATGAGCGAGAGGGCCGTGTCGAAGCTCGGGTTCTCCGTGGAGATGACGTAGCCCATGTCCCTGTCCCACGGCGCGTCCCTGTGGTTGATGCGGAACTCCGCGCGGGCGTACTCCTTGACGAAGCACAGCCATTCGGTCGCATCGCACCCGCACCCTCCCGGGGTCGTGACGCTCAGGCACGTGCCATCCCCGTCGACATCGGCCGTGTCGTTGAGCATCTCCGTCTGCGTGCAGTAGCCGACGCCCTCGAGAAACGTCGTGAAGCCATAGTCCGTCGTGTTGCCGGTCCACACCCCGCCCATCTGGACCTCCACGGGCTCGATGGAGTCCGCAGCTCCCAGGTTGGCGTCGCCGTCGTCGCAGGCGAAGTTGGACACCGCCTCCATCCTGCGCAGCCGCACGTCGTACTGGCCACCGAGGGTGGCGCCGTCGCCGGTGTCCGCGATGAGGTTATACGACCCGTCGGGCAGCACGGGCCAGTTCACCTCGGCCGCGGCGTTGTGCCAGCGGAAGAGATCCGTGCACCCGTCCGTGGCATCGAGGCCGCACACGCCGCCGCCGATGTCCGCGCACATGAGCACCCGGTCGTCGTCGATGGCGTAGGTCTCGTCGGCTCCCGGCCCGCAGACCCCGTAGTTGACGGGCGTGAGCGCGCTCTGGCGATAGGGGTAGTAGAGGCAGACCTGGGGGTTGAAGTCCGCGGGCATGACCAGTGGGTCGTATCCCTCGAGGCGGTACCTGTAGAGCTGGAACTCGGCCGGCAGGCTCGCGGTCCACACGGCGTCCGGGCCGACGCCCGTGCCGCAGGGGCTCGCGGGATGGTCTCCCCAGGCGCTCTGGTAGTCGTCGGTAAAGCAGGCGAGATCCCCGGACCCTGTCCAGCTCATGCTGGCTCCCCCACCTGCCTGGGTGGTCGTGCTGGCGGTCGGGCAGGTGTCGTTGACAACGGGCCTGGGCACGTGGACGCATACAGGGCAGGGAAGCGCCCCGAGGTCGCAGACCTCGTCCGTGCAGGGGTCCATGTCGTTGATCCAGATCTGGCACTGCCAGTCCGCCGCGCACACGCCCGGTGCAGGCCCGTGCTGGCAGCCCACGATCGGGGAGTCGCACCAGTCGGAAGTGCACACGTCCGCGTCGTCGCAGTCCAGGGGATCGTGGCTGCAGGCGTTGATGGCGGGGTTGCAGTAGTCCACGGTGCACACGTCCGTGTCGGCGCAGATGTCCGTGAACACGCAGCCCGTGGCCGGGTCGCAGGTGTCCACCGTGCAGATGAGCAGGTCGTTGCAGACCACGTCGCGGTAGAAGCAGATGTTGGAGGCGCACCACTCGTCGGTGCACGCGGAGCCGTCGTCGCAGTCCTCGTCCACGTTGCAGTTCACGCACACGTTGACGTGCTCGCAGTGGCCGTCGCCCAGGCCCGTGCCTGGCGTGATGGTGTCGTTGTAGCAGTAGTCGTTGGTGCACCAGTTGCCGTCGTCGCAGTTCCTGGGGACGCC
Organism: Myxococcota bacterium; assembly: GCA_041309365.1. Taxonomy (GTDB): domain Bacteria; phylum Myxococcota_A; class Polyangia; order DRWM01; family DRWM01; genus JAFDER01. The sequence continues at coordinate 6,640 of JBFYZU010000107.1, forward strand.
CGGCTCGCAGTCGCCCCAGCAGTTGCACCCCTCCTCTCCCGTGCACCACAGCCCGTCCTGGCACGAGGCCAGCTCGGACTCGGTGCAGCAGGGATCGTCCTGCGCGGACGCGGGATGGGACCACGACGAGGCGAGAAAGAGGGCGGCGAGCAGGGCGGGAGGCTGGCCTGGGTACTTCGTCATCCATTCCTCCGGGAGATCGCTTCTTGGGGCGTCATGGGCAGCTCACGCTGATGTCGCCTTCGAGGAAGCCCTCGATGACGATGTAGAAGGTCGCACCAGGAGTCGCGAAGAGAGGGGACGTCCCTGCGGCCGAATCGAAGCATGTCGCCGGCGAGCAGGCGTCCGTGAGTAAAAGCGTGGTGATGGTGCCGTGGGCGTAGCTGGGCGCGTAGGTGACGCGCACGCTGGACGGCGCCGACGCGGCGCTGAACATGAGCACGGTTTCCGGCCCGAAGAGACCCGAGCCGCACCCGCCATAGCTCGACACCTCGGCGCTCGCGGTGAGGGTGTAGATGCCGGCGAGCACGTCCCCGCAACCCACTGTCTCGAACACGGCCGTCTCCGAGGAACAGGAGGGGGATCCCGAGCCGTCGTCGACGCACCGATCCCATGTGCAAATATCGCCATCCGTGCAGGGTGAAGACACCCCGGCCGTACACACGCCGGCGAGGCACTGTCTTCCCGTGCCGGAGCAGATCGCACCCACGCCGCATGCCTGGCCGTCACCCACGGGGGTGTTCGTGCACGAGACCGAGCCCGAGCCGCCCGGAACGCACGAGTCCGTGGTGCAAAAGTTCAGGTCGTCGCAGGGCCCCGAGGCCGCATCCGTACACGCACCGTCGGTGCATGCCTCCTGGCCGTCGCAGGCGTCGCCGTCCGGGCAGGGAAGCCCGTTGGCCACCGGCTCCTCCGTGCAGGACGACGAGGCGCCGTCGCAGACCCAGTGCATGCACGGGTTGTCGTGGTATCTCGGGCAGGGCTGAGGGCCGCTCACGCAGTCCCCGTCGTGGCAGGCGTCCGGACCGTCGCAGAAAAGGCCGTTGTCGCAGGATGTGCCGTCCGCTGCATCGGAGTACGAGCAGACCGGCCCATCGGAGCCCTCGGTGCAGGTGGCGCCGGTGCAGGGGTTTCCGTCGTCGCAGGCGGCGATGTCGGCAGCACACACGCCCGTCTCGCAGACCTCTATCCCGTTGCAGAAGAGATCGTCGCCGCATTCCATGCCGTCTCTCGCAGGGATGAACGTGCAGAACCTCGCAGGGCTGCAGTAATCGTCCGTGCAGACGTTGGAATCGTTGCAATCCGTGTGGACCCAGCACTCGAACACCGGGAGGTCCTCGACTATCTCCTCGAAGCTCTCGTCCGGGATCACCTCGGGATCGACGTCCAGAGGCGTGGAATCCATCGCGGTGTCCGGCAAGGGATCGGAAACAGTTTCCGGCTCCGTGTCGGGGATCGTGTCCGTTGGGCCGTCGGGATCGACGAGCGTGTCATCCTGGGTGCTCGTGTCGAGCGACGAGGTGCTCCTGCACTGGCCTGCCACGCAAATCCGGCCCGGAGGGCAGTCTCGCGTGGTCTCGCACTCGTCGCATCCTGCGACAGCGGGCAGCGCGAGAATCAGCCCGAGCGCCGTGCCGAGCCTCAAGGGCCACCCGGCATGGTTTCTCGAAATGAGGTAGCTTCGCATCGCCCTCACCTCACCGGTAGTTGACGGCAACGCCGTTGACGTTGGCCGTTCCCGAGTTGCCCACGAGCACGCTGCGCCCCGCCGGTACGGTACCGATCGTCCTGTAGTAGAAAGTGATCTTGCCATCGATGTGGAAGATGACCTGGAAGCGCACGTACCTGCTACTGAAGCCATTGACCGCCGAATTGTTGGTCCAGGCGAGCCAGTACACGCTCTGTCCCTCGAACAGACCCGAACCGTAACGCACGGTCACGTTGTAGAGGTCGGCCCAGAAAGGGGCCACCTGAGGCTCGTAGGTCTGGTAGTGCTCGTCCACCGTGGGGGTGCTGTCCCCGCCGCCTGCCTGGGCACCGTTGTAGAACCGGATGTGACCGTTGGCGTAGAACCTGACGTTCCGGTAGAAGACGTCGCCGAGGAGCTGGTAGAACGGGAGAGACACGTCGGCAGCGTTCTCGTTGTCGAGGAACACGCTCCCCGAGCCTGCGCTCCACGGATCGATGGGCCACACTGCCGATGGCCCTGTGACGCTGTAGGAGTACCCACGATCCGCCGATCCGTCGGGGGTGAAGTCGATGCGGTAGTTGTTGAGATCCGTGGCAGTGGCGCCGGTGAAAAGCTCGTGCAGGCCCCGGTACTGGGGGTTCTGGTACACCACGTTCAACTCGTAGTTACCGCGCTGGTTGGCATCCACGTTGGAGATCTCGATCATGTAGACATCGCCCACGTCGGCGGCTCCCACGTCCACGCGCAGCGAGGCAGGCTGCTGGCCGCTGCCGAACGTGCACCCGTACCAGTTGCCGAACCCGCAGTCCTCCGAGCCCTCGTTGGGACCCCACAGGGCAAGCGCCGTATTGAAGCTTCCTGCGTGAGCCCGTTCGTCCACGTAGATGTGGTAGCTGCCGGCCGTGGCGAACCTGGCCACCCAGCCGGCCTCGAACGGGTCGTTGGCGTTGCAGACGTAGGCCCAGCCACCGGGCGGATTGATCCACTGCACGGAGCAGCTCGCATTGACCGGCATCACGCAGTCCGGACCGGCCCACCACATGCCGGGAGGATCGTCGCACACGCCGTTCGCGTCCAGATCCACGCAGGCCATGTGATAGTTCGTGTACCCCGCGGTGTTGCCGCGCCAGACGCTCTCTCCGGTGATGAGCGGCTCGGTGCGCAGGTTCGACCAGTTGGTGCACCCGTTGTTGTCGTGGATGCGCCTGCGGGCCCGCACCTCGAACTCGCCCGTGTTGTTGCCGTAGCCATCGGCGAAAACGGAGACCGTGTTGGCCGTGCCCATGGGTGCCGGCGGGATGACGACCGACGCGGACAGGGCGCTGGGGAGCTGCGCCGTGCAGTAGCCCGAGAGAGGGGACCAGGTGGGGTAGTTGCAGTCGTCGTTGCACGCGATCTGGGTGTTGCCGTCGGAGCACGTGGACCGCGCGTACACGAACTCGTCGGTGTGAGGATCGGATCGGGGGCCGCTGTACCGGTAGGCGTCCACCACGTACTGGTACATCTCGTAGTCCCCACCGACGTTGAAATCGAACTGGTACACGAGCTCCGGGGCGGCGTCCGTGCCGCACCCGTAGAAGATGTCCCAGGCGTCCGTCTCGTCGAAGGCGGAGTAGTCGTCGTCCGCGCAGGTGGTGTCGCCCTGGGCCGAGTCGCCCACGTCGAACCCGTACCCGCCTGCAGGCACGGCCCCGAAAGCCAGGGCCTCGGGAGAGGCACAAGTCTCGTTCGCCGGGTCGTTGTACAGAGGCAAGCACAGGCCCGAGCTGCACTGGCCGCCCAGGACGCAGGGATCGGCCGAGCTGTACGCGCATGCCGTTCCGTCCAGCGATGCCGTGTCCGCCGGCACCTGGCAGACCCACGTGGCCAGGCATGTGTCCACGGTGCAGGCATTGGAGTCGTCGCAATCGACGTCGTCGTTGCAGCAGCCCAGAGGCAGCGATCCGTCGGGCCATGGAATGTGGCCGCACGTCGTGTCCGCCTGGCAAAAGTCCTGCGTGCAGGCGTTGAGGTCCGATGCGCATGCGTGGGTCTCGGGGGAGGGCCAGGCCAGATGACCGCAGGTGCCGTCGGCCTGGCACACGTCGTTGGAGCACACGTTGCCGTCCGAGGGGCATGCATGGGTCTCTGGTGATGGCCAGGCCAGATGACCGCAGGTGCCATCGGCCTGGCAGATGTCCTGTGTGCACACCTCGCCGTCCGAGCCGCAGGCGTGAGCCGATGGATCCGCCCAGGGGTCGTGGGTGCACAGACCGCCCGAGCAGATGTCCTGGGTGCACACCTCGCCATCATCGGAGCAGGGTGCCGTGTTGTTCGTCGTGTAGCATGCGCCCGTTCCCATGTTGCAGTGCTCGTCCGTGCACACGTTGCCGTCGTCGGGGCAGTCGCCGTCGGCATGGCAACAGGTGTCCGTGAACACGCAAGCGCCCGTGGCAGGATCGCAGGCGCCCACGAGGCAGGGGTCGGGATCCGTGCACAGGATGGGCGTGTTGATGCAGCCCGTGGCCGGGTTGCAGGAGTCCGCGGTGCACAAGTCCGCGTCGGTGCAGTCGATGGCAGGGTACTGGCAGTAGCCGGCCACGCAGGCAACGCTGCTGCAGGCGTCGGGCGCCGCGGGGCAGTCGCCCACCACGGTGCAGGCGTCGCAGATGACCGTGATCTCGCAGTGGCCCATGCCGTAGCCCGTCCCGGCCGGGTCGATGCGGTCGTTGATGCAGGCGCCGTAGGCCAGGCAGGGGTCCGTGGGATCGGGAGTGTGCAGGCAGGGGGGCTCGCCAGGGCCGCACTCGCCCCAGCAGTCGCAGGTCTCGATGCCGTTGCACCAGTTGCCGTCCTGGCAGCTCACGTCGTTCTCGCAGCAGGACTCCTCGAAGAGGAACACCTGGCCCGGGGCCGTATCGACGGCCGGAGCGGGAGGCTCCTGTCCAGAGCAGCCCGAAAAGACGGCAGCGAGAAGCAATGCCGCGTCGAACTTGCGCCTCATGGGGCCACCTCGATCGTGTTTGTCGTCACCTGGCCCTCCATCACCATCAGAAGCAGCTCGCCTGCACCGCGAACAGGGCGCCCCCTGCCACGGACTCCACGGCCACGTACACGGGAGTGCCCGCGGCCACGCTCGCCACGGTCACGCTCGTGGCGCCGGTCTGGGTGCAGGTGGACGGGTCGCAACCGTCGGTGAGCACGTACAGCTCGTTGTAGTCCGCCGTGGGGATTCCCGAGTCCATGACCAGGGTGAAGGTCACGCCGGTCGCCGTGGCGTTCGAAAACACGATGATCTCCTCGGGGCCGGCGCCCAGCGTGCCCGTGCAGGAGCCGTAGGTCCCGATCTCGCCCGACCCGCTCGTGGTGCCCGTCACCGTGGCCCCGCAGGTCACGGCGCGGAACGAGCCGGTGGGCTCGTGGGTGCACACGACATCCGACGCGCCCTCGGCGCAGATGTCCAGGGTGCAGGCGTTGGAGTCGTCACAGGGCCGCGTCGTCGGATCGGCCGCCATGCAGACGCCGCCCGTGCAACCGTCGTCGCCGTCGCAGAAAAGGCCGTTGTCGCACGGCGAGCCGTCGCCCATGGCGTCGTACCGGCAGTCCGTGGCGCCCGTGAGGCAGGTGTCGAAGGTGCAGGGGTTATGGTCGTTGCACAGCGGCGACGAGTCCAGCACGCACTCGCCAGCCTCGTTGCAGGTGCCCACACCGTCGCATATGTCGAGGGGCGAGCAGTCCATGCCGTCGAGCGGCTCGTTGACGCAGAGGTGGAACGACGGGTGGCAGTAGTCGTCGGTGCAGAGGTTGTCGTCGATGCACTGGTCATCGGCCGTACAGGGGCCGTCATCCTCCACGGTGTCGCCTATCTCGTCGCCGGACGTGTCCTCGATGACCGTGTCCAGGGTGGCGTCGGGATCGATGGTGTCCGTGCCGCCCGTGTCCGGCACGTCGTCGTCCACCACGTCCGTGTCTCCCACCGTGTCCGTGGACGAGTCCGGCAAGGTCGAGGGCACGCACCGGCCGTTCCTGCAGATCTCGCCGATGCCGCAGTCCGTGGCGCGCTGGCACTCGTCGCACCCGGCGAGCCACAGGGCACAGGGAAGAACGATGATCGCCCCCGCGCGCAACCACACCTTCGTCATCTCGTGACCTCCAGCAGGTAGTAGCCTCCGTCCCCGCCCACGTACCCGTCCACGGCGATGCAGCCGTCGCCGTTCACGCCCGTGGCCTCCTCGTAGTCGTTCACGCCGCCCGCATCCTCGTAGCTCCAGCTCGAGCAGTCCGGGCTGTACCAGAGCACGGGGTCCCACCCGTCGGGCACGTTGGCGTGAGTCCAGACGTCGCCGCGGGCGGCGGGGGACAGTCGCACGTCCACGGTGCCTCCCACGTTGAGCTTGTAGTAGACCTCCTCGCCGTTGCGGCCCACCCACTCGAAGCAGACCAGAAGCCACACCCTGCAATCCTCCAGGTCGTCCGCAGGGTAGCCCCAGCTCGTGCGCGTGTCGGTGAAGGGCACCGCGTCGATGGGGATGGGGCCGTCCTCTTGGCCTCCTCCCACGTTCGCCGTGGCGCCCCATCTCGAGGCGGGCCAGGAGTCGTCGTCATCGGCCAGGCCGTCGCCGTCCGTGTCGTACTCCACCGTGAGCTCGTACTGGCCCGTCACGCCCGGGTCGTAGCCGTGCAGCCTGAGCTCGGCCGTGTACAGGCTCGGGACCACGCCCGTCACGATGCGCGGGGCGAGCGAGGCGTCCATGTCGTTGCTGCAGGCCACGGCGTAGACCTGGGCCAGGTTGGTGCTCAAGTTCGAGTAGCACGAGTGCTTGAACATGCTCATGGCCGGATCGAACGCCCCCACGCCGTCGCCGGTGACGATGTAGCCCATGGGCCGCTGCCAGGGCGTCCCGGTGTGGTCCAGCTCGAACTCCGCCTGGGCGTAGGTGGCGTTGCAGGAGTAGCCGCTGCAGGCGCCGCCCGAGCCGCTCACGGCGCTCGAGGTGCAGAAGGCGCAGCCGTAGGTGGCCGAGGCGTACGTGTTGCCGTACCACTTGCCTCCCATCTGGACCTCCACCTCCATGCCGCACTGGGTATTGTTGAAGGGCGAGCGCGTGGCGTAGAGATCGTAGTTTCCACCCTGGGCGTTGGCCGAGTCCACCAGCACGCTGTAGGACCCCTCGGGCAGCACGGCCTTCGCGTTGCTCCAGGCGTAGGCGTCGAAGCACGCGTCGTTGCCGTCCGCGGCCGCGTGGCCCGTGCCGGTCCAGCAGGCGCCCAGGCTCGTCGCGTTGCAGCCCCAGCTCGAGGTCCCGCCGCAGGTTCCGGACGGCCAGATGGACACCGTGGGATCCATGTCCAGCGCCTCCACCATGAAGCTGTACTCGTAGAGCTGGTGGTTGGTGGCGCCGTCGGTGGGCACGCTCAGGCCGTGCACGTTGTCGCGCCCGCTGCCGGCGCAGGTGGGTGCGTAGTCGTTGGCGGAGCAGTGGGTGTCTCCGGAGGCGGCCCACTGCATGAAAGCCCCGGAGCCGCTCTGGGTCATGGCGCCGGAAGAAGCGCAGGTGTCGTAGGGCACGGTTGCGGGCATGGCGTGGGAGCACACGCAGAAGTCCGGCGGCGTGGCGCACCAGGCCGTGGCCTCGTTGCAGGCGTCCGTTGTGC